>NZ_JAAHHC010000086.1:0-17307 GCF_010672265.1 Moorena sp. SIO3A2
AGTAGGGCATCGGGAATCGGGAATCGAGATTGGGGAGTCGGGAATCGGGCATCGGGAAGCGGGAGTCATGCATCGGGAATCGGGACTTGGGAATAGAGTATAGGGAATCGGGAATCGGGAATCGGGAATCGGGAATCGGGAATCGGGAATCGGGAATCGGGAATCGGGAATCGGGAATCGGGAATCGGGAATCGGGAATCGGGAACACAGAAGAGCCAAGAGCCAAGAGCCAAGAGTGAAAAAATCTTGTGTATCTGATTAGACTAGAAAGCGCTATACTTCCCTAATTTCCCAGACTCCCAGACTCCCTATCTCCCTATCTCCCCATTTCCCCATTTCCCCATCACCGGATTAGGGGGCATCCTGCCATTCTGGGGTCAGGGTGCGGTAATCGTAGTTTGCGACACCGGGATGACAAGTAACACAGGTTTTAACCCCAAAGGGTCGAGGGATTTTGACTCGGGGATGCAGGGCATTGAAATAACGGGATTGGGTCATACGATAAGGGACTTCTTCGTCTTTGTTATGGGGACGGGAGAAGTCTCGCAAGTATTGCCAGGTCAGCAATAAACTTGGACCAAGCAGTCTTCGGAGTTGCGTACCATAATGTTCCTGTGGCTCTAACAATAACCGACGCCAGGTTTCGGTAGGCAATACTTCTGGTGGCAAAGCAATGTGACAAGCGGAACAGTTTTCTAGGTAAAGGTCTTTGCCTAATTTGTAGCGTTTGGACACTGGGTCCATGGATGCGATTACTTCGGTGGGGGTGGAGGTAACTGTTTCTGGCTCAATCGTATATCCTACGGCTCGCTCCAGTCCCCATCCTATGCTAATACTCCAAAAAATTAGCAATAACAATAGAACCCAAGGTGAACGTCTACGGTTTCGCCTTGGGCTTCTTGAGTTCAAAAATTTGGACATACCTCACACACAACACTCTTTAAGGGATTGGTACAGAGCGCAACAATTGCTCAACAATGGGCTGAGCACGACGCCCCCCCGAGGTAATGAGACGATGGGACAGTACATAAGGTGCCAGGAACTTGATATCATCTGGGATGGCATAATCTCGACCTTCCACAAAGGCTAGTGCCTGGGTTGCCCGTTGTAAAGCAATGGTACCGCGAGGACTGACTCCTAAGGTGACATCTTCGGCGGAACGGGATGCTCTGACTAAATTGAGCATATACTCTTGTAGTGACCGTTCTACTTTGACCTGCTGACAAAGATGCCGTAATTCTAATACTTCATCGGTGGTGATACAGGGGGTGAGCTCGGAAACCATCATTCCTTCTAGATGGCGTTGCAACATCTGGAGTTCTTCTTGTTCTGTGGGATAACCTAGGGATAAAGATAATAGGAATCGATCCATTTGGGCTTCTGGCAAGGGGAAGGTACCTTGATATTCCACTGGGTTTTGGGTGGCAATCACGAAAAAGGGCTGAGGTACGGGACGCGATCGCCCATCTACGGTGACCTGCTGCTCTTCCATTACTTCCAATAAGGCTGACTGGGTCCGGGGTGTGGCTCGATTAATTTCATCGGTTAGCAAGACATGGGTAAATACTGGACCTGGCAGAAATTCAAATTCACCACTGCGCTGATTCCAGATATTGGTTCCTGTGATATCCGTAGGTAATAGGTCAGGGGTACATTGAATACGTTGAAATTTCCCATCTATGGAACGGGCTAGGGATTTCGCTAGTAGTGTCTTGCCCACACCAGGGACATCTTCCAGCAAGGCATGACCCCCAGCCAATAGGGCCACGATCACTAGACGAATGGCATCTGCTTTACCAACAATCACACGACCGAGATTTTCCTGGAGCTGTTGAATTCTTTGTCTCATAGAGCAGTGTTCAATTGGGTGAGGGATAAATTATTGGAGGGAGCAGGGAGCAGGGAGCAGGGAGCAGGGAGCAGGGCAAACATCCCCCTATCTCCTATAAGCTAGCAAGGGTTTTCGGAAAATGGGAAAGATTTTGATAGGGCTTATCATACTTATGAGGTACAGGAGGTACAGTCAAGTTTCTTACCCCGACTCCCGATTCCCGATTCAAATGTAAAAAACCTACCCTGATCAGGTGGGTGATCCCCCCTAACCCCCCTTAATAAGGGGGGAACAAGAGCAAGATCCCTATTCTTCTTCATCCATGGGTAGACTTTTATCAAGAAAAATTAAAAACTTAGCATCAGGCATGAGATGTTTCATGGCTTGCGAATAGCTCCTGGCATCAGAAGGGCTGCAGAACCGAGCGAAAACTAATGGTGGCCTGCCTCGCAATAGGCGAATCATGACCCACGGTTGTAAGCTGGGACTATAGGACATAATTTAGGTATCTCCTTTAAAGGGGAGCCAGAGCCAGCCTTGGGCGTGTACATCTTCGGGCTGGCTCTTACTTTTGTATCTCCATTTTGAGTATAGCACAAAAAATATTTAATTATAGCATATTTTGAAAAGTTTTGTAACAAATTCCTTTAGGGAGTGGGGAATCGGGAGTGGGGAATCGGGAATCGGGAATCGGGAATCGGGAGCAGGAGTAGGGTGCGTTAGGGGCGGGCTTGCCAGCATTTTCAACCTCGTAGTCAGTGTTGTGAGAGCCCGTCCCGTAACGCACCACCAGTCAAACTGATTTTGTTTTGGGGTTTTGCTGCGGGATTAGCGATCGCATAAAGGATTAGCGATCGCATAAAGGATTAGCGATCGCATAAAGGATTAGCGATCGCATAAACTAAAGCGCGATCGCATCACTAATACAGAAGCGATCGCATCACCGATACAGAAGCGATCGCATAAGCAATACAGAATTTTCCAGGTGGGTTGAGCAACTACAAAATTCTAATCAAGAATTGGTGAGCCTGCTCTAACTTTCTGGTGGGTGATCCCCCCTAACCCCCCTTAATAAGGGGGGAACAAGAACAAGCCAGTTACTGATCTGACTCCCGACTCCCGTTCCCCTCCTGGGAGGGGTTAGGGGTGGGTTCCGATTCCCGATTCCCGATTCTAAATTCTAAATTCTAAATTCTAAATTCTAAATTCCCTTAACCAAAAAAATCCCTAGCAGCTTCACAATCTATCTGAATCTGGGCTTTGAGCTGGTCTAGGGAGGAAAATTTTTGTTCGGAGCGGATAAATTTCTTGAGGCTTACGGTTAGGGTTTTGCCATATAAGTCTCCGGACCAATCGAATAGATGAACTTCGACGGTTAAACTGGTGCCCTTGACCGTGGGGCGCATACCAATATTCATGACACCAGGATGGGAGGATAAATTGGTGTCTAGGTTAGAGGATTCAGGGCCATGGGAGACTTCGACGCAGTAAACCCCTAGCTTAGGCAAAAATTTGTCTGGGGGTAAGTGGAGGTTAGCGGTGGGAAATCCAATGGTTCTACCGAGTTGTTGACCTTTCTCTACTATTCCGATTAGGGTGTATGGCCGTCCTAGAAATCGGTTGGCTTTGTCGATATCCCCTTGGGCTAAGGATTGGCGAATGCTGGAACTACTGATCCGTTGGTCTTGACGTTTGTACAAGGATACGATATGGACGGTAATACCGTAGGCGGAGGCGATCGCATCCAAATCCGTTGCGGTGCCAGCTCGCTTATGGCCAAAGCAAAAATCCTCTCCCACACTGACTTGCTGTGCCTGGAGTTGCTCGACTAAAATCTTTTCCACGAATTCCTGGGGACTCAGGGAAGCTAGCTCCCGGTTAAAGGGTAATAGGGCTAACTGTTGCACACCCAAGGCACTCAACTGTTGTGCTTTTTCTGTTGGTGGTGTCAGTAGCTTCCAGGCTTGACCGGAAAAGAATTCTCGGGGATGGGGATTGAAGGTGGCTACTGTGGGATAGATTAGTTCTAGATTTGGGTCTAGATTTGGGCCAGTGGTTTCAGGGTTACTAAATTGCTCAAGATTAGATGATGTCAGGGCTTGAGCTTGAGCGGTAACTGGCTTTGGCAAAATGGGAGCAATAACTTGCTGATGCCCCAAATGGACGCCGTCAAAGTTTCCCAGGGCAACAGCGGTTGGTGTTAACGCGGTAGTTAGAGATGATGTAATCCACACGCTTAATATTTTGACATATTTCGCCCGTGGTAGCCAATGGATGGTAATTACCCTATCAGCTATCAGCTATCAGCTATCAGCTTTCAGCTTTCAGCTTTCAGCTATCAGGTACACGGGATGTTTTACCTCTTCCCTCTTCCTTCTTACCTGATATATGCTCAGAAGCTCCCATTCACCCAATAATTTGTACCTCACCCAATTGAAAAATGCTGACGGCTGACAACTGACGGCTGTTCGCGTAGCGTGCGCGTAGCGCATATGCTTACTATTAACTCATTTCAATTTAAATTCACCATCAACCACTTCCACCAGGACAGGTTCACTCTGACGCTCCCCTTGGTCAGTAAACTGCAAAGGTAACCCTGAGGTATCACTCGCTACAAGATTAACCTTGCGGAGTCTGTCGAGAACTTTCTCGCGAGAGGCGTCCTGG
This sequence comes from Moorena sp. SIO3A2, assembly GCF_010672265.1. Classification (NCBI taxonomy): domain Bacteria; kingdom Bacillati; phylum Cyanobacteriota; class Cyanophyceae; order Coleofasciculales; family Coleofasciculaceae; genus Moorena; species Moorena sp. SIO3A2. Next base: position 4,499 of record NZ_JAAHHC010000086.1, read on the forward strand.
AACAAAGCCTGAATCAAGGCTTGAGTAGCATCGAAGCTTGTGGCAGTGCGCCAGTTAACATCTCCTCGCCATAGTTCCCTAGCTGCTGTAGAAAAGTTTTTTGCCTGTGGTGATTCCCTAAACCAGGGGACTGCGATAGTCAACCCTTCAACCCCTTGTTCACGCTCTTGCCAGGTTTTACTACTATATAACGTATCCCCACCGAACAACCTCAGCCCTTGCTGATCTCGGTTGTTGGAGTTAGCGATCACCTGAGTGTTGGCTTTAGCAATGTCTAGAGCTGTATCAATGTATTCCACGCTGGGGAATAACATGGCGGCCTTGACTTGATCTTGATAGAGACTTATTTCGACTTCTTCTGTTATATTAAAGTCGGATTTGTTTAATTCAATCTTCCGAACCACCTTACCCCCTAGTTGTTCAAAGTCTCTTTTAAAAAAGTCTTTGAGACTATTGCTATAGACACTGTCAGCATCATAAAAAATTACCACCTTGTCTAAGCCCAGTGTAGTTTTGAGATGTTGAGCCAGTGCTTTACCAACTGCTAGATTAGAAGGAGCTGTCCTAAATAACACCTTTCCATTTACATAACTACTGGTGCTGGTGGAGGCAATCATGGCTAAGCCAGCTTGGTCGTATACCGGGAGTGCGGCCTTACTGGCATTACTAGAGTTATGTCCAATTACCCCCAGGATAGATTTTTCTTTAACTAAAGCTTGAGCTATTTCTTTCGCTGTGGCTGGATCGTTGCCATCGTTAGCGATCGCAATTTCCAGGAATCGACCATTTAATCCCCCTGAATTATTGAATTTATCTTGAGCCTGGGCTACCCCTCGCAATATTTCTTTTGCCCTGGATTCTGACTGGTCGATGGGCACTACCACAGCGATAGTGAATGGAGAAACATTCTTTTCAAGAGCCTTTTGACGAGCGCGGGCATTGTTGTAGTAAATCAGCAATTCTGGATCATTTTGATTAGCCTGCCAAGCTTGGTTAAACAAGTTAGCTGCTGCCTTATAGTTTTGGTTTTGGAATGCTTTAGTAGCAGGGTCAATTTTTTCCTTGTTGTCAATTCTAGGAAATAAGCTGTGGTCACCCCGACTAATAGTAGTAGCAATGCATCTAATCCCGAAGACTTTATGTTGACCAGCTGGACAGGGCGTTGATACCTTATAAAATCCCACACCAACCAGGGAAATGATTGCTACTCCTAATGCTAGTTTACCTAACCAATTTCCTTGACTAAGATTCTGATGATTAATTTCATATCTAAACTCAGCAATAATCCCAGAATCACTAACCATTCCAGAGGACAAATTATTGTGAATTAATCGATCAGAGTTCTCTGGATAATTTTGAATTTCCAGGATTTTTTCCTGTGCTGATATATTATCTGGAGCAATTTCCAATACTTGGTTAAACTGCTCTCTTGCTCTTGTGAAGGATTGTTGCTCTATCAACTGATTGCCATAATTTAAGAGGGAGCGCACCAAGCCATCTTTGTTACGGATTTGGTCAATTTTATAGGCTCTTTGGTAATAGGTAACTGCTTTCTCAAACTCTCCGCTATCTAGATATCCTTGAGCTAGGGCAACGAAAGCACTAAAATGATTAGGATTTAGTTCCAAAACCTGTTCATATAGTCCTAGGGCTTTGGTAATTTCCCCCTGTTGATCCTGGGTAGTGGCTTGTTGATAGATGGGATTAGTTTGCTCTTGGTCTATTTTTTCTAGTTCTAGGATTTCTTGCTGGAGTGGGTAACGTTTAATCAACCAGCGCCGGATAAATTCAATGGTTACTTTAGATTTATTTTTATCTAAGAAACCCCGTTCCGCTAGTTGGTCTGGTGCTTTTATTAAGGATGTTGTTGGAATAACGCCGTAGTTTTCGAGTAGACTTACAGCAAGTTTTGCCCCCCTAGCCCCCCAACTTTGGGGGGTTCTTGAGTTAAAGTCCCCCAGAATTGGGGGATTTAGGGGGCTTGCAGTTGGTAGTGAGGTCAATTCATCTGAAAACGGCTGTAATGGCTGGTCTGAACTAGTTTTAGAACTACTTTTAACGGGATTATCCGCCTCGGCAAAGGCAGAGAATACTACTCGTTCTGGGATAGATAATCCGGCTCTAATCCCTAGCAATCCAGCACTAGCATTTTCTAGGGCTTGGTCTACACTGTTTTCCACATCTTCTGGGGTGATTTGCCACTGCTCTAACTCCCTAGCTCTGCTAAAAATAGCAAAGCATAGGACTTGGGTAAAATAGGGATGCCCGCTAGATAACTGGTAAATGGCTTGGATAGCAGCAGGTTCGTAGCTGAGTAGTCCTGCTGCTGGTTTGGTAATTAGCTCCTGGGTAGTTTGTTGATCAAGTAAGCCAATTTCTTGGGTTGGGGCATCTTTGAATATCCGGAGTAAATTCGGTAAATCTTTCGATTCCTGTTCCACACAGAGAATCAGGTATAGATTATCCTGTCGAGCAACTAGGGATTTTAAGTAAGGAAATAAATGCTCGTATAATAGGTTATTATCTTGATTATTATCTGGGGTATTTAATGTCTCGAATTCATCTAGCAATAACGCTATATTTTGGTTGCCCAAGCTTTGATATAATTGGGGCAAAAACTGGTTAGCAAATATCAAGGGGTCGGTGTCTAGGGCGGTACGGTCAGGCAAGGGAATTTCAGGGGAGTCTAGTTCCAAGCTATCCAGGATTTCTATCGCCAGTTCCTCTAAGAGTTCACCGAGAGATTTGTGACTGTAGGATTCGAGATCAAAGGGAACAAAGGAAAAGCTATCTAAGTTTACAGATGTAGGAATATGACGGAGTAGGGACGACTTACCAATCCGCCGTTGACCGTACACTATCATAACCTTGGTTTTATTCTTGAGGTTATCCTCAATAAACCGGAATAAGCTTCGCCTTCCCCAAAATAAGTACTGGTCATTATCATCAATTGGACGACCAATTACATAGGGATTTCTAGGAACTATTGAAATCATTTTTTGTCATCTCCGATAGAGATAGAGATATAACGTTTACTGCTTTAGTTAGGTTATTTTTATTTACTCCATACTCTATCTTATCCAATTATTTAGGTTTTGTATAACCGGTTTTATAGACAACTCCCTAGGATGATGTTTAAGATCCTTATATTTCCTACCGAGGTTAGAAGTCTAAAATTTTAGTAAGTATTTTTAGTCAGTATTGCTAAAGGGGAATTAGGTTGTAGTCCCAGACTTGATAATTACGGTGACTTTTCCACCCCCTCTTGGTCTTGATCTGACACGAATTTAAATTTACCGTTAACTACTTGCACCAGGACAGGTTGACTCTCACGCTCCCCTTGGTCAGTAAACTGCAACGGGAACCCTGAGGTATCAGTTTGGAAAAGATGAATATTACGCAGTCTGTCGAGAACTATCTCTCGAGAAGCGTCCTTGAAAAAAGCGTGAATAAAGGCTTGAGTAGCATCAAAGCTAGTGGCAGTCACCCAGCTCACATCTCCTCGCCATCGTTTCTTAGCTGCTTGAGAAAAAGTTATTGCCTTTGGTGCTTCCCTAAACCAGGGAACTACTGTAGTCAATCCTTCAACTCTTTTCCCACCCCGTGTCAAGGTTTTATTTTCATATAAAGTAGACGCACTGAACAACCTCAGCCCCTGCTGATATAGGTTAGCGTTGGCTTTAGCAATATTAATAGCTGTATTAACCGATTCCACCCTCGGGAATAACATGGCGGCCTTGACTTGATCTTGAGAGAAACTATTTTTAACTTCTTGAGTTATATTCAGGTTGGGATCGTTTAATTTAATCTCCCGAACCACCTTACCTCCTAGTTGTTCAAAGTGTGTTTCAAACTTTTCTTTTAGATCCTTACTATAGACACTGTCATCATCATAGAAAATTACCACCTTGTCTAAGCCAGGTTTATTTCTGACATGTTGAGCCAGTTTTCTTGCAGATGATAGATTAGAAGGAACTGTCCTAAAGAACACGTTGTTATTTTTATCAAGACTGGTTAAATAATTACTGGAGCTGGTGGAGGAAATCATCGCTAAGCCAGCTCGATCATATACGGGTAGTGCGGCCTTACTGGCATCACTAGAGTCATGTCCAATTATGCCCAGGATAGAGTTGTCCTTAACCAAAGCTTGAGCTATTTCTTTGGCTTTGGCTGGTTTGTTACCATCGTTAGCGATCGCAATTTCCAAGAATCGACCATTTAATCCCCCTAAATCATTGAACTCATGTTGAGCCTGGGCTACTCCCCGCAATATTTCTTTTGCCGTGGATTCTGACTGGTCTATGGGCACCACCACAGCGATAGTAAATGGCAGAAACCCCTGTTTACGAGCGCGGGCATTGTTGTAGTAAATCAGCAATTCTGGATCATTGGGATTCACCTGCCAAGCTTGGTCAAAACTCTGAGCCGCTTCGGCATAGTTTGCGTTTCGGAATCCTTCAGTAGCAAGGTCAATTTCTTCCTTGTTGTCAATTCTAGGAAATAAGCTGCGCTCACCCCGACTAATAGGAGTAGCGATACATCTAATCCCAAAGACTTTCTGGGCACCGGTTGGACAGGGAGTTAATACGTTATACAATCCCACACCAACCAGGGAAATAATGGCTAAACCTGCTGCTAGTTTGGCGATGCCTAACCTAGTAAGATTGGAGGTGTTATCAACTGGAGTGATAGGTGTATTACTAAGATCTTCAATATGTTTTAGTTTTTGCTGTGCTGATTTATTGTCAGGCTCAATTTTCAACACTTGTTGAAAAGCATTCTTAGCTGTTCTGAACGCTTGTTGGTCAATCAACTGATCGCCATACTTTAGTAGCGATCGCAAAAACCCTTCTTTGCTTTGTACTGGCTTAACTTGGTAGACTCTTGTATATACTTCTACGGCTTTCCTGTAATCGTTGACCTGGAGATAGCCCTCAGCTAGAGCCAACAAAGCCCTGAAATGATTAGGGTTAATTTGCAAAACCTCTTCATAGAGCACTAGTGCTTTGTGAATTTGCCTCTGTTGATACTGTCTAGTGGCTAGTTGATAGATCGGATCCGTTTGGTCTTGGTCTAGTGTCTTCAGTTTTAGTATCTCTTGCCGTAGTGAGTGATGCTGAAGTAACCAGTGGCGGACTAATGGCACCTTTACTCTACGTTCTGTATCATCGACGAAACCGTAGTCTTTAAGTCGTTTGGTGGCTTGATACAGGGGATTAGTCTGAATCACACCATAGCCCTCTAGGAAAGATAATGGGTGTTCTGGCAACAGCTGGTGTTGGGAGATAGCTCTTTGTTGAGCTTCTGCCACCGCTAAGAATACCACTCGCTCTGGGATCGGTAAACTTTCCCACAACCCCGCCAATCCTGCTTCAGCTTTCTCAATAGCCTGCTTAACTATAAGCTCCACATCTCGGCTATAAATCTTCCACTGGTTTTCCCTAGCCCTTAAGAATAAAGTAAAGCATAGGACTTGGGTAAAATAGGGATGCCCTGCTGATAAATTGTAAATTTTTGTAACGGCATGGGGTTCATAGGTTACCACATCCTTAGCTGGTTTAGTAATTAGCCGTTGAGCACTCAGCTTATTCAGAAAACCAATTTCGTGGTAAGGTGGACTTCCAAACACCCGGACTATAATAGGCACATCAACAAGATTCCGTCCCACTACCGCAATCATAAATAATTGATGGTGCCGTTTAATCAAGTTAGCTAAATAGGGGAAAAAGTTACGCTCTTCTGATCGAGGCTTTTGGTTAGTTAAAACATCAAATTCATCCAGCAAAAATACCAAATTTTTACTCTTTAATAACCAAAAAACTTTAGGCAAAAATTTATCAAAAAAAATATTTATATCATTGTTTAAATCTTGTTTTGAGGGCGGAGTAAGATAATCTTGTCCTAGATCAAAGTCATCCACTAAGTGATCACAAATCTCTTGAGCCAAGTTATAGATAATATTACTGAAGGGTTTGTGAATGTAGCCTTGCAAATCGAAATTAACAAAGTAAAACTGATCCGTAGCAACTTTGTTGGGAATCTGTGCCAAGATTGATGATTTGCCAATTCGTCGTTGACCATGGAGTAAGATTACCTTTACCCTCTGCCTGAGGTTGTCTTCGATAAACTGAAACAGACTCTCTCGTCCAAAAAACTTGTCTGGATCATCAATTATCTTTCCGATTTCATAAGGATTAGGATGATTAGAAGAATTAGTAACCATTAGCCGACGATTGATGATTTGTTTAATTTTTATCCAAACCAGTCAAGGTTTGCTGCCATTTGAAGTCAGTAAGTAAGTATTAAGCTAAGGCACCAACTGTTTAATGTTGAGTGCTAATAGCTGATTTATAAGTATCTATAAACTTATCGGAATAAGCAGCAACAGTTATGCATAAAACTTTCAAGACCAGTAAGCATTCAGTGGTCAGTGGTCAGCTTATTTTATTCAAAAGCACCTCAAGGTGGCACAGGCTTTGAGACTGTGACCTAACCAATAAGCTGATAGCTGATAGCACCTCAAGTAGCATCTGAAGTAGCGCATTAGCTGAATGCTGAAGTTAGGAAAATGCAGCTAACACTATCCTCCCCCATGCCAAAGCAGTTTTGACTGTCTTTTGATTGGCCGATAGCCAGTTAATAGTCTTCGTGACTTTCTGAAGTTGAGTATGACTGATCAAATTGAGAAATCTTTCCCTATCTCCTACTATCGGATTATCAGTCTGCCAAAGTTCCTGAATCACCCACCCCTCCATAATTGATGAGGTAAATACGTAGTCTGGTTTCTTTGAGTCTTGATTGCTGCTCTGATTTGTGATAATCACCCCTTGTTCGGCCAGGTTAGTTAACTCTCGCTGGTGTTGACTAAAGATTACGTCAATGCCCCTCAAGTCAAAGTGCTTCTTATGATGGAGACGACCTTCTAACTTGAACAAGGCCATCAACATCAATAAGGTTTGCTCAACTTCGCTGCACCGTTTCCAAATCGTTTCAAATATTTGTCGTGTCTTACCTTCAAAGTCCCGAGCAAAGGCTTGGGCATCAGGGACCTTGCCAGTTTTTAGCTCTCGATAAAGCAAAAAACCAGCAATCTGGAGCAGAGCCGGATGTCCACCAGCAATGTCTTGGATCAGCTCCCGTAAGGTTGGGGTAATTGGCATACCAGCCATTAATTGATCAATGTCAGGGTCAGTAAATGGCTTGAGGGATTGGAACAGATAATGGTTGTACCAGGGAGAACTATTGGGATTGAGAGCAGGACCAAGTTCATTGAGACGGCGGAGTGAGGCCACAATCATGGATAGATATCGCCTCTCCCGAGAGTGATAGGCAATACTGCGACACTCCGTGAGAAAGGTTTCCATCTCAGCATGACTATAGTGAGGGTTTGGCCGCAGTGCCCAATCATAGTCATCCACGAGCAACAGCAAGAATTTGTGGCGTTTGCCAAGCTGCCGCAATACTTGGCGCATGCCCCTAGTGGTTGCTTTTCCCTGGTCCAGCAATGTGTCGATCTCTTCCTGAAGCTCTGGCTCACCGTCTAATTCTTTTTTGAGCAGATTAAACACTTCTTGCCAAAACCCGGAAGCTGTAAAGGGTTGAATACTTTCGCAACTCAGCAGCACCATCACAGCCTGGGATGGATCCTGTCCATACTGTTTCCAAACTTGGGGGGAAGCCAGAAGTTCCAGGAAAGAGGTCTTGCCCATGGCTGGCCCCCCCCAAATCGCTAAGTTACTGCGGTTATAAATTTGATCAAAGGCCGCCTGAATTTCTGATCGTCGTCCCACAAAACGCTCTGGGGAAACTGGCTGACCGTAGGTAAAAGGATTTTGCATCATCTTGGCTTCCATATTCAATTTTCAATTTGCATTAATAGGACTTACGAAATTTAGTTGCTTTTGCCCCCCTAACCCCCCAAACCTGGGGAGGACAAAGTCACGAAAGTCCCCCAAGTTTGATACCGTTGGCGAAATTAATATTTGTTTACACAAGGGTAGCAGATGGGTAACTTTAAGTTCATGCTCCCCCAGAATTGGGGGTTGGGGGGCTATAAAGACTGCTGTCTTCAGGCTGATATTTCTAAATGTTAAATTCGCCAGCAGTATCAAGTTTGGGGGATTTAGGGGGCAATGGGTAAGTCCTAATTAATTATCAAAGAATTCTTTCGGGCTTGGATGCTCCCCTATTTTGGTTAACACTATTCACAAAATGCACCGATTGATTACCTGAGATCGAGATATTGTGAACGTTTGGGGCAAAACTTGTGAACCCTCTAGGTCTCGATGACTTTGTAGGTAAAATTTTGGAATAGTTATAAAACTACTATAACACTACAGTGATTTATTTCCTTAGTTTTTGACACTAACCTTAAGGGTTTTGTGACTGGAATCACGTAAGCATTCAGCCGTCAGCCGTCAGCTTTTAGCTCACGCTACTTGAGTTGCTTTGTGGCACAGGGCACAAGGGATTTGACTTTCGTGACTATTAAACCAATGCTTACCTGTTTGATTCAAAAGCTGATAGCATTTCAAGTAACGTGCCCATTCCCGTAGGGTGGCCATAGGCCAAGGCCTTTGACTGATACGCGACACGCTGATACGCGACACGCTGATACGCGACACGCTGATAGCTGAATACTTACGGAATCACAGTAACAGTTAGGTCTTATCAGGTAACCATTAAGCTATCAGTTGTTTAGGAATCAAGGGTGTTGGTGAATTACTGTTCGGTTAGTCGCTCAAGTAATTTTTTTCGCCCCCTAAATCCCCCAATACTGGGGGACTTTTAAACATCTTGCTCCCCCAAAATTGGGGGCTGGGGGGCTTAATCGAACGGTATTGGGTGTTGGTGAATTACTCCTGTTCTCAAAAGTGTGGGTTTTATTATAAACAATAAATCGACTTTTGAGAGTACCCATGAGGGTACTTGTGTTATGGTGTTTTTCTGATAAGAACAGAGCAATGAGTTGGGTTAGTTTGGGAAGTGTGGGGTTGAGCCTCTGAACCTCTCGGTTGAACCTCTGAACCTCGCGGTTGAACCTCTGAACCTCGCGGTTGAACCTCTGAGCCTCGCGGTCGAACCTCTGAGCCTCGCGGTTGAACCTCTGAACCTCGCGGTTGAACCTCTGAGCTTCGTGAACGAACCTCTGAGCCTCGCGGTTGAACCTCTGAGCTTCGTGAACGAACCTCTGAACCTCGTGAGGTAGGGAACAGGGAATAGGGAACAGGGAACAGTAATTAGAAGGGAACAGGGAATAGGGAACAGGGAACAGCGAGCCCTTGGCTGGTGCGTTACGGGGCGGGCTGTCCAAACACTGAGTACGAGGTTGAACATCAGGGCAAGCCCGCCCCTAACGCACCCTACTGGACTTGGTATGCTAGTACAGAGTTGATTATCGTAGTTCCCGATTCCCGACTCCCGATTCCCGACTCCCGATTCCCTACTCCCTACTCCCTACTCCCTTTCTTACATGACCTCTGCTAATTCTCTTGTGCTTCTCTGGTATCGTTGTCTAGGAATTTTCCTGGCTTTGAGTTTTGCGATCGCACTCCCTGGCTGTAGCATCAGCCAATTTGAAACCAAGGCAGCTCACGTTCCCCGCATAGTCCAGAGTATTCTCAGTGACATTAACACCTTTAACTATGCCCTTAACCAAAGTGCCACCAATATTTTTGGTCTTACCTTTCAGGGTTTAATAGACACTGATGGGATAACCGGGGACATAATCCCGGGTTTAGCGGAATCCTGGCAGATTTCCGACGATAAACTTAAAATCCTATTTACCTTGAGGGAGGGGCTAAAGTGGTCCGATGGTGAGCCTTTAACCACTGATGATGTCGTCTTTACCTACAATGACATCTACCTCAACCCAGAAATTCCCACTGATTCTAGAGATATCCTCCGGGTTGGCAAGAGTCGAGCTTTACCAACGGTCAAGAAGATCGATCAGCGTCGGGTGGAATTTGCTGTCCCTGAACCTTTTGCGCCCTTTCTCCGCAGTACTGGCTTACCGGTCTTACCCGCTCATGTCCTGCAAGAATCCGTGAAAACCAAAGATTCAGAGGGTAATCCTAAGTTTCTGACCATGTGGGGGGTAGATACAGATCCAGAGGATATTATTGTCAACGGCCCTTACAAACTCAAACTCTACCGCACCAGTCAGCGGGTGGTTTATGACCGTAATCCCTACTACTGGAAAAAAGATGAACAGGGAAACCAGCAACCTTATATTGAGCGGGCGATCTGGGAAATTGTAGAATCAACGGATTCATCCTTTATTCAGTTTCGCTCCGGCGGATTAGATGCTCTCGGTGTATCCCCTGAATACTATTCCCTGCTGAAGCAGGAGGAAAAAAAGGGTAACTTTACCATCCACATCGCTGGTCCTACCCTCAGTTCCAGTTTTATCTCCTTCAATCTCAACACCGGTAGCCGGGATGGAGAGCCTTTAGTAGATCCAATTAAGTCCCGTTGGTTTAATACTCTCGAATTTAGACAAGCCGTTGCCTATGGCATAGACCGGCAAACCATGCTGAATAATTTATATCGGGGGTTAGGTGCGCCGCAATATTCTAATTTACCTGTGCAAAGCCCCTATTATCTGTCACCAGAAAAGGGGTTACCAGTGTATGACTATAATCCCGACAAAGCCAAGAAATTACTCTTAACAGCGGGCTTTAACTACAATGACGAAGGCGAATTGCTCGATAGCCAAGGTAATCGAGTCCGTTTCACCTTAATGACTAATGCTGGTAATAAGCTGCGAGAAGCCATGGGAGCACAGATTAAGCAAGACCTCAGTAAAATTGGCATTCAAGTCGATTTTACTCCCATTGCCTTCAATACCCTAGTAGACAAACTCGGCAATAGCTTAGATTGGGAATGCCATCTCCTTGGTTTTAGTGGCGGTGGCTTTGAACCCAATAATAGTTCTAATGTCTGGTCTGTAGATGGGGGATTGCACAGCTTTAATCAAAAAACCTTCCCTGGTCAATCCCCCATTCAAGGTCGGAAAATAGCCGATTGGGAGCAAAAAATAAGTGACCTTTATATCCAAGGCGCTCAAGAATTAGATGAAAAAAATCGCAAAAAAATTTATCAAGAAGCCCAACGGATTAATTTAGAACACTTGCCTTATATTTATCTGATTAATCCTCTCTCCATGACCGCAGTTCGTAATTCCATAGAAGGAATTGAATATTCCGCTCTAGGAGGCGCATTCTGGAATATTGATGAACTGAAAATTTCAGAATGATAACATTGGGAATAGGGAGCAGGGAGCAGGGAGCAGGGAATAGGGAACAGGGAATAGGGAAAAGGGAACAGTAGGAAAGAATTAGGAGGAGTTTTTGATGTTATGATCAATCAGCATTGGGTTTCATGATCTATTTAGAAATACTATATAGCGTTTCTTGCATGTGTAAGGTACACTTATCAACCTCAAAGTCCCCCTTTTCAAGGGGGATTTAGGGGGATCCCTTGGGTACATCTCATTTTTGGTGTTTGACCCCGTGGTGCGTTACGGCGCGACTGGCTACGAAGTTGAATATGATGGCAATCCCCCCCTAACGCACCCTACGCACTTATCAACCTCAAAGTCCCCCTTTTTAAGGGGGATTTAGGGGGATCCCTTGGGTACATCTCATTTTTGGTGTTTGACCCCGTGGTGCGTTACGGGGCGACTGGCTACGAAGTTGAATATGATGGCAATCCCCCCCTAACGCACCCTACGCACTTATCAACTATAAATCGTAGCTCAACCGGAAACATTAAATATTAAACCGGATAACCTTAAACCTAATAACCTTAAACCTAATAACCTTCAACCTTAAACTAAATAACCAGATAACCTTAAACCTTCAACCTAATAACCTGATAACCTTAAAATGACTCAACCCGAAGCATTAAAATCTCTACTGGAAGCAGTTGCGGCTGGTGACCTTAGCCCAACTGTTGCTCTAGATAAACTGAAGGATTTTACCTACGAAGAAGTGGGTGATTTTGCCAAAATTGACCACCACCGCACCTTAAGAACTGGATTTCCTGAGGTAATTTGGGGAGAGGGAAAAACCCCTGACCAAATTGCTCAGATTATGGCAGTAATGCGCCAGCAGAATCCAGTAGTAATGGCCACACGGATTACACCAGAGGTGGCAACGGAGCTAGAGTCAAAAGTCCCAGAATTACAGTATTATTCCACAGCTCGGATTTGTGCGATCGCACCATCTCAGCTCGAACCTAAGTATGCCGGTATCATTAGTCTAATTTCTGCGGGCACATCCGATTTACCAGTAGCTCAGGAAGCCGCAGTAACTGCTGAATTATGTGGGTTTCAGGTCAAGCGCCTTTGGGATGTGGGGGTAGCTGGTATCCACCGCTTGCTGAATAATCGACAGGTGATTGCCGAGGCCGATGTCTTAATTGTCGTAGCTGGGATGGAAGGAGCATTACCCAGTGTGGTAGCTGGCATGGCCGATTGTCCAGTTATTGCCGTTCCTACTAGTGTCGGCTATGGAGCCAGTTTTGGTGGTATGGCACCCCTGTTAACCATGTTGAATTCTTGCGCACCAGGCATAGGAGTAGTAAATATTGATAATGGCTTTGGTGCTGCTGTCTTAGCTGGAAAAATTCTTAGGAGGTGTAACTATTAGCCAGATATATTACTAAGCCTTAGCAAACCTTACTAAAGTTAAGTATACTAGATTTAGTAAGGTTCACGGTCAATGAAAAAATATGTCACTCCAAAAGAGGCAGCCGAGCACCTCGGAGTCTCGATCTCAACTCTTAGGCGGTGGGACAAAGAGGGG
>NZ_JAAHHC010000087.1:0-16449 GCF_010672265.1 Moorena sp. SIO3A2
TATTAAATTCGCCAAGGTCAAGCGCACCTCAAAAACTTGTACCTTACTAGATTAAAAACCGCTATACATAACTACTCCCAGTAGCGTATATAGCGTTTCTTATAGCTATGAGGTACACAGGATTGTTTCCCACTTCCCTTTTCCCACTTCCCATATCCGCTGCTCCCTGCTCCGAATTTCCTGCTCCCTAAAACCTAGGAATTTGTACCTCACTCGTCCTGATAATTGCGCTAATCAGTAAATTAGCGTAACTCTTAAGACACAAAATTCAGTTAATTGACTGAGAGAAATTCCTCGATAAATATGGTTAGATTAAAAACTGAAGTAAATCTATAAATTATAAATAGGTTGTGAACGATCACGGGGTCAAAATTCCAGCACTACCAATAATTAGGGGTTTCTGGATTTTCACAAATCGTTTATAAACGCTATAGCTATCCTTCTAGGAAAAATAGTCACGGTCATATGCATTGTTCAAAAGACTTAGCCTGGGAATTACCAGTCATACCTCAAGGGATAACCCAAGATGGACAACAGCACTACCATCAACAATCAAGTCAACCCACCGATTCCAACAATTCCCAACCACAAAGGAAAAGTAATGATCTGCGCACTCAATTATTGAAGACCATTCTCCCAGCGGTTTTAACCCCTCTAGGTCTGGCTGGACTATTCAGCTACAGTGCTATTTCCCGCAGCTCCCAACAGCAAGCTGAGCAACTATTAGAGGGTGAAACCCTAGTTGCGGGCAGAGTTTTCTATATATTTTTGGAGGAAGCAAAAAGAATACCTTCTACATTGGCGGCTAGCCCTCTAGTAGTTGAGGCGGCTAGCACTGCAACAAAAGTTTCTCAAGATCAAAACCTTTCCAAATTACCCTACTACGAGGTTGAAGAGTCTTTCTCCGCTACCAGGTTAATCCAGCCAAATGAAACTCTCAAGTATTACTTACGTAAAACTACAGAACTTTATGAGTTTGCCGAGATATCTTTCACCGAAAAGCACGGGTTTAATGTAGCTTACAACAGTCTTACTACTGACTTTGTCCAACGGGATGAAGCCTGGTGGCAAGAGGCAAAAGATGATCCCAGTCAGCAGGTGATTAAAACGAAATTTGATGACACTGACGATAGGTTCGTGATTGAGTTCAGCAAAGCGATCACAGACCCAGCAACTGATGAATTCCTAGGGGTTGTTAGAGGAGTTTTGCCTGCCTCGGTTTTCAGCAGCATATTGAAAAACCTGCTGAAGGATTTGGAAATTGGGGATTCTCAATCTATGCAGCTACTAGCCCTGAAAAAAGACGACACTGTGGCTGTTGTTGATACCATCTACCAAGGGAAGAGTAAAGACCAGCCACAGAAACTGCTCGGGGCAAAGGATCAAGCACTTGTACAGAACCTAAAAATTTTGCTCAAAGCTTTTGAAACTGGGCAAACAGTGCAGCAGAAGGGACTGACGATAAAATCAGCTAATTCAGAACTTTTCCCAAACTTAAAGCTGGCCACCTTTGATCATAATAGCAGGCACTATATATTGGTTGCAGTTCCTGATAGCAATTGGACTGTGGCCGTCTCGATCAAACTTAGTGAACTCAGAGCAGCGGGTAGAAAAGCGGCAATAGGCTTTGCTAGTTTGTTCGTGGTACTGGGCATTATTATTACCTTGGTAGTCAGAGCTTTATCCGATCAGTTAGCAAAACCCTTGGGTCAGTTGGCTAATACTGCCAAAGCGGTGATTGCAGGCAACCTGAACGTTCAGGCGGAGCTTGTTGGTGCTACCGAGACGCAGCTACTGGCTCAAGTCTTTAATAACCTGGTGACACGGGTCAAAGGTCGATTACAGGACCAAGAACAAGAAACTGAACAGGCGCGGACACTAGTGCTAGTCAGCAACCAGCTTCAGCAATCCTTAAACTTCGACAATATCCTACAAACTTCCGTTTATGGGGTACACCTTGCCCTCAACACAGACCGTGTATTTATCTATCGCTTTAATCCTGACTTCAAAAGCGGGATAATTGCAGCGGAGATCGTAAATTCTGGTTTTGTTAAAGCCCTAGGGCAAACTATTTACGAACCAATCACGACCGGGGAAATTACAAAGTTTAAGTTGGAGAAGCTTGTTAGTGTCGAGAACCTTCAACAAGCTACTCTAACTGGTGCTCCTGGGCAGTTCCTTCAACGCCTTGGTGTCGTAGCCAGCCTGGTTGCGCCAATTATAGTTGGGGGTGAACTTTTCGGCTTGTTGTATGCGAATGATTGCTCAAAACCCCACCCTTGGCAGGAGTCAGAACGTGAGTTAATGCAGCAGTTAACTAGACAAATTGGTGATGCCCTTACCCAAGCCCTGCTCCTGGAACAGCAGCAAGCCACGGTGGACATTTCCCAAAGGTTAAATGAGATTACTGCTAGCATGCTTAAATCCTTAGAACGGGAAAAGATTTTCGCGGCTACGGTGGTGGGAATTAAAAGAGCGCTCTCGTGCGATCGCACAATCATTTACCTCCTCGAACAGAATCATAAAGGGTCAATGGTTGGCCTTTCAGTAACTCTGGATGGGTCTGTTACCCCACAAACACAGAAAGAAGAGTTGGATTTTGCCCTAGAGGATGTTGATCACTACCAGTCACGTCAGGTTCTAGCCATTGATAATCTTGAGGGTGAGTTGACCCAGTACCAGCAGTCCCAAGTAGAGAGGCTTGGCCAAACTTCTCTACTGCTTGGAGCTAAGGCCAGTTTAGTGGCACCGATTTTGGTGGCAGAGAACTTGATTGGCTTTCTGGCTGCCCATCAATGTTCACAGCCAAGAGCTTGGCAGGAAACGGATATCAAGGTTTTCACTCAGGTGGCGATTCAATTGGGCTTTGCTCTAGAGCAGGCTAATCTCCTCGAAAAGAGGGAAAGAATTTCTCAAGAGCAAAGACAGGAAAAAGAAGCACTCCAGAAGCAACTGCTGGTACTGCTTGAAAATTTGCAAGGGGCAGCACAAGGAGATCTGACAGTGCGCTCTGACGGGACTTTGGATGAGATTGGTAAAGTTGCTGATTGTTTTAACACAATTATTGAGAATTTGCAAACTCTCGTAACCCAGGTCAACAACTCAGCGGTTGAAGTCAATACCTTACTAGGAAACAACGAGGTGGTAGTCGGTCAACTAGCAGAAGATGCTCTTAAGCAGGCTTCAGAAACCACTCACACCCTGGATTCAGTAGAGCAAATCACCGATTCGATTCAAGCAGTGGCTGAGAATGCTGATCAGGCGGCGAGAGTAGTTGATGGAGTTACAACCACTGTTGAAGCTAGCAGCACTGCTATTAACCTAACTCAGGAGAGTATGCTGGAATTGCGAGACACGATTGGGGAAACGACCTCAAAAGTGAAGCAGCTAGGTAAATCTTCCGAAAAGATTGCTAAGGTGGTTGCCAAGAGCAACATGCTCTTGGTTCAAACCAATGTTTTGGCTATTAACGCTGAGATTGAGGCTGGGCGGTCTGGTAATGGGATTCAGGGTTTTGTCGTGATTGCCAAAGAAGTAAATCAGCTTAGCAACCAATTGATCAAAGCTACCCAGGAAATTCACAAAATAGTAGATGATATCGACCTAGAAATGTCTCAATTAGTGAAGGTAATGGAACAGAGCACTGCTGTGGTGGAGAAGGGCACAAGTCGAGTTGAGGAAGCTAAGCAGAATCTGAAACAGCTGATGGAAGCTTCGTGCCAGATCGAGCAGCTAGTAGCAGCCATTTCCCAGGGGAGTGTTTCCCAAACCGAAACCACTCAGAACGTGGCTATGTTGATCAAAGAGATGGCTCAATTCTCGGAACGCACCGTTGATTCCTCTAGGCAAATTTCAAGTTCCTTAACCTCAACCGTAGCCGTAGCTCAGGAATTGCAGGAGTCGGTTAGTGGTTTTAAAGATTTTTGATAACACCAGCTATCAGCCGTCAGCTGTCAGCTGTCAGCCGTTGGCCGTAGGCCACGCTACTTGAGGTGCTGTCAGCCTTCAGCTGTCAGCCGTTGGCCGTAGGCCACGCTACGCAAACAGCTTTGTGGCACAGGCTTTGACGCTGTGACTTAACTCAAATTAAACTAATACTTACGTATTTTATTCTTAACGGTTTCCTCCTCAACCGTGCCCATAAGCTGATAGCTGATAGCTGATAGCTGATAGCTGATAGCTGATAGCTGATAGCTGATAGCTGATAGCTGATAGCTGATAGCTGATAGCTGATAGCACCTCAAGTAGCGTGCCCATAAGCTGATAGCTGATAGCTGATAGCTGATAGCTGATAGCTGATAGCTGATAGCTGATAGCTGATAGCTGATAGCTGATAGCTGATAGCACCTCAAGTAGCGTGCCCATAAGCTGATAGCTGATAGCTGATAGCTGATAGCTGATAGCTGATAGCTGATAGCTGATAGCTGATAGCTGATAGCTGAATGCTTACATTAAATTATATTAACTGTGTTCAAAAAACTTAAAGTTCCTCAAACCCTTGCTGTTCTAGGATCCGAAGTTACCTGTGCCCTTGTCTGAGGTGATTATCTCAATTGTCTCAGATTGACTTCATGGTTATCTCAGAGTTTGGCATAACAATTGGCGTGGATAGTGAGCAGAACCAGATTTCGGTATGAAGAATTCAGTGCGAGCTTCTGAATTAGGACTCAAATTGCTTGACCGGGCTAGACGCCTGAAAAAATGGAACAAAACCGCAGAAGCTTGGTGTAGCAGTGCCTTAACCTCTAGGGCAACTTTAAACCGATTTTGGGCCAGACAACCGATTCGCTGTGACACCTTCATCGCTATTTGTAGTGCTGTAGGGGTTGATTGGGAAAAGGTTGTTGAGCCAGATCAGATTAAGGCAGATCAAATCAATAACGGCAAGAGTCCCACTGTGGCTCAAATTAAACGTGTTGATTGGGGACAAGCACCAAAGCTAAGAGGTTTCTACGGTCGTACTGAGGAACTCAACACCCTACAGCAATGGATTCTTCAGGACAAGTGCCGCCTGGTGACACTTCTAGGGATGGGGGGAATTGGTAAAACCTCTGTGGCTGTGACTTTAGCCCATCTTCTGGAAGATAAATTTGAGTTTGTGATTTGGCGGACTCTACGCAATGCGCCTCCCCTAGAAGAACTCCTGGCAGACCTGATTCAATTTTTGTCTGGACAGCAGGAAACCAATTTACCCTCCTCTGTGGATGGCAAAATTCTGCGATTGATTCGGTATTTACAAGGGCGGCGTTGCTTGCTAGTTCTAGATAATGTTGAGTCGATTCTGCAAAGTGGCGATCGCACCGGTAGTTATAGAGAAGGATATGCTGAATACGGTGAACTGCTCAGAAGTATTGGTGAAACCGCCCACCACAGCTGTCTATTACTGACCTCTCGGGAGCCACCCCAGGACTTGATTATCCTGGAGGGGGAAAGCTTACCCATTCGCTGCTTCCCACTCAAAGGGTTATCAGACACTGATGGGCAGGAAATCCTGAAGGAAAAAGGAAATTTTGCTGGGGATGACACCCAGTGGCTAACGGTTATTGAGCACTATGCTGGAAATCCTTTAGCCTTAAAAATGGTGGCTTGTGTGGTCAGAGACTTTTTTTATGGCAATATTGCTCAGTTCCTGAATTTTTTAAAGCAAGGCTCATTCATTTTTGATGATATTCGGGATTTGCTAGATCGGCAGTTTCAGCGCCTGAGTGCTACACAACAAGAGCTGATGTACTGGCTAGCTATTAATCGCGAACCGGTTTTTTTTAAGGAGTTGGAACAGGACGTTGTCTGCCACCGATGCTCTCCTGACATTTTACAGTCTCTAGGGTCTCTACAACGGCGCTCATTGATTGAGAAAACCTCGGCTGGGTTTACCCAACAACCTGTAGTGATGGAATACATGGTTAATCGATTAATTGAGCAGATTCCTGAGGAAATTACTAGTCAAAATTTGGCTCTGTTCCGCACTCACGCATTAGTCAAAGCCACTGCTGCTGAGTATATTCGGGATAGTCAAGTCTCTCTGATTATCGAACCGATTATTGAAAGATTACTCGCTAGTTTTGGTTGCACAAAAAATCTCAGCAATCACTTGCTAGAAATTATATCAATGCTGCGCTCCCCAACTTCCACGGTAAAAAAAATAACTCAAGATCCGGCATATATCTGCGGCAATATAATTAATATAATGCGCCAATTACAGGTGGATTTAAACAGCTATGACTTTTCTAATCTAACAGTTTGGCAAGCTAACCTAGAGGGGATTAAATTACACAATGTCAATTTCGCTGATGCTGACTTGACCAGCTCAGTATTTACGGAAACCTTAGGAAATATTTTATCAGCAGCATTCAGCCCAGATGGTAAACTATTAGCAACCTGTGATACAGATTGGAAAGTTCGCCTGTGGGAAGTACCAAGCGGTAAACTAGTTTTGCTATGTGAGGGTCATACCAATTTGGTACGAGACCTTGCTTTCAGCCATGATGGTAAAATCTTAGCTAGTTGCAGTGCCGATCACACCGTTAAGTTTTGGGATGTCAGTGATGGTAAGTGCTTAAAGACTTGTACCGGACATACTAATGAGGTATGTTCAGTGGCTTTTAGTCCAGATGGTCAGACCCTAGTCAGTAGCAGTGGCGACCACACCTTGAAACTCTGGGATATCACAACTGGAGAATGTCTCAACACTTGCACCGGACATAGCAGTTGGGTTAGATCCGTTGCCTTTAGTCCAGATGGTAAGACTATAGCCAGTAGCAGTGACGACCACACGGTGAAATTCTGGGATAGTGGCACTGGTGAATGCCTGAACACTGGCACTGGACATAGGGATTGCGTTGGGTCAGTGGCATTCACCAGTGACGGGAAAACCCTAGCCAGTGGCAGTGGCGACCACACGGTGAAGTTTTGGGAGGTAAGCACAGGTCGCTGCTTAAGAACTTACACTGGACATAGTAGTGGTGTCTACTCCGTGGCCTTTAGTCCAGATGGCAAAACCCTGGCTAGTGGCGGTGGCGACCACATAGTCAGGCTGTGGGATACTAGCACCAATGAATGTTTGAAAACCTTGCATGGACACAGCAATCAGGTATTTTCAGTGGCCTTTAGTCCTTATGGAAACACCCTGGTTTGTGTGAGTTTAGACCAAAAGGTGAAGCTGTGGGATTGTCAAACCGGTCAATGCTTGAAAACTTGGTATGGAAATACGGATTGGGCAATGCCCATCGCGTTTAGTAGTGACGGTCACACCCTGGCTAGTGGCAGTAACGACTACACGGTAAGAGTATGGGATTATGGTACTGGTAGCTGCATCAGAACCTTGCCCGGACATACTGACTTTGTCTATTCAGTGGCATTCAGTAGTGATAGGAAAACCTTAGCCAGTGGCAGTACAGACAATACGATTAGGCTGTGGGATGTTAGCACAGGTTGCTGCATTAGAACACTACATGGCCATACTGATTGGGTATTTTCAGTAGCATTCAGTAGTGACGGGAAAACCTTAGCCAGTGGCAGTGCCGACCACACGGTCAAGCTGTGGGATGTCAGCACAGGTCACTGCATCAGAACGTTTCAAGAACATACCGATAGACTGCGTTCAGTGGCATTCAGTAATGACGGGAAAACCTTAGCCAGTGGCAGTGCTGACCACACGGTAAGGTTATGGGATTGTGAGACCGGAAGCTGTGTAGGAATTTTGCGCGGACATAGTAATCGAGTCCACTCCGTCGCCTTTAGTCCCAATGGTGAGCTTTTGGCTAGTGGCAGTACAGACCACACGGTGAAGCTGTGGGATATCCGTGAGAGTAAGTGCTGCAAAACCTTGACGGGACATACCAATTGGGTATTGTCAGTTGCTTTCAGTCCCGATGGGAAAACCCTAAGCAGTGGCAGTGCTGACAAAACGGTCAGACTTTGGGATGTTTCCACAGGGGAGTGCCTTGACATTTGCACCGGACATAGCCATCTGGTCTCTTCAGTCGCCTTCAGTGTGGATGGTCAAATTATGGCGAGTGGGTCTCAAGACCAAACGGTAAGGCTAAAGGATGTAGAAACAGGGGAGTGTTTGAAAATCCTGAGAACTCCTAGACTCTATGAAGCCATGAATATTACTGGAGTTAGAGGGTTAACTGAGGCACAGAAAGCAACTTTGAAAACTTTGGGAGCGATAGGATGAAGTTAGAAGTTAGAAGTTAGAAGTTAGAATTTAGAATTGGGAATTTAGAATTTAGAATTTAGAATTGGATTTTTTTCATTCTTCATTCTTCATTCTTCATTCTTCATTATTTTTGCAGTTGTCGCCATTGCAGTATCAAAATAATAGGGAATGCTATGCTCTGAAATAGCCCCTACGCGAACCCATTTAGCTTAGCTGTTACCGTAGCGCATTAGCTGATATTTAAACTGTATTAATAAGGGATAATTTTAGTAGTATAATAGTTATTATAAATTCTGAATTGGGTAACATTTATTCCATGAGTTATGACCAATCAACGTGCAGACTACGATAATCCATGGAAAGAGGCAATTTCCTTATATTTCCAACCTTTTATGGCATTTTTATTTCCCGAAATTGAGGAAAACATTGACTGGGATAAAGGCTATGAGTTTCTCGACAAGGAATTCCAACAGATAGCCCGGGATGGGGAAATTAGCACTAGGGAAGCAGACAAATTAGTTAAGGTTTGGCGCAGCGATGGCCAGGAAACTTGGGTACTAATTCATGTGGAAGTCCAAAGTCAATACGAATCCGTGTTTGCTGAGAGGATTTATGTGTACAATGTCTTGATGGAGTCGCTCATGGTCTTTTAAAAGCGGGGATGAAGGTTGGTAGCGCGCTTTTAGCCGTGAAAAAAATCTTTTCAATATTCCGTAATTTTTCTCCGGCGTGGTGTATAATAAAGTAAGTAAAAAAGGTCGATACTGATGATAGTTATAGAGTTCAAGGCATACGGCAAGCAAAAACAATATAATGCGATTGATGAAGCTATAAAAACAGCTAAATTTATTCGCAATAAATGCATCCGTCACTGGATGGATAATAAAGGTGTAAAGAAAACTGATTTAAGTGCTCTTTGTGCTGTCCTAGCCAAAGAATTCCCATTTGCCAATGAACTCAATTCCATGGCTCGACAAGCTAGCGCTGAAAGAGCATGGTCATCGATTGCACGTTTCTATGACAACTGCAAGAAGAAAGTCCCAGGGAAGAAAGGTTTTCCAAAATTCAAAAAGCACTGCCACTCGGTGGAATATAAGACTACGGGATGGAAACTATGTCCAGACAAAAAGTGGATTAATTTTATCGACAAGAAAGGTATTGGAAAACTTAAACTCAAAGGAACATGGGATTTATGGTGTTTGGAAATAAAACTGATAAAAAGAGTTAGGATAGTCCGCCGAGCAGACGGATACTATGTCCAATTTTGTGTCAATACTGACATTTATGAGGAGATAGAATTAACGGGCAAAACTATTGGTTTAGATGTTGGATTAAAAAACTTCTATACCGATTCTAATGGCGATAGTCAACCTAACCCTAGATTTTATCGAAAAGGTGAGAAACGACTAAAATTTCATCAACGTCGGGTTTCCCGGAAAAAGAAAGGCAAGGCCGTAGGCCACGCTTCGCGAACAGCCAACCGTAAGAAAGCCATTAATAGACTAGGCAAGACTCACCTTAATATAAGTAGGCAGCGTGAAGAACATGCCAAGAGACTGGCGCGTTGCGTAGTCCAATCTAACGATTTGGTAGCCTATGAAGATTTGAGGGTTAAAAACTTGGTTAAGAACCACTCTCTTGCTAAATCTATCTATGATGCAGGTTGGTACCAATTCAGAAAATGGATAGAACATTTTGGTACGAAGTTTGGTAGAGTAACTGTTGCAGTCAATCCTTCCTATACTTCGCAAAACTGTTCTAATTGTGGCGAAGTGGTTAAGAAGTCGATTTCTACTAGAACCCATGTCTGTTCGTGCGGATGTGAATTAGATCGTGACCACAACGCCGCAATCAACATTTTGAATCGAGCCTTGAGTACGGTGGGGCACACCGGAACTTGGAATAATATTCCAAACGCTTGGGGAGATTTAGCCTCTACTTTGATTGGTGAAAACCTGTCACAGCAAGCCGAGTCATTGAACCAAGAATCCCCGTCTCGCGATTAGTGGGGAGTGTCAAGTTACTAGTTTTGAACGCCTTGCTCGTCAAGAAGGGATTGAAATCGGCATTTTGGAAAAAGGTCGAGAATGGCTCCTGGAAGTACTTCGGCTTCGTTTTGAAGATGTGCCTAGTGAGTTGGTGGAAACAATCAACCAAATTAAGGAGGACTCGATTTTGACAATGTTGCACAGACAGGCAATTACCATTGCTTCTGTAGAGGAGTTTATGGTTGTGGTTAATCAGCAGCTAGCTTCTGGTGAGCAAAGTTCTTAGGTGCGCTGTAAGCATTCAGCAGTCAGCAGTCAGCAGTCAGCTTTGTGGCATAGGCTTAATGTTTGTGGCACGGGCTTCGACACTGTTACATAACTTAGATTCAACCAATGCTGACCTGTTTTATTCAAAAGCTAATAGCCTATTAGCTGATAGCTGAATCCTTACGGTGCGCTTAACGGAAAGTGCCACAGGAAAATTTGATAAATTATTGGAATGAAGAATGTATAATTTAGAATTTAGAATTGGATTTTTTTTCATTCTTCATTCTTCATTCTTCATTCTTCATTCTTAATCTGATTGTAAGCATTCAGATTAAGAAATTTTCGGTAATACTGATATCATTCCAAACCAACTTAATGGTAAAATGTTCTCCTGCTTCGCCGCTAACTTGCAACTTAAGATTTTCTGTCTCTCTGGCTTGGACTTGAATCACCACAATTCCTTCTTCATCTAGCACCATAATTTGTAAACCTTTGGGGAGAAGGTCTCGACCACCAGCAGGATGCAGCTCAATGGATAGATTCATTTTGGGTGATTCTGTCCGATGTAGCTCCACTAATAAAGCGACTTGCTGATCACCCCAGCCGATCTCAGTACCGAGTAGCTTACCTCTTTTCACTCCTGCTGTAGTATGGAATTTGCTACTAGCTTCTTGATGCAGTCGCTCATGGGGGAAACCCCCAAGACCGCGCTGCATCGCTTGGTGAAAGGAGTCACTTCTAAAACTTAAAACTCGCTCTGGGTATTGCTCTAAGATAGTCTCCACGTTTTCCCAACCCGGATCAAAACAATCCTCTAACCACCGCTTTAGTTTTACCACCTTTTGACTGGGTTTTGATCGCTGTGGTGGGCTGGGGTCTAATCTAAAATTGTCTAATCTCAAACTATCCTTAGGGAAGGGAGAAGGGGAAATGGGGAATGGGGAATGGGAGCTATTAGATCCTGAATCCCCTTGCCTTCCGGAACCTCTGCGAAAAACGGGAACTGCTTTGTGGG
This sequence comes from Moorena sp. SIO3A2, assembly GCF_010672265.1. Classification (NCBI taxonomy): domain Bacteria; kingdom Bacillati; phylum Cyanobacteriota; class Cyanophyceae; order Coleofasciculales; family Coleofasciculaceae; genus Moorena; species Moorena sp. SIO3A2. Next base: position 11,432 of record NZ_JAAHHC010000087.1, read on the forward strand.
TTTGTCCTGCTGGAATAGTGGTGTGTGACATTAATAAGTTACTCCAATACACTCTGCAATTTTCATAATAATGGCCAGACAATCGCAAAATTTCTCAGTTTTTGTCTCATTTGTATCAGTTTTAAATTATATAAATTCTACGACTTTTGAGGTACAAATGTCTGGGTTTTAGGGAGCAGGGAGCAGGGAGCAGGGAGCAGGGAGCAGATAAGAGGCAATAGGCAATAGGTTAAAAATATTGTGTATCTGATAGCTATGATAAACGCTATAAGAATGTAGAATTTGAAATTATGCCTTAACCCTTAACCATTCTAAATTCTTCATTCTTCATTCTAAATTCTTCATTTTGCTGGTAATCTCTCTAATTGCTGCTAAATCGGGATAGCATAATATACTATCCATTGCTAGCCAAAGTAAGTACTCGATATTCCCGGCGGGGCCAGTAATGGGAGAGGAGATTAATCCTTTGTACTGCCAACCCAGCTGTTTGGCGGATTCTAGAACGTTTGCGATCGCATCCGCACGGTGATGGGGGTCCCTGACTACTCCCTTTTTCCCGACACGGTCACGACCAACTTCAAACTGAGGCTTGACTAGCAACACTACTTCACGGGGAGGGGATAGCAGTTGCCACAGAGCAGGAAGAATTTTGGTTAAGGAAATAAACGAAACATCGACTACGCCTAAATCAGCATAGACTTGACTCTGATTCGGGACTGGTGAAACACCGTACAAGTCCGCAGGCTGAAGATAGCGTAAGTTGGTACGTTCTTTCAACACCACCCGCTGGTCATTGCGCAGACTCCAGGCTACTTGTCCATATCCCACATCAACACCATAAACCTGTTTTGCTCCAGCTTTTAGCAAGCAGTCGGTGAAGCCACCGGTGGAAATACCACCATCTAGGCAAATGCGTCCCTTTACTGAAATTCCAAATACCTCCAAGGCTTTGGCAAGTTTTTGCCCTCCTCTGGATACAAAAGGGGGTTTCTCTTTCACCTGAATCTGAGCGGTGGTCTTAATTTCAGTTCCCGGCTTATCTAATATTTGTCCATCTACCATTACTTCACCCGCACGAATCAGCACCTGAGCTCGCTGTCGGGATTCACACAGGTTAAGGTCTACTAATAATTTATCGAGTCGTTGTTTAACCAATGGGATTGGAAGGTTAGGAGGTTAGGAGGTTAGGAGGTTGGAGGTTAGGAGGTTAGGAGGTTGAAGGTTTTAAGGTTGAAGGTTAGGAGGTTGGAAGGTTGAAGGTTGATGGTTAGTAGAATTCAGAATGTAGTGCGTAGGGTGCGTTAGGGACGGGCGAGCCCTGATTTTTCGCCTCGTAGCCAGTGTTGGGATAGCCCGTCCCGTAACGCACCACCGGGTCTGCACTTTTGATCTCTTTGCAGTTTACCACTGAGATACTTTGGTTTGGGTTGTTGTGTTACCTTCGCTGGTGGAGAAACTGGAATCGAGTAGTAAATGCGATCGCATCCCAAAGGGAGTGACAAGCCACCTTTTTACCCTTGTTATCACCCCCTCAGGTCTTAATCCCTACTCCCATTAACTTAGGAGCTTTGTAGCTCACCCCATTGAAAACACTATATAATACCGATTTTAAGGACAATATCAAAAACAAGCCGATGTCAAGAAATCCTCTAATTCATAGAAATCTGTGTTTTCTAAGTCTTTAGGATGGATGACTAAAGTTAGTTTCCTGGTGACAAACTCCTTCTTAGAAGCCACTACGAATGAAAGAATAATTAACTTAGCTAATGCCATTCGAGGTAAGTTAGTACGAGCTAAGTCCGCTCCAATAACAGGTATAGCAACGTCGATACCATGACCCTTCCGGCGAACTTCTTCCCAAAGACAGCTCAAAGAATTCCAAATGTAGTCAGCATTTGACTGGACTCTCAGGTCATTGCCCATATAGCCGTAAGCTGTCCAGAAATAGCGTTTGTCAGGGGAACCCAATGCTATAGTTGTGCCTATGGGATAGCGCCAAGACTTTCCCTTGTTTTTGTTAGGTTCTTTTGTACGTTGAGCTTTGTAGTCCTCCAATACTGCTTCAATCTCTGTGTCTAATTTAGTAAGGTCATTGCCATAAATGCCCGTAAGAAACTGTCCCTGTACACTAGAAGGTTTGATGACTTCTCCGAGTTCCGTATCGAAAACATCGTTAGCTCCTATGACTAAATGCCCAGGCTGATTAAAAAGATTGCCAATTTTAATTTCTACAACTGAGTCGGGAGAAGACAACGCTTTACACACCGAGCTACGGGGAAAACGCTGAATAACTGCTATCGCCAGGGAGACTACTACTAGTCCCAAGTAGCCAATCCAACCAAAATTCAGACTCTCTGGAAAAAAAAGTGCTACTGGCTCGATAGACAGCCATAAAAGACCAAATATACTGATAAAAGAGCTTCCTATGCGTTTAAGCCCAACCTGAGTCAAGAGTTTGAGATAGAGCATCAATTCTTCAAGATGTGTATCCAGTCTGTGTAGAAATTCTACTATACCCACCCTTCAGGTAAATCTTGGGATATAGAAACTTTCAGGGCAGCTTCAAAAGCCTTATTCGCAAGCTCTAGATTCTCGACTTGCTCCCCTCGGATTCGCTCCCGATAAACCATACCTAGACGGTATTCCATGATTGTCCACTCGTTAGGTAACTTTTCGGGATTGATCAGAGTCAGAGCTTCTTCAAATGCTACGATCGCCTGTTCCTGATTTTCTGGTTGCTCTTCCCCAGGGATATTTAGATAGGTTATCCCCAGGTTATTTAACACCATTAATCTTTCTTGCGGAAACTCTCCAGAAGTGAATACAGTAAGAGCGTCTTGGAAAGCATCAATAGCCAAATGCTTATTATCAGCAACTTCACCCTGAAGCCGATGATAATAGGCATCCCAAAAAGTTTTGATTTTTCGCCCAATATTGAGGAAATTTATCCAATTCAAATGCTTTGATTGCTTGCTCCACATTATCAGTTGGATGTCCTTGGGGATTTTGTAGTAAACAGACACCAAGCCAATGTTGCAGCTCTGCCCAACCATATTGCCTCTTCCAAATTTCCTGTTTCCTACCTGGATTATCATCCCCACCTAGTCCCAATTCAGAAAATGTTTGGCTAAAACGATCTAATCCCTGCCTATAAAGTAGTTCTACTTGGGGCATTTTTATTGGTTTAGATATCTAACAAATATAATAAATAATCGTTCGATTGATGAGTAAAATTACCTAGCAATTTTATTTTATATTAGTCTCTCAGGGAGCAGTTTCCTTTGACCTCTATAACCTTAGTTTCTTTGTTCTTGTATCTTGACCTTCTCGTCCCACGAAATTCAACAGTCATTAAGTGATTTTTGATAGGACCTAGCTTGAGTTCCAATATATGCTCAACTATACCGCTCATTTTGAGCTCATAAACTGCCGTAAGTCTTGCGATTCTCAAGAACTTCTCTTTTTGCCTTTTTCGCTTTTTCCATAGCTCGGCGAAATTAATTGGCTCTATAAGCTTTCCTCCAGCGGAACAGTTAATAAGAGAATCGACCCTCAAATAATCTTCCTGATTGGATAGCAAACTGTCATCATTGAGCAGTAAAATTTTCACGCGCATTTCAGCGATTTCGTCAGCACTATAATACTTACCATTATTTGAGCCAACTGTTATGTCTTGAAAAAGATTTTCCTGAGACTGTTTGATTGGTGATAGAGCAATACAAAATAGATTTTTGCCCCCAGTGGATGTTAATATAACATCCTTTACTTCAGTAATTGAAGCTTCCTCCTGATAGGCATAACTGATTTGTGAGTAGTGGGGAAATTGGTCATGTTTTAGATCTTTTAAATTCGCCTGTTCTTCCAGATCGTTTGTTGTGATTTGAACTGAAATAGTCCCATCTGATTGTGTTTCTAATGATTTCGCTAAGTAATAGTTATTATTTAACAAAATCCAATTACCTGAAGTTGTTACGCTTTGTACAGTAGCTTTTGTAGAGGGAGAGTTAGGAGTTGAGGACTTTTTTTCTACCGTCGAAAGGGAATTTGCTTTAGTATTTTCCAACCACAAGGATAAACCTTGACGAAACCTCTCGCGAAAATCTGATGGCTTTTCGTAATCATGAGTCAACGCCCTACCTTGAACTTTTTTCTTAAATGCCAGCACTTTTCCTCGCTGTTCCAGTTTCTCCTCATTTAGGTTTGCTCCTGCCTCTCGAAAATAAAACCAGATATCGGGTTTCCCATCTTTCTCAAAAGCCGCAACTGCTCGTTCGTATTCTTCCACAGTTCCAGACTCGGCACGGGGCGTGGGAGTGCCCAAGCGATTCCACATAATGCCCACAAATAGCTCATACTCTTCCATATTGCCAATCTGAGAGTTAAGAGCAGCTTGCCCACCCTGACCAAAACTCGGATAAGCATTCTTTTCCGAACGTACTACTTCTAACCTAACACCTTTACTCAGAGCAGTAGTTCGGTTAATTTCCTCAACTACTTCTTCTACATAGTCCCGCTCCCTACTCACATCGCTAGGGGAAGCCAGGAAGATTTTTAGTAGTTCTACTTGGGGCATTGTTTATTGGTTTAGGGATATAAATACTATGGTAATCGAGCCAGTAGTGAGTAAGATTACATGGCTAAGAAGGGCGTTGCATAAATGCGGGATGATTTTAATAGTTTTGTGGAACTCAGATCTTGCTGTAGAATGGGCATCTTGCCCGTGTCATTGGAACTCAGATCTTGCTGTAGAATGGGCATCTTGCCCGTGTCATTGGAATGGGGATCTTAGTGGAATGGGGATCTTAGTAGAATGGGCATCTTGCCCGTGTGATTGGAACTCAGATCTTGCTGTAGAATGGGCATCTTGACCGTGTCATTGGAATGGGCATCTTGGTGGAATGGGCATCTTGGTGGAATGGGCATCTTGGTGGAATGGGCATCTTGGTGGAATGGGCATCTTGGTGGAATGGGCATCTTGGTGGAATGGGCATCTTGGTGGAATGGGCATCTTGCCCGTT
>NZ_JAAHHC010000088.1:0-15867 GCF_010672265.1 Moorena sp. SIO3A2
CTCCCACGACCCCGCCCCACACTCCCCGCGCCCCCGCCCCACACTCCCCGCGCCCCCGCCCCACACTCCCCGCGCCCCCGCCCCACACTCCCCGCGCCCCCGCCCCACACTCCCCTCTCTTTCCCGATTCCCGATTCCCGATTCCCGATTCCCGATTCCCGATTCCCGATTCCCGATTCCCGATTCCCGATTCCCGACAACTAAACACTAATCAGATGGCCGATGTGCTTTGCGTTCGCGTAGCGTGACCTACGGTCAATAGCGTAGCGTGGCCAAAGGCCAATCGCTTTTAGCGGAAGCGAAGCTTCATCGCATCTGCTGGTAATACCTCTAAGGAAGACATCTGCATTGTTCCAGCCAGATAGTTGCTCTGATGCTTAGCAACTATCTGGCTCAACAGATCTAGGAGTGTGTGATCGTCCCGTAACGCTTCAGTAAGAGACTCCTGAGTGATGACCAGAATCTCAGTCTCCATGGCAGCAGTGATGGTAACCTTTGGCAAGGGTTTACCTAAGAAAAGAGTCATCTCACCGAAGAAGTCTCCGGCTTGTAACTGTTCCACAGGAAATTGAGGGGAGTACTTGAGAAATTCCTGCCGTTGTTCAAGATCGTGAATCTCTGCTGCTAACAGTTGGTATAGCCAGTAGAGAGACGATGTCTGCTGTGCCGCCTCATGGGCTACAGAAAAAGCAGTAGGACCGATGTAGTGAGCTAGTTGATAGGCAAGCCTTTCAATCACCTGTTGATCTAATGGAGTAGGGGGTTGGGCTTTGGGTCTATGAGTGAATGGTTTGACTGTAGTCTTGCCCAAGGTGATAACCACCTGTTGCTCTACCTCTAGGCAGCCTTTAACTACTATAAACATAGCGTCTTGAGGCAGATTTTTACTACTGAGGGTTTCACCAGCATCAAATAGTAGAGGCTTGGCAGATTCGATCAGGATTTTCTGTGCTCCAAGGCTGAAGTGGCGGAAGAATTCAATGGAGCTGAGGAGTTTGAGGTGCTGCTTGTGGGAGGGAATAATATACCTAGGACTTAATTCTTCACGGCTTAACCCATACCAGACTCGGCGTAAGAGTTCGCGATCCGTGTGCAATGGAGCAAGGTTGTAGTTTTTAGGAAAGTAGAAAAGTTTGTAAGTGATAAACAGCCCTGGATCCGCCAAGTCATATTCCCACATCCTGACTTGAATCGGTTTGTCAAGGTTAATGTTAGGGTGGGGCTGATTCAGGACTGCTCCATAGGCAGCATCAATGACTTGTTGGGGGGGAGAAGCAGCAGGAACTAAAAATTCCACAGAGCGCATCACTGGTTGTACCGTGGATGTCTTAGTAGGAATCACCGTAAGTAAGTCATCTGACAGTAACCCATTAGGAATGTAAGTCATTTCACCAGTACACTGACGTATCGCTATCGAGCGCCAGGTGATGGACTCGATGACGCCCTCTACATCACGGATAATCACTCGGTCACCAATTTGAAAGGGTTGGTCAATGCGTAGGGCTACCCCTGAAAAGAAATTACCTAAAGTAGACTGTAGAGCAAAGCCGATCACCGCTGTGATTAATGCTGAGGTGGTAAAGAAGGCTGCTATGTTTTCCCCCAGTATTCCTAAAATCAAAACCGAGCAAACTGCATAGAGTAATAGGGAAATAACTAGCTTGAGCAAGGCTGAGGGTTGTTTACCTTGGGAGCGGGCAAACCAAACATCAACTACCAGAAAGGAAAGAAAATTAACGATTACAACACTACCGCAGACCAATACCGTAATCTGTAGGTACTTCACTATCGAGTCTGATACCAGGTCTGGGTTGCTACTCACAAAGGTATAGGCTAAAAGCAACAGACCGGTGAGGCCGAGAATAGTTAAGTTTTTTGCAGTCATTTGGTTTTAGGGGATATCGTCAGAATGACTTGATGGTAAGTTGCAGTTTGAAAGCGCTTTACTCAAGCTGATTAGCAATCTATTGATGGATTGGCTGAGCTTGCCAATTTCATCAGAGCGACCATCTGGTAATTGCGAACCTTCTACCTTTCTGAGGCTGATTTCCTCCACCAAGTGAGCAATGCTGTTGAGGGGATTAACTACCCAGCGCCTGACGATTAGACTGACTGTGGTGTAAGCGATTAAGAAAATGCTGGCTAGCAGCAATAAGAATGAAAAAATAGCCTGTCGCGCTTGTTTCTCCGGCATTGACGTAGGCACAGAGAGCAACCTGATCCCAACAATCTCATTGAGCTTCCAATCAAAGCCCCTGGCATCACCATAGGTTTTAATCAACGCTGGGGGAGCATCTTCTGGCTTGCCGTGACATTGCAAACAGCTTTGGGACTTAATCTGGATCGGTTGGGCAACGTACACACTTTTGAGTCCTTGCTTGGTAGAGCGCTGCCCAATAATTTCCTTGAGATTGGGGTGAGTGATAAATTCTCTAATCAGCTCAACTTGCCATCCCTCAGCCAGATCTTTGAGGTTGGTGGGGTTAAGCGCCCGCTCAGCATAGGTATAGCCTTCATAGTCCTGGTTCAGACCCTTGAACAATTGTTGGGCGGCATAGGAGGGGACAGTTTGGGGAAGGAACTCTTCTGTTTCCAGTTCTCGCAGCAACGGTCGAACTTGATCAGTAGTGTAGTCCCTAGCCGCCACTGCTGTACTCAACAGCACTTCCGCAGTATGAACAACTTCCTTACGAGCATTTTGTTGCTCTACAGCATAGGTGATCAACCCAGCTATGATCCAGCCGCATAAGAAAATGACTAGTATGACTAATTCCAGTCTTGTTTGTAGTTTCATCCTTCAAAGTATAGGAAAGGGAGCAGGGAGCAGGGAGCAGGGAGCAGGGAGCAGGGAATCGGGAATCGGGAGTCGGGAGTCGGGAGTCGGGAGTCGGGAGTCGGGAGTTGGGAGTAGATCAGAAAAATTTTCACAATTCCTAAACGGATTGCTATAGTCAATTTTTCGGTGTTTATCCCGTTAGTCCTGTTTATCGTTATTTTAGTTAAAGTTAAGCCTATAGACTTCAGTAATTTCTCTAATATGTTGATTAATATAGTGGTTTTTACTTGGGTGGTTTACACAATTTTTGTATTTTAATAATTTAGAATGCGCAAAATTATATATTCCCTGTTTTTTGTTCCCTGCTCCCTGCTCCCTAAAACCCAAGAATTTGTACCTGACTGAATTGCAAACCGCTGTATTTATCAATCGATACCCAAGCTAACTTTTGCAGTGTTTCGCAATGTCTCTGAAGGTAACTCCCCAAACATAGCTTTGTAATCTCTAGTAAAATGACAAGGACTGTAGAACCCAAATTCACTAGCAAGGATGGCTATGGTACAACGTTCTGGTTCGCTTTCCTTCAAGCGTTCTCGCACTGCATTAAGTCGTCGTACCTTGAGATAGCGCATGGGACTTAAGCCAAATAAGTCCCGAAAACCATAAGATAAGGCAGAACTGCTCGATTCTAAATCTTCAGCAAGCTGTTTTAAAGTCAAAGGTTTTCCCATATTGGCTAACATATGTTGTTCGGCGCGGACAATAAGCTGCGATCGCCGCGAAGGTTTGAGAAACGCCTTGGCATTTCGTTTAATGGGAATTTGACCGATTAACAAAGGCAGGAAATCATCGATAACGAGTTGTTCGATATGAGGTTGATATAACCAAGTCGGTTGATATACTGCTAACCAAATCAATTGTTTCAAGTAATCTTTAATTTCTCGCATTCCAGTGGGTAGCAAATTGACATGATTTTTACTCCGGAAGCGATCGCCTAAATCGTGGGGTTGGAGGCGATCGGCATAAGTATTAAAAGTTTGAACGGGGATGACAATCTGTGTCACGGTTACACCGTGACGAAAAGAGTAATATTCCTTTTCCTTCTCAGACCAAAGTATCGCAAAAGATATATATTCTTTTGTGCCATCACCTGAAAATTGAACGCCTTGGTTTGCTTGATTGTACACAAAATGGAAATCACTCATCTGAATTGATAAAAACTCGGCCTGAAGAGAGCCGGGAGTGAGTTGTATTATTTCCTTCCCTTGATAGTCAAAAAACTCTTTGAAACCATCCAAATCTGTAAAGGATTTGGAGACAATCTTGCGATCGCTCGTCTCGATATTGGTTCGATCTCGGGCAACTTTGCGATCGCTGACATCCATCAACACACTCCTTTGTACGGCATTCTGCCAAAACAAAACAATAAATCTTATTATAAGTGGTATTTATGATTTTAAAAAACTGGTTTTTTAATTTCTATAGCTTAAAAAGTGGGAATTTTTGTCTATTTCCAGAGATAGCTTACCCCTAAACTGATCTTGAAATCTCCGGACAACAACCCGAGATTTTACATTTGTTTTTGTGAGACTTTATTATTGATGTTTTGTAACGGTTTTTTAAACCGAATTTTGAAAGGAGTAGTGGCGATCGCGATCGCTCTCCCTCTCTTGTTGAGTATCGCCGTCTCCCCCGGGTTAACCGAAGATCTGCCCCTTCCAGACCCCGAGTTTAACGGCACCATCGAAGAAACTTACGACAAATCAGAGGCAGATTACAATACCCTCCTTGGACCTCAGACCCCTGAAGATGCACCCAACATCCTACTGGTAGGGATTGCCTATAATACCTTTCACACTACTGCCATAATATCGATAAAACGTCGGATTCGATCACTATTATGGCCCACTTACATCATCAGACGATTACACTTCCTTTCGGGAACGTTGGAGAAATCCTGACATCTTGAATGATCCAACGCGACTAGCATGGGCTGAAGGGTCTGAGGAATTGGCAATAGTAGAAGGCGAGATAGGTGAAGAAGGGGAGTAGACATAGAGGTGCTTTGGGGTTGTGGAAGACTTCAAGCATCTCATCTATTCCCTGTTTAGCAAACCTCTCCTGACTCGTGAAGATATAGTGCAATTGACCTAAAAAGTTTTCTGCACCACTAAGCTCCAACAGTCTCAAATCGAACTTCAGTGAGGAACAATTCAGGTCAGCGATGGGCCAAAATCTTTCGGGCAAGCCAAAGCGATCGCCTGCCCATCAGCTGCATTGAACTCTGAGACCACACCACTACTTCTTAGGCACACATAGTTTTGGAGTCAGGGTTTTCATCAAAGTTCTATCAACTGTAACCTGATTGCCCTTCTTAGCTGCGATCACAGAACTTTGCTGCCACAATGTATTCCCTTCAACAGAACAAACTGAACTCCCTGTTCCATAGTTAGCACTTAAACCAATACATTTTGTATTGGCAAATACCATGGCATTAGCAGAGCTAAATTCGGTAGACAACTCTTTGACTAAACTGAGACCTGCCGCACCCTGTCCGGTCTCACACCCGGAAAGGATTACATAGCCATCTGCATCCAGAGAACTTTTCATTGTGGCTAGCTCAGACCTCACATCACCCAGCTTTCCATTCTGGAGATCTTTTCCCTTCTGGTATACGGATGAAGTGCCACTACCTAATCCAATGAGTCCAGGACTTCCATGACCAGCCAGGATGAGAGGATTAAGAGACCCTACTCCAGGCTTTGATGCCAATGCCACGGCGGCTTGAGCGGCTTCCGCTACTGAGTTTATCCCCTGGCTATCAGACGCTTTAACAGCAGTTGCGGCCAACTTCGAATCATTTTTGTCATACACTAGGCCACTTCCAACAGCCATAGCAGCACCGACATGGAAATTAAAAACAATAGCTATGGCCAGCATTGTAGTGACAATACTAGAAAGTAAACGTTTCATCTTGCCTCCTTGGGCACGTTATTACTTGCTTGAACTGAGATCAGAAAGTATTTTGGTGAATTTGAAGTCTAGCTATTCATTACTTGAACGCCAGAACTGCTAGATTATGCCCATAAGCCACACGATGCTTTGCCAATGCCTTCTTGCAAAGGACGATCGCATAACGGGCGATCGCCCGTTATGCGATCGCAACCAGCAAATTATGAGGATGGGAGGGAAACATATGGTTCGGGTTTTGGGGTCACCGACAGTTCTCATTGCCGCTCGTGCCCCGCTGTATCCCGGTCACTGGGTTGACATTGCTGCCCCAATCCACTGCAATGTCAGTGGCACAGGAACAATTTTGCTGTCCAGCACTCCCACGGACGAAAGAAATGAAACGAAATCTCCAAGTTGCATTTTCTGTCTGATTATCCTTGGTTTGGTCAGGATTATCCCACCACTCTGAACCCGTGTTTGACTGGCTAGAAATCACAGTTGTTGCACCTCCTTCATAGTTGTCACCACCGAAAAACTGCCTTGTCGTCCCCTGGTAGATCTGACCAACACGCGGGTATGATTGACTGGCATTGTTATTGATTCGTAGATCAAGCCCCCCTATGGTCTGATTGCCAGTCAATGTCGTCGGATTAATCTTTGGGTAGGTAATCGGCATATTGCTGGTAATTGTCTCCTGTAGGATCTGGCCAGGGATGCAGTCTGAAGCCGTACTTCCAGGAGCATAGGTGGCAGCAACCTTAAAACCAGTGCCTTGTGATAAAGGGTCGAACGTATTTGCGCCTGTTGGGCAGTTATAGACGTATGTATTACTTGGACAAGCTGTTCCAGTTCCGCCATTAGACCGAGTACATTCGCTAAAATTCAACGTGTTGTTAGAGCAAATATTAACCCCAGTTCCCCCAAATGCCACCGCCATATTAGTGCAACTACATATTGCCAGTGCGGCCTCATTGGCAAACAAGCAAAAGCTAGTCACAAGAGTGACCAGTAGAGTAATTAACAGTCTTTTCATTGAAATCTCCAAAAAATTAGTAGAAGAGCACGAGTGGGGATTCGGGCTTATCCGAGCAGTATTGCCATGGGGCCTTTTGATCCCTGGCCCACCGGTCACGGCTTCGACTCAAGCAATGGGCGTATGCAATACCCCCCTAAAGTTTCTATCATACATTACAGGCGTACACCTATCCTATTACTGAAATATAATAAGTAGTCCCAGAGAAAAAAAGAGATGTTTGTAAAGGATTATTTCACACCTCGCAGGTTGACATAATCAACCTGATGTCCGTTGCGCTCTCCTCGAGCCTCAAGTCCTACAGTCACGTGGTACGCTAATTCCGACTCCGATTCAAACATCTGACCGACCAATTGATCGCGATCCGCGATGCTCCCACTCCAACTCAATGGGGTTCCGGAACGGAACAGTAAGGTGGCAAAAAGAATAAGTAAAGTCCCATCGCTTCCCATTGGGGAAGTTTCTCTTTCACAGCTTTACTTGTATGAATCGAGCCGAAGCACGAGGGTGATCACACGGATTCGACCGGTGCGTTGGTAAATTGCACCAGCCACTTGGGCTTGTTCGTGCATCAGGCAAGATGAAGTCTTCGCTATCCTGCCTCCCCAACACCAAACTGCACACAAATGTCACCAACGGTTGCCACAGACCCAAAAGGCTCAATCGTTTCCCCCGTTTTTTCGTCTGTTCTTGCCGCTTCTGCTCTCCTTTAAAGTAATAGCTGTAGCTGGCGGCACTCCACAAACAGCATCCCGATTCGTCGGCGTAAAGCAAGTCAATCTCTCCAGCAGCAGCCGCCAGTTCAAGGATTTCCAGGTCGTTTTGCGTGAGCCACCGCTTCTGTGGATCTTGCCGTTTTTGATGACTCACTCGCGTCCGCTTCCAAATCACCCCCTTTTTTTGAGGATCTGACGTAGATACTCAGGACTGAGGTCAACTTGTCGTTCCCGACAGAGTTTTTCGGCGAGTTGAACGCTGTTGTAGGTTCTCGGGTCAATTCTTAGACAGTCTTCTAGGTATTCGATGTCCCCTTCGCTCCATCTTCTTTGTCGCCCTCGTCCTGATGCCTCCCATAGTCATGCCCTACCTTTTGTTTTCCAGGCGTTTAGTGTCTTCCTAACCGTTTTAGCTGTCGAGTGCAGGTGAGTGGCGATCTGTTCGACATAAAGCGCCTTGATGACTTAAACGAACTGCTTCTGCTCGATCGCGTAGCGTGGCCTACGGCCAATCTTTGACTCGTTGACTTACGGTGGTAGCCCTCCTCAATTCCCAGAGCGTTCTTTCTTCTTCTTGGGTGAGAAACACTCTCAGTCTGGCTCCCATACCTCTGACTCCTTTCTTCGGCAACACTTTATAATTTGTAACATACATCCTTTTTTTTTGCACGACCTACTTAGCAAAAAATAACCATAACCACAACCAACACTCATATTTCTAAGAGCAAGCGATCGCCTCTTCCCTTCGTGTACTTTGTGCCTTTGTGGTAAAAATGCCTTGGAGCCCGGTCGCCTTGTTTCTTCAGACGCGATCGCTCTCTTTTTGAGTATCGCCGTCCCCCCTGGGTTGGCCCAAGACCTACCCCTCCCAGACCCTACCTTTAACGGCCAGATCGAAGAAACCTACGACCAATCAGAGGCAGATGATGCTATTCTCATGAGCCCTCAACCCCCTGAAGGCGCACCTAACATCCTGCTGGTGCTACTAGATGATGTCGGCTTTGGCGCATCAGAAGCCTTTGGAGGGCCGATTGTCACCCCTACCCTCGACAAATTGGTAGAGAATGGCTTGAGCTACAACCGCTTCCATACCACCTCCCTCTGTTCTCCCACCCGCGCTGCCTTGTTAACCGGTCGCAACTCCCATTCTGCAGCCTCTGGTAGCATTCAAGAAATGGCAACGGGGTTTCCAGGTTATACCGGACTCATTCCTCAGAGCACGGCAACGGTTGCCCAAATTTTGCAGGCTCACGGCTATAGCACGAGTTGGTTTGGTAAAAACCATAACGTCCCCGATAACCAAACATGCTGGTTTGGTCCCTTCACGCGCTGGCCTAACGATCTCGGTTTCGACTATTTCTACGGCTTTATTGGGGGCGAAACGGATCAGTGGTATCCCACCTTGTATGAAAACCGCAATCCCATCAATCAACCCGCCTCTCCTGAAGAGGGTTACAACCTGAACCACGATCTAGCCGATCAGGCCATTAGCTGGCTGCGCTATAATCGCTCTTTGTCTCCAGACACCCCCTTCTTTCTCTATTTCTCCCCCGGAGCGACCCATGCTCCCCACCAGCCTCCAGCCTCTTATGTTGATAAGTACAAAGCTGGGGGAGAACATGCCATTGCAGCAGGATCGCCTAATGGTATGTTTGTTGATGGCTGGGATGTGGAACAGGCCGCCATCTGTGCGAATCAGAAAGCACAAGGTGTGATTCCTGCCGATGCCAAATGTACGGAGCGACCCGCAGCAATTCCTGCTTGGGATGACCCTCAGTTCGATCTTGAAGGAGCCAGGGACTTGCTTGCCTTGCAAATGCAAACCTATGCGGGCTTCTTGGAATATACAGATGAGGAAGTCGGTCGGGTGATCGATGCCATTGATGAATTGGGTGAAAAAGATAACACCCTAATTATCTACATCGTTGGTGATAATGGCGCCAGTGCAGAAGGGGGTATTCCAGGCACCTGTAATGAAATTGCGAACTTGGGCGGCGCTCCCTTGACGATGGAAGATAACTTGAAGTGCAAAGACATTTGGGGTGGCCCCGAAACGTCGCCTCACTTTGCCATTGGTTGGTCTTGGGCTACGGATAGTCCTTTTCGTTGGACCAAACAGGTTGCCTCGTACTTTGGTGGCACTCGCAATCCGATGGTGATTTCTTGGCCCGATGGCATCCAAGCCACAGGAGACCGAAACCTAGATTTGCGGGATCAGTTTCTCCATGTTATCGATGTTACCCCAACGATCTTGGATATAGTTGGCATTCAACCTCCCAATAAGTTTAATGGCATCGGCCAAAAACCCCTCGAAGGAGCGAGCTTTGCCAATACTTTCGGGAAGGATGGGGCAAGTCAACCCGCGCCTCGGGACACCCAGTATTTCGAGATGTTTGCCCATCGTGGGGTTTACAATGATGGTTGGATGGCATCAGCATTCCACCGAATTCCTTGGATTACCACTGGCTCGAGTCCGATCGATGAAGACAAATGGGAATTGTTCAATCTGGACGCAGACTTTACCCAGCATGACGATCTCTCAGCCCAGAATCCAGACAAATTAGCAGAACTGCAGGCTCTATTTGATAGCGAAGCAGACAAATACGGTGTCTTGCCTATTGACGATCGCTTTACCGAGCGCTACTTGGTCGAACGTCCCACTGTTTTGGGCGATCGCACCTACTTCGAGTTTTATCCAGGAGCCATCCATCTGCCTGCCGCCTCTGCTCCTAATGTTGCTAACACCTCCTACCGTATTACCGCAGATCTAAATATTAGCGATGCGGAAACCGTTCAAGGCGTTATTTTGGCCAATGGAGGCACTGCTGGAGGTTATAGTCTCTATGTCACTCCAGACCATGATCTGGTCTATGAGTATAACTATGTCGATGTTGAGCGAACCCTTCTTACTGATCTCACTCCACTATCGAGTGGATCGACTCGCGTTAAGGTTGAATTTGTCTACGACGGCAATACCTGCTCCGCAGGATTTGGCTGTGGTGGCAGGGCTTTTCTCTATGTCAACGATATGACAACTCCGGTGGATTGCAGCCGAATTGAGGCAACATTTCCGGGGCGATTTGGGGTAGATACTCAGGATGTGGGAATGGATCTACAGGCTCCAGTCAGTGACACCTACAAACCTCCCTTTGAATTTACGGGAGGTGAGATTGAGAAGGTGACAATCGATATCGATCCATCATTTAACGAGACTCCCATATGTTCGGAATTGTTCTAGCATCGAGTTCTGCGATCTCCCCTCCACCGACCATCCCAAAACGATTCATATCTTGTTTTGGGATGCGGTCTGAATTTTGTCAACCCTTTTTTGTAAGACTTTACTCATGTTTTTCAACGGTTTTTTGCACCGAATATGGAGAGCGATCGCCGCGATCGCGATCGCCCTCTCCTTTTTCCTCAATACTGCTGTGTTGCCAGCAATGGCCCAGCAGATCTTACCCCATCCCGACCCCATTTTCACGGGCAAAATCGGTCTGACTTAGGAAGACTCGGAATCCGAAAAGGCAGACCTGAAATTACCCTCTACCTTCGGTATTGAAAATGCCCCCAATATCCTTGTGGTGATGTTGGATGACGTGGGCTACGGTCAGATGTCAACCTTTGAAGAGTCCGTAGAGGCATCCTGCGGGCAGCCCTTCCGTCTTAATCCCATTCCGTTCTACCATTAACCCATGCAAAATATCAGGATTGCAGGCACAATTCGAGTATTGATTTAAGGTCGGAATAGGAGTACATACCCGAGTACCGAACTTTTAGCAGGGTGGGCATTGCCCACCCTTATTCATCTCATCGCCCGAACTAAAACGAAACGGTTCAACCGCTCTGCGATCGCCCCGACCCCCCTCTTAGATTACTGTTCTTGAATGTCCATGTTTTTCTCCTTGCTTCAGAAGAATTTAACTCGTGATCTTGTTGGCATTTTGCTGGCGGTCTCCCTCCTTTTCCTTTTCCCAACCGTCTTCACTTCGTCACCTTTGGCTTTTGCCGATTCTCCCTGTCCTGAAGGTATGGTGTTGATCCCTGGGGGAACCTTTATGATCGGCTCCGACACCTACTATCCTTCAGAGCGTTCTGCTGTTGATGTGACCGTGGATAGTTTTTGCATCGATCGCCACGAAGTTACCAACGCCGACTATCAAGCATTTGTCCAAGCTACAGGCTACGTCACCGTTGCCGAACGTCCCCTGGCCAAAGACCAATTCCCTGGCTTAACCGAAGCGCAACGACAGCCCGGTTCCCTGGTGTTTCAGCCCCCTGCACCGGGTATCCAACAAGTAGCTTATTTAAGCTGGTGGGATTGGGTCGTTGGTGCTAATTGGCAACATCCCTACGGACCCGACAGCACCATTGAAGGTTTTGACAAGTACCCTGTTGTTCACATTGCCTATGAAGATGCGGTTGCCTATGCCGATTGGGTGGGTAAAACGCTCCCCACCGAAGCCCAATGGGAATATGCAGCACGGGGTGGTCTTGACACTGACACCTCGATCCCTGGTGAACAATATGCCCCTCACAAAGCCAACACCTGGCAAGGCTTCTTCCCCTTCTTCAACACCAAAGCCGATGGCTATCTCGGTCCTGCCCCGGTCGAATCCTTCTCTCCCAATGGTTACGGTCTTTACGATATGCTGGGCAACGTTTGGGAATTAACCGCAGATTGGTATCGTGTGGGTCATAGGGGGAAAGATCGCAGCCTCAATCCATTGGGACCGGATCAAGGCAGTAGTTTCGATCCGGAAAAGCCTGATCAAGGGGCACTCCATGTGATTAAAGGCGGATCTTTCCTCTGCGCCCGAAATTATTGCAGCCGTTATCGTCCTGAAGCACGAGAGTCCCAAGCTCCTGATACAGGAACCAATCATGTGGGTTTTCGTTTAGTAGCGATGCCTTGGCACGATGAAGGTTCGGGCTAAAATCCTTGGCAAGACAGAGGGGCGCAGACCGCGCGATCGACATCCTTCTGTCTATCCCAAAGTTAGGGCTGACTGCTGTTCGCGTAGCGTGCTCATAGCACATATGCTTACCTTAATTAATTTTTAAACAGCTATGGCTGGTGCGTTACGGCGCTCCTGGCGTCAACTCTACACTGTTGGTAGTTGATTACACCGCACCTAACGCACCCTACGGGATGATTGATTAATAACTGGTTAATAACTGGTCACTGAATGCAGCCTACCAGCCTTTATCAGCCTGTTGTAAAACATAAGCAGCTACATCTTCAATTTGGTCGGGTTTTAAACGACCACCAAAGCGAGGCATAGCTCCTTTGCCGTTTGTGACTTGTTTGATGATAGCTGCAGCAGAATACATCCCAAATTTCTCCAGGGCCTCCTTCTTCAGATTTTTCATGGGTATGACTCTGTTTACACCGCCCTGATGACAAGCATTGCAGTTAGCGTTAAATACCATTTTCCCTTTAGCCGCATCACCAGCAGCTAAAGCGGAATCAGGGAAGCTCAAGGTTATTAAAGCGAAAACTAGCAGAATCGCAATTAGTATTTTTTTCAAAGTGTTTCTCCTCTCAATATGGCGTTGAGCCAGATATTAGCGTTCACTAAGAGGAGGAACTGTGTCAAATGACAGGCTGTCAAACTTATAACAAAAGTTAACAAAATAAGGTGGGCATTGCCCACTTTATCCCTAGAGATATACGGCTTAATTGATGCAACTATTGCACAACAACTGTGCCAGTCATACCTGCACCACGGTGGGGTCCGCAGAAATAGCTGTAAGTTCCAATCTTATCAAATGTGGCTGTAAACGATTCACCTATTTTGTAGACAAGCTTTTTGTGAGATTTGTCTGCTGCATCTCCCTCGAAGATTACGTTGTGAGGAGGCATCTTCGTATTAACCCACTTAACGGTATCTCCAGCAGAGATGGTAACTTTATTTTTATCAAATTGCATAGGAGAACCTTTAGTCGAACCCATTTTCACTTCTACGGTAGCTGCAGTAGCAGGTGCTACGGACATAGCAAAGGTGGCGATGGCTAGTAAGATGCTAGCAAGAACTAAACCTAGTTTTTTGAACATTTTCTTGATTCACTTGCCGCTGAATACCCCATCCCAGTTTGAGCGGGGAGGAAGCCGGGCGGCGGATACAGCTTCCTTTGGCTAAACGAGCGATTGAGCAAGGCAACAGGGGGAAACCCCCATTCGCGCTTTGCATCAAAACCATGACGAATATTTGGTCGTGGTAACTATTTTAATATTCAAGTATTACAAATTGTCAAACTTTTTTTTGGGAATAGTGATTTTGTTGAAAATCTCAACATGGCTATGGTCTTAAGCTGTAGAGCAAAGGGAACAGGGAACAGGGAACAGGGAATAGTGGGAAGAGGTGGAAGAGGTTCAAGCACGAGGCTCAGAGCTTCGACCGCGAGGCTAACAGGCTCATTCACCAGGCTCACAGGCTGATGCGATCGCACTTGCCTAAATTACCGTATCTTTAATGCCAGCTATTGAGACGCCATCGGGATGAATGGTTGCCTGTTCAAGGTTTGGATAGGGATTCGTGTAGGAATTGTGATAATTTTTGTTCCCTGTTCCGGTGATCCTCTGTTCCCTGTTCCCAGATCCGCTGTTCCCTTTAAAACAAAATACTGTGTCCTAAACTATACTTGCCTTGCTATAAAACAAAGGAAGTCTTAGCATCTAACTATCAAGCAACATCCATGAGTCAAACCGAACAAATCCTATCCCAGTTACCTGGTGATGTTCTCGGACGCCTGCGCAGTGCTGACAAAGTCTGGAAAGCCTTACGAGAGGGTACAACTCCAATCCCAGAGGTGATTACAGAAACCGAAGAGGAATTAGGCACCCTAGACTTGGATGTAGTAATCTGTGGCGGTACCTTGGGAATTCTGATTGGTGCTGCTCTACAACAGCGAGGCTGGCGAGTTGCCGTAGTTGAACGGGGGGTTTTGCGGGGTAGAGACCAAGAGTGGAATATCTCTCGCCAAGAACTGGAAGTATTCCTGGAACTTGAGTTACTCTCAACGGCGGAATTAGAAAATGCGATCGCATCCGAGTATAACCCAGCTCGGATCAGTTTTTTCGAGGGTCCTGATTTCTTGGTAAACGACGTACTCAACATTGGTGTTGACCCAGTCTTTCTGCTCGATACCCTCAAAGCCAAATTTTTAGCTGCTGGCGGTAAGCTCTTTGAAAAGACATCCTTTACACAAGCAAGTATTCATCCCGATGGCGTCTCAATCGGCTTGAAGGTTGACCAGTTGGAGGATACCCAAGTTAAAGCTCGCTTACTGATCGATGCCATGGGACATTTTTCCCCAATTGTTAAGCAAGTCAGGCAAGGTCAGAAACCAGAAGGAGTTTGTTTAGTGGTTGGTAGCTGTGCTGAAGGCTATCCTAAAAATGAGATGGGGGATTTGATTGTATCGTTCACTCCTATCCAAAATCAATGTCAATATTTCTGGGAAGCATTTCCAGCCCGGGATGGTAGAACAACCTATTTATTTACCTACTTAGATGCTAATCCCGAACGTCCTAGTTTAGAATTTTTATGTGACGAATACTTCCGTCTGTTACCAGAATACCAGGGAGTAGAGTTATCCCAACTTGATTTTAAACGAGTACTGTTTGGCTTTTTTCCTTCCTATCAAAAAAGTCCCCTAAGAATGCCTTGGAATCGGATTTTACCTGTAGGGGATAGCAGTGGTGGACAATCACCAGTCAGTTTTGGTGGATTTGGTTCCATGGTCAGACATTTAAAGCGTCTAAGTAACGGTATTCATGAAGCCTTGGAGTATGATTTGCTAGACCGGAATGCCTTAGCCCAACTACAACCCTATCAGCCTAATATTGGCGTAACGTGGATGTTTCAACGGACGATGAGTGTTGGCATCAAGCAACAACTAGCACCAAATCAAATTAATCAATTACTCACTGGCGTATTCCAAGCCATGGCAAACCTGGGAGATGATGTGCTTAAGCCCTTCTTACAAGATGTAGTGAAGTTTTCAGGATTATCTAAAACCCTATTTGTGACATCATTAACTAAACCAGCATTAGTCGTGCCAGTGATTCCTCAAGTAGGATTAACGATGCTATTGGATTGGATGGTTCATTATAGTAATTTAGCCGTTTACAGTAGTTTGTATCCAGTAGGTAAATTACTCAGTGGCATGTTGACTACTTTGCCACCGAAACCAAGATATTATTTCCACCGTTGGCTAGACGCATGGCGCTATGGGTCTGGAGGGGATTATTAATTTAGGGAGCTATCAGCTATCAGCTATCAGCTATCAGCTATCAGCTATCAGCTATCAGCTATCAGCTATCAGCTATCAGCTATCAGCTATCAGCTATCAGCTATCAGCTATCAGCTATCAGCTATCAGCTATCA
>NZ_JAAHHC010000089.1:0-15626 GCF_010672265.1 Moorena sp. SIO3A2
GAAAGCTTCTTTGTTGTGCCTGATTTTTTCTTGCGCTTAGACATCGTTGGCTATTCTTGGCCTTTTTGTCTATTATACCCCAAAAAATCCCGTTTTATCCCGCTTTTTGACTACTTAATTGCAAGGCATTTGCCCAACCTCTCCTTGCTAGTAGGTGCAGAGGTATGGATTGGCTGTAAGACTTGGGGTTTTATCTTAATTAGGCACAATGGCTCCATAATCTATCTGCAGCCAGATAATATATTGGTAAAAATAAGGTTAATTGATGATTAAGTCAATATTCTGATTGACAGATGCGTGTTACTGCTTGTATATCTTGACTTGTAACCTCAGTTACCAAGTTTTCTTACTTTATGCTTGCTCTCGACATACCCCACAGTCCTTCCGGTTCAGAACTGACCAAGGCTAAACAAGTCTTAGTGGTGGAAGACGAAGAACTAATCCGAGAAATGATCGTCCTAGCCCTGCAAGAAGAAGGTTACGAGGTTTTAACTGCTTCGGACGGCGCTACAGCTTTGACTATGCTTCAGGATAGCGATCACACTGGTTACTCTGTGGATTTGCTCATATTAGACCTAATGCTACCTCAGGTGAATGGTTTAGATCTGTGTCGGTTGCTACGTTATCGAGGAAATCCCATTCCGATCATGATTCTTAGTGCCAAAGCTAGTGAAACAGATCGGGTTTTAGGTTTGGAAGTTGGTGCAGACGACTACCTCACTAAACCGTTCAGTATGCGGGAGTTGATTGCTCGTTGCCGAGCCTTAATTCGTCGCCAACACTTGAATGGTATCACTCCAACACCCGTCCAGCAATTCCGAGAGATCAAGCTGTACCCCCAAGAGTGTCGGGTGACGGTTCGGGGAGAAGACGTTAATTTATCTCCCAAGGAGTTTCGACTTTTGGAGTTATTTATTAATAATCCCCGCCGAGTTTGGTCTCGGGACCAATTAATTGATCAAGTATGGGGAATGGATTTTGTGGGAGATACTAAAACAGTGGATGTTCATATTCGCTGGTTACGGGAAAAATTAGAAGAAGACCCCAGTAAACCAGAATACCTGATCACTGTAAGGGGTTTTGGTTATCGCTTTGGATAAATAATGAAGGATAGAGAAAGAATAGATAAAGGATAGATAAAGAATAGATAAAGGATAGATAAAGGACAGATAAAAAATCAAGAATCAAGGATAAATAATCAATGAAATATGAAGGAAAGATAAAGGATAAAGTATTATAAAGTACGAAGTCCTTTATACTTCATATTGTAAGCATTCAGCCGTTGGCCTTTGGCCACGCTACTTGAGGTGCCGTCAGCTGTCAGCCGTCAGCTGTCAGCCGTCAGCTTAAAATAAACCTATGCAGACCTATGGCCACGCTAAGCGAACGGGAGAATTTAATATTGATAGAGAAGCATGAGAATTGAAAGTATGGGTAAAAGCCCATTGCCCATAAGCTGAGAGCTGAGAGCTGAGAGCTGAGAGCTGAGAGCTGAGAGCTGAGAGCTGAGAGCTGAGAGCTGAGAGCTGAGAGCTGAGAGCTGAGAGCTGAGAGCTGAGAGCTGAGAGCTGAGAGCTGAGAGCTGAATGCTGAGAGCTGAATGCTGAGAGCTGAATGCTGAGAGCTGAATGCTTACTTCATATTTTTTTTTATTATGACCCTCCTAGCATTTTTACTAGGTCTGGCTTTGGGAATTGGGCTGTGGCTGTGGCAGCAGCGCCAACTCAAACAACGGCTACAGCAAATGTTGGGAACACTACAGGTGGATGCTACCAGCAACTCATTGTCAGCAGTTTCTCGTTTGCGGCAAGCGATCGCAAGAGCCAATCATCAACGAGAAGAGATGGAGCAGGAACTGCAAACCTGGCAAGAATTACTTCAGGTAGCACCCTTAGGTTATTTTCTGGTGGATGAAGAAAACCAGTTACTATGGTGCAACCAGCAAGCACGTCAGTTATTACATATTCATGACTGGGAATCAGGAGAAATCCGGTTATTCCTGGAGTGGGTGCGTTCCTACGAATTAGATCAGCTGATTCAAACTACCCGTCAGCAGCAGCAACCTGGGATCTGTGAATGGGTATTTCACCCCAGTTGCTTAAAGGGGGATGCCATGGGTGAAATGCGATCGCTTTATCTAAGAGCTTCCAGTTGGCCCTTACCCCAGAAACAAGTTGGTGTGTTTCTCGAAAATCAACAACCTTTGGTAGAACTGGCTGAGTCTCGCAACCAGTGGTTTGGGGATTTAGCCCACGAACTCAGAACCCCGTTAACCTCCATTAGTTTAGTGGCGGAAACGTTACAGAGTCGTCTGGAGGCTCAGGAAAGCCGCTGGGTGGAGAAAATGCTCGCAGAAGTCAAACGGCTGATTCAGCTTGTGGAAGATTGGCTGGAAATTAGTAAACTCAAGCAAGACCCCACCCTACATCTTAACTGTCAATCCATAGAACTAAAGAGTTTAATTTTTAGGGTCTGGCAAACCCTAGAACTCCTAGCCCAACAGAAGAACTTAACCCTTGCCTATCATGGACCCAATCAATTGTATCTGGAAGCTGATCCCTCTCGCCTGACTCAGGTGTTTCTAAATTTATTTGACAACAGTATTAAACACAGCCCACCTCAGGCTGCTATTAGAGTTGAGGTTAATGCTATATCTTCCCACAAGGCGTTGGAATGCGATACTTGGATTCAAATTAAGGTGATCGACGCAGGAGATGGTTTTGCCGAGTCAGATTTACCCCGTGTCTTTGAGCGACTTTACCGGGGAGATCACTCAAGAGCCAGAGACCAGAGTAATTATAGTAATGGAGAGCCATTACCTGTGCGTGGTGGCAGTGGTCTAGGACTATCCATTGTGCAGCAAATTATTGAGGCTCACGGTGGCTCTATCCTAGCCACCAATCACTGGGAAACAGGTGGTGCCTGTATAGAAATTGCACTTCCAGATACCACCAAAGGTTGATTAAATTTGCTATTACTAAGTGTTATACTACCATATCCTGCTCGCCCAATCATCAGCTGCCTGTCATGAACCCTTTTCGCCAATGTGCTGGTAGGTTGAAGGTTGAAGGTTGAAGGTTGAAGGTTGAAGGTTGAAGGTTGAAGGTTAAATGTTAAAGGTTGAAGGTTGAAGGTTGAAGGGTGTTCGCCCTTGGGGTTCCTGTAGGGTAGGTTGAAGGTTTAATAACCTGTAACCTGTAACCAGCTAACCTGTAACCAGCTAACCTGTAACCAGCTAACCTGTAACCAGCTAACCTGTAACCAGCTAACTTTCAACCAGCTAACCTGTAACCAGCTAACCTGTAACCAGCTAACCTGTAACCAGCTAACCTGTAACTGGCTAACCTGTAACTGGCTAACCAGCTAACCTGTAACCAGCTAACCTGTAACCAGTTAACCTGTAACCAGTTAACAGCATGAACCCAAGCCCTAAACCCTAAACCCTTCATCGAAATACTGCCTGCTAATTTGTTTACCGGAAGGATGGGAGCGATCGCATCTAATCTTGATGTGCTGTTGGGCAGTTATTTATGTTACGGCAAAGCTTTCTTCCCCATGCATAAATATATATAAATCACAGGGGCTTCCAGCCTTCCCTTAGCAACCCCTATTTCCTGGTGAGTTTATCTTCTGCTAATAGTTCTGTCAGCAACATGTCTGAGCGTTCACACTTCCAGCGCTCCCTGAAGCGTTTGGCACAAGATGTTTTGCGTATGGGGGCTCTGGTAGAGCAATCTTTTAGACTAAGTCATCAAGCCCTGTTTGAGCGCAATCTCGAGACTGCCCAACATCTTGCCTCTCTTGATAAGCGCATTGATGGCTACTATCACCAAATTGAGATGGAATGTGTCACGTTAATGGCTCTGCAATCTCCCGTTGCCCAAGATTTACGGCTTCTGAGTGCCTTTATGCAACTAGTACGAGACTTAGAGCGCATTGGTGATTATGCTGAAGACCTGGGAGAACTATCAATAAAGCTGTTTCCTTATCCACCCCATCCCTGTATGCCAGAGGTGGAACTTATGTCTCATCATGCCCAAGCTATGCTGGCAACAAGTTTAAAAGCCCTAGCGGATTTAGATGCCATTGCTGGGCAAACGGTCAAAAAGCTGGACGATACAGTAGACGATGCCTATGACCAACTGTATCAAACCTTGGCCAGTCAGCGGGATATCAAGGGTGTTGTTGAACCAATTCTTTTACTAGGACTAGTGATTCGCCATTTAGAACGAATGGCTGACCATGCTACCAATATTGGTCAACGAGTCTCTTATATTGTCACTGGTCAACGTTCAGGAGTTACTCCTAGGCGTTAGGTTCACTGGTTAGATAGCAATCCGATCTGAGTTTTTAAATACCAGAACAAGCCAAGAGGGTAAAGATGGGTAAGAATCTGAAGCCCTTGCTTGTTGACGTTGCAATTAGGATTGCTATATCATATCTTAGCTAAATAAGATGCTAGCCGTGACATACTCCCACACGCTCATCGAAGATTACAGTGTGGGCTTCTTACCAACTCCAGCCATCACTATCGGCTTTCGCCGACGCGGGGCGCGTTCGGATACACGGGTTACTTTATTAACGACACGGGATGCCCCGACCCACCGGAACAATACAATGAGTTCTATTTTTTAGGCACGTAAGTGGCTGACTTGCCCAGCATTTAAGGCCGTAGGCCACGCTACGCGAACGGCTTTGTTTATCAGTACATATATTATAGCAATTTTATAATACCCTGTGCAAAATTCATCCCACACCTATGCTAAGCATTAGGTGTGGGATGAATTTTGCCGGACAGCTAAACATAAAAGCATCTTTCTTAACCTGATTATTACCAAAGCCTTACCTCCCCTTCAACCTCAAGCCGTATAATCTAGAGCGCACAGACAACGATTGCTCTGTTGCTTAAAAGGATTGGTATCGTAAGTCACTACAATCGAGTATTTTTCTCGAAAAGCTAGCTCCCCTGATCACACAAAAAATGATATGCTAATCCAGAGTTGTCCTATAACTAACGAATTGTAGTGGTTATAGGAAAAAATTGCGGACTGCATTGAGTCCAAGAGTGTTGTCTACTAGGTGTGAGGTTGATTGACAAAGGATGTCAACAATTTTTTGGAATACTATCAAATATAGTCCCGCTGTGCTAGGGGCTTCGCTGCTGGTGGCTAACAATACCTATGCTGCTCCCAGCCTTGAGGAATCTTCTACTGAAACTCAAGTGGCTCCACAAGAGCTAACGGTTGCCCAGGCTACGGGTGAGTCTAACTCGGAAATTTTAAAACAAATCAATATCTACAACAACCAGGGCACAAATGTAGATTCGATAGACCAGGTCACCAGTGTTTCCCAACTGCGGGACGTATCTCCTGGTGACTGGGCTTATGAAGCTTTGCGCTCTCTGGTAGAACGGTATGGCTGTATTGCTGGTTATCCTAACCGCACATTCCGTGGAAACCGGGCAACTACCCGTTATGAGTTTGCGGCTGGTTTGAATGCTTGCTTGAACCAAATTGAGCGGTTAATTGCGGCGAGCACAGCGGACTTTATTACCAGGGAAGACTTGGAAACCCTGCAACGGCTGATTCAAGAGTTTGAAGCAGAACTGGCTACCCTAGGGGCACGGGTGGATAACTTAGAAGGTCGGGTGGCTTTCCTAGAAGACCATCAGTTCTCCACCACCACCAAACTCAAAGGGGAAGTTCTGTTTACCTTTGCTGGTGCCTTTGGGGAAGAACAAGCTGAAGCTGAAGAAAGGCGATTAGATGGAGATGACGAAGACGATGATGATGACGAAGAAGCTCAGGAAGGCATTGATGAAAACATTACCTTCAGCAACAGGGTACGTCTGAACTTCGATACCAGTTTCACCGGTAAAGACCGGTTGAGAACTCGTTTGCAGGCAGGGAACTTTACTAGGCTCAGTAGTGTGACTGGTACCGACATGGCTCGCTTGGGTCATGATGCCGGTGGTGGCAACGATGTGGAAATTACTGAATTGCACTACCGCTTCCCCATTGGTAAGAAATTAAGGGCTTATGTGGGAACCACTGGCCTGGACTTGCATGACATTTTCAACCCGACCAACCCCATCCTGGCAAGCAGTGGCAGTGGTGGCTTATCCCGGTTTATCCGCCGTAACCCCCTAACTCATCGGGGAGTAACCGGAACTGGTGGCGGTTTCACCTATAAATTTAGTGATGCCTTGAAACTATCAGTACTTTATTTGGCTGATGATGGTGATGCTTCTAATCCCGGTGAGGGCTTAGGATTGTTCAATGGTGCCTATAGCGCTGGTGCTCAACTGGGTATTTCCCCCATTGATAATTTGGATCTATCTTTGACCTACGTCCGTAGTTACCAGCCAGGAGACAGTGTCAATCTTTCGGGTAGCACTGGTAGTGAACTGGCCCAGGAACCATTCGGTAATACGGCTACCTCTGCCAATCGCTTAGGAGCACAAGCCAGTTTGCGCCTGACCGAACAAATTCACATCGGCGGTTGGTTTGGTTATATTGATGCTGAAGCAGAAGATGATAATGGTACGGTAGAAGAAGGTGACAATGCTGACATCTTCACTTGGCTAGCCACCCTGTCTTTCATTGATTTAGGCAAAGAGGGAGCTGTGTTCAGTATTGCCGGGGGTGTGCCACCTAAGGCTACCGAAATTGATGGTACCGAACAAGAAGATGAAGATACTTCCTACCTGGTTGAGGCACAGTACAAATTCCCCATTAGCAAGAACATCCTGATTACTCCAGGAGCCTACGTGATTTTCAATCCTAATCACGATGAAGGCAATGATACGATTTGGGTTGGAGCCATCCGTACCACCTTTAAGTTCTAAGTAAAAATACTAGGTACAAATTCTAGGTATTGCTATCAGCTATCTGCTGTGATTTATCAGCAGATAGCTGACTAGTTTAGGAGAAGTCACAAGTCACAAGTCACAAGTCAAACTCTTGCGCTTACAAAGGGTGTGAGACTTTTGTCATGTCCTAACTGCCCTGTCTTGATGCAGTCGCTCATGGGGAGGGGCTGTGTGCGGAACCTGCGTCCGCACCTGTCTTGATGCAGTCGCTCATGGGGGAAACCCCCAAGACCGCGCTGCATCGCTGTAAGCCCCGTGGAAACCCCCAAGACCGCTTAGGTGCGCTTTCCGCATTAAGAATTAAATTCGCCACGGGTCGCACCTCTGCATCGCTGGCGACTGCTGTATCGTAAGTGACTAAAATCGAGGATGAGTATCTTTCTCGAAAAATCACAAAAAAAATGATATGCTAATCCAGAGTTGTCCTATAACTAACGAATTTTCGTGGTTGTAGGACAAAGTGGCGGACTGCATTGAGTCCAAGAGTGTTGTCTACTAGGTGTGAGGTTGATTGAGAAAAGATGTCAACAAGTTTTTGGAATACGATCAAATATAGTCCCGCTTTGCTAGGGGCTTCACTGCTGGTGGCTAACAGTGCCTATGGTGCTCCCAGCCTGGAGGAATCTTCTACTGAAACTAAAGTGGCTCCACAAGAGCTAACCGTTGCCCAGGCTACGGGTGAGTCTAACTCGGAAATTCTACAACAAATCAATATCTACAACAACCAGGGCACGGATGTAGATTCGATAGACCAGGTCACCAGTGTTTCCCAACTGCGGGATGTATCTCCTGGAGACTGGGCTTATGAAGCTTTGCGCTCTCTGGTAGAACGGTATGGCTGTATTGCTGGTTATCCTAACCGCACATTCCGTGGAAACCGGGCAACTACCCGTTATGAGTTTGCGGCTGGTTTGAATGCTTGCTTGAACCAGATTGAGCGGTTAATTGCAGCTAGCACCGCTGATTTTATTACCCGGGAAGACTTGGAAACCCTGCAACGGCTGATTCAAGAGTTTGAAGCCGAATTGGCTACCCTAGGGGCACGGGTGGATAACCTAGAAGGTCGGGTGGCTTTCCTAGAAGACCATCAGTTCTCCACCACCACTAAACTCAAAGGGGAGGTTCTGTTTACCTTCGCTGGTGCATTTGGGGAAAAACAAGCTGATGATGATGTCAGGGGAGAAATAGATGATGATGATGAGAATCAGGTTGGCATTGATGAAAACATTACCTTAAGTAACCGGGTACGTCTGATTTTCGATACCAGCTTCACTGGTAAAGACCGGTTGAGAACTCGTTTGCAGGCAGGGAACTTTACTAAGCTCAGTGGTGATGTCACTGGTACCGACATGGCTCGCTTGGGTCATGATGCGGATGGTGGCAATGATGTGGAAATTACTAAGTTGTACTACCGTTTCCCCATTGGTACAAAATTCACGGCTTATGTGGGCACCGCTGACCTTGACATAGATGACATTTTCGACCCCACCAACCCCTGGCTGGAAAGCAGTGGCAGTGGTGCCTTATCCCGGTTTAACCGCCGTAACCCCGTAACCTATCGCGGGCCAGAGGGAGCTGGTGGCGGTTTCACCTATAAATTTAGTGATGCCCTGAGTCTATCACTGCTTTATCTAGCTGACGGGGATGATGCTCCAAGTCCTGCTCAGAAAGATGGACTTTTCAATGGTGCCTATAGCGCTGGTGCTCAACTGGGTATTTCACCCATTGATAACTTGGAGTTATCTTTGACCTACGTCCGTAGCTACCAGCCAGGAGGCGATGTCAACCTTTCCGGTAGCACTGGGAGTAGCCTTGCCAAGGAGCCCTTCGGCGAGGAGGTGGCTACCTCTGCCAATCGCTTTGGAGCACAAGCCAGTTTTCGCCTGACCGAACAAATTCACATCGGCGGTTGGTTTGGTTATATTGATGCGATCGCTGAAGATGATTTTATTCACGAGAATGGTGAGATTGTTGAAGAGGGTGACAATGCTGACATTTTCACTTGGGCAGCCAACCTGTCTTTCATTGATTTAGGCAAAGAGGGAGCTGTGTTCAGTATTGCTGGAGGTGTGCCACCTAGGGCTACCGAAATTGATGGTACTGATGCAGAAGATGATGATACTTCTTACCTAATTGAAGCACAGTACAAATTCCCCATCACCAACAACATCATGATTACTCCAGGAGCCTACGTGATTTTCAATCCTAATCACGATGATGACAATGATACGATTTGGGTTGGAGCCATCCGTACCACCTTTAAGTTCTAGGTAATAATTCTAGGGTTTGCGATCAGCTATCTGCTGTAATTTATTAGCAGATAGCTGATTAGTTTAGGAGAAGTCAGAAGTCAGAAGTCAAACTCTTGCGCTTACTTAGGTTTGAGACTTTTGTCATTTCCTATAAGTTCTAGGGTTTTATTTTTATTTAAAAATTCTAGAGTGCCCTGTCTTGATGCAGTCGCTCATGGGGAGGGGCTGTGTGCGGAACCTGCGTCCGCACCTGTCTTGATGCAGTCGCTCATGGGGGAAACCCCCAAGACCGCGCTGCATCGCTGTAAGCCCCGTGGAAACCCCCAAGACCGCTTAGGTGCGCTTTCCGCATTAAGAATTAAATTCGCCACGGGTCGCACCTCTGCATCGCTGGCGACTACTATATCATAAGTGACTACAATCGAGGATGAGTATCTTTCTCGAAAGATCACAAAAAATGATATGCTAATCCAGAGTTGTCCTAGACATAACTAATTCTAGTGGTTAAGATAAAGGGTTGGGGACTAATTTGAGTCCAAGAGTATAATCTACTAGGGTTGAGGTTGATTGACAAAGGATGTCAACAAGTTTTTGGAATACGATCAAATATAGCCCGGCTTTGCTAGGGGCTTCATTACTGGTGGCTAACAGCGCCTATGGTGCTCCCAAGCTTGAGGCATCTTCTACTGAAACCCTTCCGGCTCCACAAGAGCTATCGGTTGCCCAGGGTAACGGTGAGTCTAAGGGTGAGTCTAACTCGCAAATTTTAAAACAAATCAATCTCTACAACAGCAACAGTACTGATGTAGATGCCCTAGAGCAGGTGACCAGTGTTTCTCAACTGCGGGATGTATCTCCTGGTGACTGGGCCTATGAAGCTTTGCGCTCTCTGGTAGAAAGGTATGGTTGTATTGCTGGTTATCCTAACCGCACATTCCGTGGAAACCGGGCAACTACTCGTTATGAGTTTGCGGCTGGTTTAAATGCTTGCTTGAACCAGATTGAGCGGTTAATTGCGGCGAGCACCGCTGATTTTATTACCAGGGAAGACTTGGAAACCCTGCAACGGCTGATTCAAGAGTTTGAAGCAGAATTGGCTACCCTAGGGGCACGGGTGGATAACCTAGAAGGTCGAGTGGCTTTCCTAGAAGACCATCAGTTCTCTACCACCACCAAACTCCAAGGGGAGGTGATCTTTACCTTCGCTGGTGCCTTTGGGGAAGAACAAGCTGATGGTAGTGGAGATGACATTGATCAAAACATTACCTTAAGCAACCGGGTACGTTTGAACTTAAATACCAGCTTCACCGGGAAAGACCGGTTGAGAATTCGTTTGGAGGCAGGAAACTTTACTCAACTCAGTGATGTGACTGGTACCGACATGGCTCGCTTGGGTCATGATGCGGATAGTGGCAACGATGTGGAAATTCCTGACGTGTTCTACCGTTTCCCCATTGGTACAAAATTCACGGCTTATGTGGGAACATCTGGCCTTGCCTTGGATGACGTTTTTGACCCGACCAACCCGTTCCTGGAAAGCAGTGGCGTTGGTGCGTTATCCCGGTTTAATCGCCGCAACCCCGTAACCCATCGCGGACCAGAAGGAGCTGGTGGCGGTTTCACCTATCAATTTAGTGATGCCATCAATCTATCACTGCTTTATCTAGCTGATGATGGCGATGCTCCTAGTCCTGCTCAGGGAGATGGATTGTTCAATGGTGCCTATAGCGCTGGTGCTCAACTGGGTATTTCCCCGATTGATAACTTGGATTTATCTTTGACCTACGTCCGTAGCTACCAGCCAGGAGAAGATGTTAATCTTTCCGGTAGCACTGGTAGTGACCTAGCCAAGCGCCCCTTTGGCGAGACGGCTACCTCTGCTAATCGCTTAGGAGCACAAGCCAGTCTTCGCCTGACCGAACAAATTCACATCGGCGGTTGGTTTGGTTACATTGATGCGATCGCAGAAGATGATAATGGTGCGGTGTCTGAAGGTGACAATGCTGAAATCTTAACTTGGTCAGCTAACCTGTCTTTCGTGGATTTTGGCAAAGAGGGAGCTGTGCTGAGTTTTGCTGGAGGTGTGCCACCTAGGGCTACCGAAATTGATGGTACTGATGCAGAAGATGATGATACTTCTTACCTAATTGAAGCACAGTACAAATTCCCCATCACCAACAACATCATGATTACTCCAGGAGCCTACGTGATTTTCAATCCTAATCACGATGATGACAATGATACGATTTGGGTTGGAGCGATTCGTACCACCTTTAGATTCTAGGGAAACATTCTAGGTGTTGCTATCAGCTATTAGCTGTCAGTTATCAGTAGATATTGTGTAGGGTGCGTTAGGGACCTGCTAGCCATCATTTTCACGGTCGTCAGGGTTGGGATAGCTTGTCCCGTAACGCACCACTAGCTCTAAAAGCCATGTTGCTTTAGTAACAAAAACCCTGACTTCTTTTCGAGGTCGGGGTTTTTCTGCTTCGGTATCAAAATGCTAAAATTTACCCAAGATTCAGGTAATAGGTGCTCTCTATGAATGTTATTAAAATAGGGTCATTTCTATCACTGGGCATTATATTCGCACTAACCGGCAATGGGGTTAATGCCCTGCCTGGTCAGAGAACTGATCAAGTTGCTGCATGGATTAACGGTCACCCCACTCTACGACCTGGTATTGGAGATGGATTACTAGTGCGCAAGAGTGATACGGCTGGGGAACGATTTACCTTTCAAGCCACGGTCTTGCCTCCTGGTACCATCTCTTATCCAAAAGACCGGAGTACAATTCGCAGTGAACGCATTGCTATCCATGACCAAGTTAATGGGGTAACCCTCGAACGCCTGGAGGAATCCCTGCGCACTGTCTATGGTCCAAAGATTTATCGAGATTACAATAGCGCTCAGTTTGTATATACCTATCCCTCTCGAGAAATCTTAGAGTTATCACGGCGACAAAACCTACCACTGTGGTCAGCTGAACAGGGTCAACTCTTGTTAGGAGAACAATACGGCTATTGGATAGAAATAACTCAAAATGATACCGGCAAGGCTTTCATTGGGCAACTTACGGTTTTCCTGAAAGAGGATTTAGGCAAACTAGAAACAGAATTACGGGCACGGTAGGTGAGTATTAATAAGAAGGGAGTCGGGAGTCGGGAATCGGAACCCACCCCTAACCCCTCCCAGGAGGGGAACGGGAATCGGGAATCGGGAGTTTGGGAAGCATTATTACTATAAGAACCCCATCTTATATATAATTATTTGGCATTTCTTGATTCAGCAACATCCGATCTTTACCTATAACCGCATCAAGCTTAGGGGCGCGAGCAACACCTGTAGGCAAAAAGCGAACTATTAGCGATCGCGTCCGCTAGAGCGCCCTAGTTAGTAAGATATGGGATTAAGAACGATCATTTTTTGCTTGAGATCCGGAAATAACCCAGTACAACGGTTTATTTATAACTAGAACTTTCTGAAGTTGGATTAAATAATTCCCACAATCCAACAAACCCGACAAAAAAAGTATAAATGCCATAATTTATAGGATTTTTATCACAACTGTTAGCTTTAAAAGCAGCGATTACACCTTCAATAAAATGGGAGATTAGAGCAATACTTCCTAGGCACAATGCAGCATAGAGGTTACTTGGTAGAGAGCCATGGGTTAACTGTAAATAAATATACCAAATTTCTAGACCTAAAGCGCAAGTAATTAAAATAGTAGATGTTATTTTAATTAGATAAAATAATTGATTTTTCATTATTAACTGTAACTAAAAGTAGCTATAGTCTGGAGATCGGGAAATCGGGAATTCCCATCTCCCCACACTTCCCTGTAAAAAAAATACCAATTAAAGTAAGGTGGGCAAAGTTCCATTATCTAAAATACTCAAAACAACCAAACTGCTTTTGCCCACCCTACAAGCTCTAGTGCTGCTAAAAAAAATTAGTACTAATAACGGCGTGGCACCAAGTTCAGCAAAACATCAGCAATAGCCTGGGAAATTGGTAAGCCAGGGCAAAGCTCAAGCCAGAAGAATTCTCCCACTGGATTCACCTCAAGAAATACATGGCGACCATCGGGAGTTAGAATAATATCAATCGCGCCATAGTTCAACCCAAAGTAATCCATTAGCTTCAGCAACTTTTCTTCCAGATCCTGGGGCAGCTGATAGGGCTGCCAAGCGTTTAGGGAATCAACGCCCCGTCGCCGCCAGTCATAACGAGCACCTGGAAACTGTTGAGAGTCTATCGAAGCAGTGAACACTTGCTTTCCGACAATTTTCGTTCGTAACTCTAGTGCCTTAGGCAGATGTTCCTGAAAGGTCATTGGACAGAACCTTAGTCCATCCAAGTTGTCCAAATCCTCCGGTTTGACCGGATTGGTAAACACTACCTGCTCCTGTCCCTGCTGATCATAGATGGCAAAGGATGAAAGCATCTTGGTGATTATACCTGACTCACATTCTTTGGCAAATTCCACCACTGCTGCGGGATTATTGGTGGTGAGGTTAAGAGGAGTATCTATCCCGAGTTCCCGTGCTACTTTTAGCTGTAACTGCTTATTTTTGGCTTGCTCAACCACAGGGACCCGATCCAAGTGGAAGCCATCGATACTGGCAATCATACCTTGGATAGTTACACGAGATTCTTGTACAGAGGCTTGCCGCATTTGCGGATCCATGGTGCTGGGAATTCTTGCCCCCATGGCAATGCGCCGATACCAAACTGCTGAGACCTCCTGCAAATCTAGCTTTTCTTCCTCAGACTTCAGGATTAGTCTTTCTGTATTCTTACCGTCTCTATTCTTACCGTAATAGACATCTAACTGGACTTCCGTGGGAAATCGGTCAGTATCAAACCGAAAGGCTTTCCCCCCTTTTTCTTCAATGGCTTTTACCACTAGGGGAATGCTTTGGTTGTCTTGGCTATGGGTAATAATTAAAACTGTCATTGTTAATAGGAATCGGGAATCGGGAATCGGGAATCGGGAATCGGGAGTAGGGAGTAGGGAGTAGGGAGTAGGGAGAATAAACTTGTTAAGTATCAATCAAAAAGTAAAAATAACAAATTATCAAAGTTAATTATTATGAATAATTAATACCCGAAAATCACAAAATATAGCAGAAGTCAGAAGTCAGAAGTCAGAAGTCAAACTCTTGCGCTTCTTGATGCAGTCGCTCATGGGGGAAACCCCCAAGACCGCGCTGCATCGCTTACTTAGGTTTGAGACTTTTGTCATGTCCTAACTGCTCTGGCGACTGCTATATTTGCATAAACACCTATTTTTTTTTAAAAAAATTTTATATAAAACATAAATAAATCATAGTTGATATTATTTTTTAATTTATCGGGTTGATTGCACTTATGCTGTACAGTTTTTATTAAAAAAATCATTAATAATGAGAGATATTATTGCCTTAAAAATATCTTTATTATTGCCTATTGCCTGTTGCCTGTTGCCTGTTGCCTTAATTGGCAACCTCAGACAACAAGGCATCTGCGATCGCATCAGAAATGGGGTAACCTAAATCTCGCTCTAGCATGCCCCATTCGCCAGTGGGGTTAACTTCTAGGAAGACATACTCACCGTCTGGGGTGACAATCATATCAATAGCGCCATAGGTTAGTCCCAACCTTGCCATCAAAGCATTCAGGCCATGGGCAACCTGACTGGGCAATTGATCAGGTTCCCAAGCACAGTCCTCTGGTTTAGCAGACCGCCAATCCATTGTTGTTGCAGAATACCGAGAAGCATCGAGAGCCCCTACAAATAGATTTCCCGCCACGAATGTTATTCGCAACTCCCGCTGTTTAGGAATCTCCTCTTGGAAGACCATGGGGCTATAGCGCAACATTTCTGCCTCTTGGAGGTCTTCTTCTTTGACAACGCTGGTATATAGGAAAAAAGAAGAGGCTTCCATACTATAGGAAAGAGGAGTAAGCAACTTAGCCACCATCTTTCCTCCAACCTCAGCAAAAAAACCCCGCATCCGATCTGGATTATTCGTGACCAGAGTGCGGGGAACGAGCAGACCAACTTCATTGGCAATTCTGAGTTGACGTGGTTTGTTTTCTGCCTCTCGGATTCGTTCTAACCTATCTACCCAACGAGCATGGTTGAGATGATCTAAGAAACCATCAATGGTTGCTAATGATTCCCTAACGCAAGCGTCTTGGAATTGGGGAGCTAAGTCTGGGCTGACTTGTGGATGCCAGAGTCGTCGCATCCAAACCCCTTGCACGTCTTCGGTTTTAATCGACTGTCCACTATAGTCTAACTGGTAACTAAGCCCCTCGCTACTGATCCCGGCTGCTAGTTGCACCTTACTGGGAAATTGATCCGTATCGAAGCGAAAGGGTTTAGCCGATACTTTTTGGCTACTAAAGTCTACCAAAGCAGACCTTAGCTCACCAATGCAAGCTGATTACTCAGCCAGGGTGTATCTACCAAAGCTCTTAGGAATATCCCGCGAGCGCCATTGATGTCGCGT
>NZ_JAAHHC010000009.1:0-116940 GCF_010672265.1 Moorena sp. SIO3A2
TGAGTGTATTAATTTAGTACGAGAATTAATGAGACTTAATCGTAATAAATGGAAGTATTATTTACGAGGAATGAGAGCTAAATCGCTTGTCCTGTCTGCTTTATAACTATTTTCGTCGCCCCCCCAGAAGTTAGGCCTGGGATTGAATCAGCTAATTAGTGAAATTAATCAATGTCAATCCTTTTTTTATTCTGGATAATCTGGCTTATTTGTTAATCATTGAATTCGGAAAGTGACAGAAAAGGGATAAATTCCCTGCGGGCTTACCCCATGGCTAGAAGCAAGGGGCTTGCGCCCTTAGACTTTTCGGTCAAAATGTAACACAGTGCGATCAAGCCCGCTGCTAGGTTAGGTTAAGTTAAGTAACCCAACAATCTCACTAAATTAATTTAAATTACTTCCGTTCAAAGGAGGCAATCAAAGGGTTCTCAGAACTTAAGTATTGATTGATTGCTGACAAGGCTTGAGGTTGATGGGAAACATGAGCATCAATGAATAAACCAATTGTTTCTGCTAGCAAATTCCGTAGTAGGTCTTCCGGTTGAGATGCTGGATAGTCTAGGAAAGCTCTACCAGTAGTGGAATCAGATGGATAAGCAATAGAGAAATGATTGGCTCCCTCTAGAAGTAGCAGATAACTATCGTCTCTGCCCCCTGAGATCGATTCTCTAAAAGTGCGTAACACTGGAGTGGTTGCTTGTTCCCAAGTTACTCCATAGCGGTGGCTGCTGTTGGCAATAACTCCATCACAGGTTCCTCCAATCAGCATTAATGGTAAAGCATCAGGTAAAGGTAAGATTTTGCCCGATGGATATCCTAGTTGCTTTCCTCCTGCTGTATGTGCACCATAGGCAAAAGAAGCCACAATTTGTGGAAAGAAGCGTGGATTTGCACTTTCAATTGCAACTCTGCCCCCAGCGGAGTGTCCTCCTAGAATGATGTGTTTTAAATCAAGCAGGCCAGCTAGAACTCCGTTAAGTTGTAATTTCTCTAATGCTACCAATAGGCTTGGTAAAGCAGAGGCTGTTGGAGCTGAACCATAGGTGTTTGGAGCCCACATTGCGATGTCAACACCTGGAGTCAGACCTACTATACCAGGTAAGTTTTCGGCAACCCAGGAGAAAGTGACAACCACAAGCCCACGTTCTGCCAACTTAATAGCAAGCCACTGATATACTTCCGGACTACAGTTTATGCCATTAAAGAAAATGACGACTTTGAAGGGAGACTGCTGAGGATCAGCAGGAACAATACCCATATTTTGTTCCTGATCGCTGCCTGACATCAGGGCTGGATAGAAAACTTTCAAATGAATGGTGTCATATGGAGAGGAAGCATCTTCTACTTTGGTAGACTGAAAAATTGCTCGAATAACCATACCACAAAAACTTATTTATTCAGATTTTAATCAGCTTATCAATTACAGCGAGCTTTGAAGCACACCAATAGATGGAAGGCTAACGGCCTTGAGGCTAGCGGCGCGAGACCAACTCTGGGAAAAGCCAAATTTTGCCGTCTTTGATATCTAAATGAACGATAGAACGGTAAATCCGATTCAAATCTTCCCAACCCACATTCATCCACTGGTAATGATCCCGAACAGTGTCAAAAATTAGTTGTACTTCCACCTCATCATTAGAAACATCATCCTGGGCGTACTGGTTCAGTAATCTCTGAACCTACTCGCGGTATTGAGCTACTTTCTCCATTCAACAATCACCTCATTGGCTGGATCATACACAATTATCAAGACCTGATACTGTTGTATCGCAGGATGCTTTAGCCTACAGGTCTGCTGTCAGAGTAGTAAGTTATGACTGCTATTGCTGAGGAGCTCAAGCCTACACTCCCCTAGCCTCGCGAGTGTAGCTAGGTCACTACAAAAGACTACAGGAAGAATTATGCCGTGGAGTGTCAAACACAAAATCCGTTAAAGTATGTAAATAAGCGAAGTTACCTTTTTAACCCAGGCACAATGGTATCCTCATCCTCGATTGCTGTCAGAGAACTCCCCATATTTCCCCTACCTGAAGTAGTTTTATTTCCTGGACGCCCTCTGCCGTTACACATTTTTGAATTTCGCTACCGAATCATGATGAACACGATTTTGGATAGCGATCGCAGATTTGGTGTCTTAATGTGGGATCCTGTTAAACAGGAACCAGCTACAGTTGGCTGTTGCGCTGAAGTTATCCACTTTCAGCGTCTTCCCGATGACCGGATGAAAATAGTAACTTTAGGTCAGCAGCGGTTTCGGCTCTTAGAGTACGTTCGTGAAAAACCCTATAGGGTTGGACTAGTGGAATGGATTGAAGACCAGCCACCTGCTAAAGACCTCAAACCAAAGGCAAAAGACGTCGCACAGTTATTGCGGGATGTTGTGCGTCTTTCCGCTAAGTTGACCAACCAGAAAATTGAGCTACCAGAAGACCTGCCCGATCTACCGATTGAGTTGTCTTACTGGGTTGCTAGCAATCTGTATGGCGTAGCCTTAGAACAGCAGGCACTTTTAGAGACCCTGGACACGGAAAAACGTCTAGAACGGGAAACAGAAATTCTCACTTCAACTCGCAATCACTTAGCAGCACGCACTGTACTCAAAGATGCATTGACTTAAGCTTTAATTGTAGCGTTTCTCATAGCTATGAGGTACACAGGATTTTTGGCCAGATCCGCTGCTCTCGACTCCCGACTCCCGACTCCCGACTCCCTACTTCCATTAACCCAGAACGAAAGTACCTCACCCAATTAATAACTGCTATAACAGTTTTGTTCACGGTTGACGGTTAACTGTTGAAAGTAAAATTATCAACATTTATGAGGGTGTAGCTGCCAAAAATCTTGAGGATTTCCTGATCAGGAATTATTTCCTCAAGAGCAGCTTTAAATAATGGTGTATACAGATCTGATTCCAGTTCAATAAAGAATATGTACTCACCAAGTAATCGTTTGGTGGGACGAGACTCAATCCGACTTAAATTAATACCTCGACGGGCAAACACCTGGAGTGGTTTAGACAAGGATCCAGGTATATTAGCAGGAGGACTAAATGCTAAGGAGGTATGACTACCTCCAGGAGATGGCTTTAAACTCAGCACCCAAAACCGGGTGAAATTATCGGGATAGTCATTAATGTTAGATGCCAGTACTGGTAGAGTGTAAAGCTTTGCTGCTCGTTGAGAAGCGATCGCTGCTGCATTGTGATCTTTGTCCAAAAACTGTAGCGCTTCAGTAGTGGAGTTGGTAGGTACCAGTTGCACTGATGGCAGAAAATGCTCTAACCACCCCTGACACTGAGCCAGGGCTTGGGGATGGGAATAAACAGTTTTAATGTCTGCTATGGTTGATGCCCGTGACATCAGACAATGTCTGATGGGCAAAACCAGAGCCTGTTGGATTTGTAGCTGATCTAGTTGCCAAAGCCGATCTAGTGTCATGGCGACACTGCCTTCAATGGAATTCTCTACAGGTACCACTGCTAGATCAGCTTGTTGGTTAGCTACTGACTGTAAGGTTTGGCCAATGCTGGGATAAGCACACAAGAGGGATTGCTGACCCTGTTGTTTCTGGAGTCGCTCAGCATAAGCTGTGGCAGCGGCTTCTGTATAAGTTCCTGGTGGTCCGAGATAAGCAATAGAAAGTGACATAATAGAAAATCTAATTTTAAAGTAGCTTGAAGGTTAGCAGCTTGTTATTTAGTAAAGAGATGTGATTATTTTTTAGTGTGAACATAAATCAGTATTGAGTTTGATGATATAGTTATAAATGTTATCTAGAGTATGGCGGTTGAATTGTAATAATATAATTAATAATAAATTAGGATTATATCAGATTTTAAGTTACTTGGTATTTATCAAAATGTTAACTGTAAACTATTGAAAAAAAACACTACTAAGTTCGTCAGTATATCAGTTATTATTAGCTGGGGTATTTTTAGGCTTGTTTGGGAATCGAGGAACCGATAAACAGCAAGCGGGAATATTCTATTTTAAGAGTAAAGCTGGGTATCTTGATCTGCCCTAGTTAACGTTTATTTCTTTCATGATGGCATCGGTTTTTGAAAATTTCCAACCCCTAGCTGCGATCGCTACCACTCCTACTGGGGCTCAAATCCTGCAACCCCTGTGTCAAACTACTGGTGCAACTCTTTGGGTACCGAATTCTCTGAGCACCCTAGAACAGGTTGCTGTCTACAAGGGTTCTCTCAAAGACCACATTGCCTCCCTCTGGCCAAACCACCGTGCTTTGGTGTTTTGTTTGGCAGCCGGAGCAGCGGTGCGCTTAATTGCTCCTTTGTTAACGGATAAGTCCAGTGATCCAGCAGTTGTGGTAGTTGATCAAGGGGGAGGTTTTGTAATTAGTTTGTGTAGTGGTCATCAAGGGGGGGCAGATCAACTGACACGGTTAATTGCTTCCCAACTCGACTCAACGCCTATTTTAACGGGAGCAGCAGCGGATTTAGGTCTACCTGGAGTTGATGTCTTAGGTATTCCCTTTGGCTGGTATCGGGGAAAAGGGGATTGGACTAGAGTCAGTGCTGTGGTTGCCCGTGGGGAAATAGTACAGGTAATTCAAGAGGCTGGTTCCACTCTTTGGCAAGCTCATCTTAGAGATGGACATCCTTTTTATTTCGGATTTCCAGAGGATAGCGCTACAAGTGAATCCGAGTCGATCTCACCTAAAGCCAGGATTTGGATTAGTCCCACCCACCAGCAATTTTCTCCAGAATCGGATTTACCAAACGTGCAGTGGTATCCACGGGTAATGTGGGTGGGAATTGGCTGTGAGCGAGGAACATCGAAGCAGTTGATTGAAATGGCGATTCGGCAGACCTGTGAGGGTTATGGTTTATCAGAAAATGCGATCGCAGGAATTGCTACTATTGACCGCAAAGCCGATGAAGTCGGCATAGTCCAATTGTGCCAAGAGCGCCATTGGCCTTTACGCACTTTCCCAGCTGACGTACTCCGTTCCGTAACCGTACCCAACCCATCGGATGTGGTGGCGGCAGAAGTTGGTACTCCCAGCGTTGCCGAAGCAGCAGCTCTCTGTGGCGCTAGAGGGTTGAAGGTTAGCAAGTTGTTCGCGAAGCGTGGCCTTTTGGCCAAGGTTAGCAAGTTGAAGGTTGAAGGTTCTAACCTACAAGCGACTAACTTACAAGCGACTAACCTTCAACCCTTATTAGTTCCCAAACAAATAGTCAAATCAGCTAATCAACCAGGAGCAGTAACTGTAGCGATTGCTCAATCCCCAGTAGAATACACTGGACGTATGGGGAAACTGTTGCTAGTGGGTATCGGTCCGGGAAATCTTGACCAAATAACCCCAGCCGCTAAAACGGCTATATCCAGCGCTGATGCTGTGATTGGTTACTCCCTCTATATCAATTTAATTTCAACCTTGCGACGTCCAGGACAAATTATCGAAGCCTTACCAATTACCCAAGAAACCCAACGAGCAAAACGGGCTATTGAACTGGCTGAGTGGGGATTAACGGTAGCAGTGGTTTCCTCTGGTGACTGCGGTATCTATGGTATGGCGGGGTTAGTCCTAGAAGAATTGCGCTCTAGGGGCTGGGATGGTAAGACACCCCAGGTGCAAGTATTTCCTGGTATTACAGCGTTACAAGCTGCTGCCTCTCGTGTGGGAGCACCCCTGATGCATGATTTTTGTGCCATTAGTTTGAGTGACCTATTGACCCCTTGGCCAGTAATCGAAAAGCGTCTAGAAGCCTCAGCCGCAGCAGATTTTGTGACTGCGTTGTACAATCCGCGATCGCGTAATCGTACTGAGCAGATTGCGATCGCACAACGGATTTTTCTCAAGCATCGTAAGCCTGATACCCCTGTAGCCATTGTGGTTTCAGCCTATCGAGACGATGAAAACATCACTCTCACAACTCTTGACAAAATGCTGGAAATACCCATTGATATGCTAACTATGGTGCTAATTGGTAATCAAAGCACTGATATTCATCAGGATTGGATGATTACACCAAGGGGATATCAGATTTAAGGTTTAATGTTGAAGGTTTAAGGTTTAATGTTGAAGGTTTAAGGTTTAATGTTGAAGGTTGTTGGCTTTCGCGCAGCGTCGGCAAAGCCTAAAGCGTGGCCTTTTGGCCAAGGTTATTGGCTTGAAACCAGATTCA
Organism: Moorena sp. SIO3A2; assembly: GCF_010672265.1. Taxonomy (NCBI): domain Bacteria; kingdom Bacillati; phylum Cyanobacteriota; class Cyanophyceae; order Coleofasciculales; family Coleofasciculaceae; genus Moorena; species Moorena sp. SIO3A2. The sequence continues at coordinate 6,152 of NZ_JAAHHC010000009.1, forward strand.
ACAAGTTCAATCAGAGAAACAACTCAAACACCTGACGACAGAAATGTTTTAGCTTTTCCCCCACTTCAGCTGATGGCTGACAATTACCGATAATTTGCCAACGCTCCACTGTGGACAGTCGCCAAGCTTCTCCTTGATGGTTAAAGGCGGTCGCTTCCAAACCAATCAGCCGATGAGATTGATCCAAGTGGTCTTTATGAAACCGAATCTGTAACAAAATACTTCGACTTTGGAAGCGTCTACTCCAGCCAGGGAAGTGAAAACCAATGTCAATGGAGTTAGGATCCACCAGTTCTCGGGTTTCCGGGTCATTGGTCCAAGGCTTGAGGTCAGCCTTGGCATCAGGGAATTCAGACTTAAACAAATTCACAACAGCCGCAATTTTGGTGGTGACTTCTAAGCCGATTGCTTGTTCAGCTGCGTTCACGCCTAATCTCCTATGGTTAACTGCTAGTTAGTAACGTAATTTGTATCTTTTTATTACAACCTAAGATAAATCTACCCAATTATTTATAAAAATTTATACTTTTAGTGTAAAATTTAGTAATTTGATCAAAAGAAGAACCAAGTGTTCCAGGGTAAGCGCAAGAAAAATGAACTCATAATATGCTAGGGGAACCGATGTCAGAATAAAGGTTTCCAATGGTTCTTGGCTTCGATTCCCCCGGGTTACTCAACTCGAACAAGTCGGCAATCCTTGCCACTGCTGCCTGCTACTGATTGTCAACAAGTTCAGCAGGCACTGATTGATCCACGAGGGAAAAAAGGGGCTAGATATGTAGTGATGAAATAGTGATGAAAAAACTAATTAATTTCAGCTTGACCCTAATTTTAGCCTTGGCTATCAGTCTTCTAGGAATAGGAGAAGCATTGGCTACAGAGCTAAAGGTTGCACTGTATCCATACGTTCCTCGGCTTGAGCAATTCCAAACAGCAATACAAGCTGAATGGGATTTGGTTGAACCAAACGTTCCCTTGAATTTCGTTCCTTCGGAGGATTGGGATGGGGGTTACTCGAATAATCCTCCTGAAGATGCAGATGTTTATGTATTCGATGCCATGTTTTTCGACTACTTTCGCAGTAAAAACTGGCTCGAACCGATACAGGCTAGTGAAATCGACAACTTGGAGGACTTCGTTGAATACGCAATAGATGGGGTTAAGGTAGGTGGGGAGTATTACGCAATTCCCCAGCTTGGTTGTGCAAATATCTTATTTTATAGACAAGATGATCCAGCGATTGCCAATGCAACGAACCTAGATGAAATTCAGAGTGCTTTGTCTTCATGCACCTATACCAGCGAGATTCCCCCCGATATTCGGGGCATGATGCTTGATATGGCTGGTGGCACGACAAATGCTACTCTTTACCTAGACATTGCCCATAGCTTGACTGGAGAATATCCCTTCCCATTGCCTGAGAATGAATGCCAACTTAACTCCCAGGCGATAGACAACATGCAAGAGTTGCTAGGGATGGCAAGCTATGAGAATGCAACGGATTCTATGGAGCCCAAGCAGCAGCCCTACCAGCAGGCAGAGTGGTTTAGTAATGATTGGGGACGTGCACTCATGGGCTATACAGAAGCGATGTCAAACATGAGTGAAAACACACGGCAAAACATTGGCTTCAAGGTCATGCCGTTATCAGATCAAGATCAATCCTATCCAGAAGTTTTCTATGCTGATGTGATTGGTGTAAATACTACAACTAAAAACAGGGGGACACGTGACTTTGCTGTAAAGCTAGCTAATACGATGGCAGCCTCCACAACGATGATTGCAAGTATTGGAGCAGATGCAAGTCATCCCTATCCCCAGTATCTTATGGCCACTCGTCCCAGCATATTCCAGACTCTTGAGCAATCGTTCCCGCTTTATGGTGATATGTTTGGGCTCATCCAAGGTCAGAATATTATTATGTTCAAGGTGAATGATCAAAGCCGTAGCTGGCTAGGGAAAATGAAAAACACGATTCGTGAGAAGGCTAGGGAGAATTATTCTTGCGGCTGTGATTATCCAGCTATCGAACCTATTCTCAATAACACTTATGCTCCTGAGATTTGTGGAGATACATGTGCCGACCATGGCGCTTTTTGGAACGGTCAGTGGACCAATGCATACCCAGCTGCACAAGAAACATCTGTATGTGGTTGCAACACATGCCCCTTGCCATAAAAGTCTGGCACCTGAGTCCTCACTTGTCTAAATTCCCACTCAGGGGTAAGCTCATATAGCAATCCGAGCTGAAAAGTGAACAGTCACAGTTCTTACTCAAAACTCAGCACTCAGGACTGACGAACTATTTTCAAGGGAAGTATTGTTCACAAGTCGATCAGGATTGCCACACGACAAGCAACAGCGTAAAGGCAAAACAACCGTGTCCATCAGTGAACAATCTATAGAAGTCGGGTCTTGGGAATGGTTCTATCGGGAAGCTAAAGCCGTTGGCGATAGTAAACCAGTGCCAGTAGTACTGCTTCATGGCTTGCCATCCCAGAGTTTTTGCTGGTGTGAGATCATGCCAGATTTAGCTAAAGTAGGGTACGATGCGATCGCACCAGATTGGCTCGGTTCTGGATTATCCGCAAAACCGGATCGGCTTGACTTTCCTTACACACCAGATGCGTTCATTGAAGCCTTAGGCGATTTCCTTAAACAGCTGGAAATCGAAAGGTTTTCCTTAGTTGTCCAAGGCTTTCTCGCCTCAGTGGGACTTCAATATGCCTTGCGTCACTCAGACCAGATTGAGCGTCTAGTGATTCTCAATACACCTGTCTCGTCGGCTGCCAAGTTACCCAGCAAGATGCAGCAATGGGGATGGCCATTCATCGGAGATATGTTAACCCAAGACCCCCTGTTAGTTGACCGAAGTCTGGAAGGGGGGTCTCGCTATCGCATTGAAGACAAGTATTTAGATCTCTATCGCAAGCCTTTCCTCAAAAGCTCCGATCCTGGACGTTCTCTGGTAGCGACAATCAAGAATATCCAGATGAACAAGTGTATGGCAGAAATTGAATCAGGTTTCCGCAACTGGGACAAACCAACCTTAATTGTTTGGGGACTCAAAGACCCTTGGCTTCCGGTTGACCAAGCTGAGCAATTTGCTAATCAGCTTAAGAATGGGGAATTGGTGAAGCTGGAGGAAGCTGGACATTACCCTCAGGAGCATTGGTCGAAGGAAATTAGTGAAATACTGGTGCCGTTTCTAAGACGCAAAGCTTGAATTTTTCAGTATCCGTGGCAATTAAACGATGTCGCGATCAGCAGCAAATTCTAGGCAAGCTTTAATGTCTGTTTCGGTCAATTCTGGAAAGTCATCGACAATTTCGGCGTGAGACATACCAGCTGCTAGCCAGCCTAAAACGTCATCAACTGTTATGCGCATCTGTCGAATACAAGGTTTACCACCTCGCTTATCCGCTTCGGTGGTAATAATATTGCGATCGCTCATTGGAGTTTTAGGGAGTAGGGAGTAGGGAGTAGGGAGTAGGGAGTAGGGAGTAGGGAAGAGTAGAAAAGAGAGCCAAAGATTTTTTAGTACTATAAATCACATTTTGTTTTATGATAGCTTGGTAGAATATCTTGTGATCAGGGTTGGCGAATTTATTTCATCATTACTTAGCTTAAGCCTTAGTCAATATTTCCATCAGTAACGATTGCTGAACTAGTAATATAGTCTTATTTGACTTGATTTTAATTAAAACTAAAAATCCGTCATGATCGAGAAATTAATAATTGTTATCCCAATTATTAGCTTTTACCATGATACCAATCAATTTGATATTCTCAACTTCAAACCAATTCTAATTTTTGTATAAACTTGTTAATCTGACATTTATACAGCTCAGATACAAGCTTGAGAAAGGCAAACAGCAGTCAGTAGCTTCTACCTGAGCAGCTCGTGAATTAATTAGTATGTCGCCAACCAAGATCTTGCTGAAAGTAGTGCTTGGGTTGGTAAGCTTTGATGCAATCAGTGGTCAAGGTGCCCTATTGGGTATTAAACTTTTCGTTTGATGTGACCAATATTGGGTTATAGTACTTGACCAAAAATTTTGGGTTTAAAGCCCCGTTATTATAGGACGGCTTTTAAGTAAAGTGTGATAGAATAAACATGTAGCCTAGTACAGGCAGGATTCGTCGGTACTGCCAATTTAAAACAACGACGTAAAGCGATACTAGTACACGAGGAGCGCGCATACCTCGCCAAAACGCATGGATCTTAACAGATACCGAAACCCCAGTAAAATAAAATTTTAAAACTAAACGTACCGTGGGGCACACGGGAACGGGGGAGACCCAACGCTTAGGGAGATAAGCCCACGCTCGTTTAGTTAAATTAGGCTCGATATGCGCGTTTTTAAACGGGTATTTGGCTTAAGTACTGCCTTTGCTGGATAACTAATTTTAGCGATGCAGAGGTGCGACCCGTGGCGAATTTAATTCGCCTACGGAAAGCGCACCTAAGCGGTCTTGGGGGTTTCCCCCATGAGCGACTGCATCAAGACAAGGCGTGTCGTAGAACTAAGAATCCCCGCTCATAAGCTGGCGGGGAGTGTCAAGAACCTTAAGTAGTTTTCCCGAGAGGTTGGCTAGCGAACAAACAATGATGATGAGAAGTTATCGGTCTATTCTGACTGTGATTCTGGCAATGGTGATGACCTTTTTGGTCAGCTGTGGTAGCCCAAGTGCCACCACCGCTCCTACCTACACCCCTGAAAAAATTGCCCAAATCCAGACAAGTGCTACTAGAGTGCTTGAGCTTCGCGAGAAAATGCCAGTTCTCGAAGCCAACATTCAAGACGAAAACTGGGTAGATATTAGTTCATTTATCCATGGTCCGTTAGGAGATCTAGGGCGCAGCAGTAACTATCTGGCTGGTCAACTTCTTCCCAAAGACCAGAAAGCAGCCAAGCAAGCGGCTGAAGTATTGTTGAAATCTTTGGTGAAAATTGATGAAGCTTCTGTAGAGCGCAACTCCCAGCTAGCACTCAAAAACTACGAAGCAGCCTTGAAAAAATTTGATAACTTTTTGGAACTAATTCCCACTAGTTAAAAAGTTATCGATAAAATTGTGAGTAAAGTCGCTATTATTGGATGCGGTATCGTTGGAGCAGCGATCGCATATGAACTTAGTCGGGTAAATGGGCTAAGTATCACTGTGCTCGACCAGCATCTGCCAGCACAAGGCTCTACTGGTGCTGCTTTAGGGGTACTGATGGGTGCCATTAGTAAAAAAGTCAAGGGTAGGGCGTGGCAGCTGCGACAAGTCAGTATCCAGCGCTATCAGACCCTGATTCCTGAATTAGAGGCACTCACGGGATACCAGATTCCAGTCAATCGCAACGGTATCTTGAAGCTGTGTTTGCCTGGAGAGGACTTGGCCTCTTGGGAAAAACTAGTACAAACTCGCCTCACCCAAGGTTGGCAATTAGAAATTTGGGATGTTCCCCAAGTTAAGCACCGTTGCCCTCAGCTGAGTCAAGATAAATTTATTGCTGGAATCTATTCTCCCCAAGACCTACAAATTGATCCAACTGCCCTAACCCAAGTATTAGTGGCTGGTGCTGAGGCCAATGGGGTTAGGTTTAATTTTGGAATCACAGTTAAAGGCTTTGAATCCATAGGTTCCGATCTCAACAATTCTCTCAATTGCTCCCAAATCTCTACTGATTCTGGAACCCTAGAGATAGATTGGCTAGTAGTGGCTGCTGGGTTGGGTTCATCTGGGCTGATTAAGATGCTCCAACCACAAGACTTGCAAGTTAGTCGAGATCTGCCTCTGACTCTCAAACCAGTACTGGGACAAGGAGTAAAATTGCGGCTGCCACAGCCCATGGGATATGAAGATTTTCAGCCAGTGATTACTCGTGATGATGTTCATATTTTGCCAGTAGGTAAGCAAGACTACTGGGTGGGCGCAACAGTTGAGTTTCCCGATGATGCAGGTAATGTAGAAGCACAACCAGCCTTACTGGAGGTGGTCAGACAGAATGCGATCGCATTTTGCCCTGCTCTAGCCACAGCAGAAATTATCCACACATGGTACGGGTTACGCCCTCGTCCAGAAGGACGACCTGCCCCTGTTATTGATCAACTGCCTGGTTACAATAATGTTTGGCTAGCAACAGGTCATTATCGCAATGGTGTACTCCTTGCTCCGGCTACCGCACAAATAATTCGGGAAGAAATTATTGACTCAGGAAAATAGCTAGAGGTGCGACCCGTGGCGAATTTAATAATTAGATGCGGAAAGCGCACCTATTGTTTTTGTTGAGAGTTACTATTGAGATTTAACAGTTAACCGTCAATCGTCAAAAAACAGCGATCAATTAAAATATATAGGTTAAATGTTCATTAACTGATCAACTAATTGTTTTGTAGGAGGCGCGGCGCAACCTCTCAGGTTTAACCCCAATGGGGTGTCAGGGGAGTATCCAGCCGTGAATTTTTGATGAAATCTCGATGGTTAATCACGAGTTTGCTGATGGTGCTGATGAGCTGTAGCCCGTCGCCTACTCCATCAACTAAGAAAACACCGGTTTCCCAACCGATGCCAAGCCCGCCTAATTTAGAGGACACATCTAAATCTGGCAGTTCAAAGTCCACAACCAAACTGTCTCCACCAGCATCAGATGCCTTTACTATCTCTCCTAAAGGAATTGGACCGGCTAAGTTGGGAATGACCTTGGGACAGCTGAAACAATCCCTAGGGGATAAAGCAAAATTTGAGGTGAAGTCACCGTTTATTGTCGGTTTCGATGCGATCGCAGTTATCCAATCAGGACAACCCCAATACTATATTCTTTACCCGATGGGAACACCTATGGGTAATTCAACCGTAATGGAAGCGTTATTCACCACAAATCCTAACTATCGCACCACCAAAGGTGTTGGCCCTGGCACACCCCTCAAACTAGCTGAGCAAACTTACGGTGATGCTACCTTGTCCTTTAACTATGCCAGCGAGTCTCGGGAATACGTCAATTTTGCCAACCTATCGGAAGATATAGCCTTTCGCATGGGAGTAGCCGTCAATGATACTAATAATCAGTTTTCTGGCCTTTATGCTTCACCATTGAAAGAATATAACCAAACCCAGAACTATCGCGACTCAGCGACAATTAAATCTCTAGAAGTCTATTGCCGAGATAAATGTCCTTCACGCTAGATAATCATTTACGTGAGCTTATCATTTAAATGAATAAAAGCTCATTTAATCAACAAGCGTTTGAAATTGCTCTGGAAGCAGTAAGGGAACAGTTGCCCCTCAACTCCCCAGCCATGGGGCAATTTCCACCAATTCCTCTACAGGTCTTTGACACTCTCCCATCCACTAACCAAACCCTTTGGGAATTGCTCAACCAAGGTGCAACAGTTCCCACCATGGTTATTGCTGGGCAACAGACAGCAGGGCGGGGACAGTGGGGACGACAATGGCAATCTCCAAAAGGTGGACTCTACTTATCCTTAGCTTTAGCTCCCAAGTTACAGGCATTGGACAGCGCCCAGCTAAGCATGTGTAGTGCTTGGGGAATTGCTACAGCTTTGAGAGCTTACGCTATGCCTGTGTCTCTGAAGTGGCCAAATGACCTACTACTTAAGGGACGCAAACTCGGAGGTATTCTAACAGAAACCCGTGTCAAACAGGGTCAAATTACCAAAGCCGTTGTGGGTGTCGGAATTAACTGGAGCAATGAAGTGCCGGAATCTGGCATCAATTTGCGCTCATTTTGGCAACCCGAGTCCTATGCCACTGTGACTTCTATAGAAATGCTGGCTGCGATTGTTTTACAAGGACTACTGTCCGGATATCAACTCTGGTCAGAGGAAGGAATGAATAGTTTGCTACCACGATATCTAGCGCTATTCAATTATCAAGGAAGCCAGGTCATGGTAGAAGGAAATCCAGGCATCATAACAGGGGTAACCCCTAGGGGCGAACTGCGAGTGCATCTACACGATACTCCGACCCCAAAAGAAATTTTGCTCAAGCCCGGTACAATCAGTCTTGGCTATCGTAGTTGTTGAGAACTCTTACGGTTAAGGGTCAAATGTTAAGCATCAACTAATCAACAAAACAGGAATTATGGCGTTGCTTAATAATGGAATGATTTTAATAGTTTTGTGGAATGGGCATCTTGCCCGTTCCTGACGGTGCGCACCTATAGCGAATTTAATTCGCCAACGGTCGCACCTGTGGCATGGGCATCTTGCCGTGGCATGGGCATCTTGCCGTGGCATGGGCATCTTGCCGTGGCATGGGCATCTTGCCCGTTACAGTTTCCGGGCGGGCAGGATGCCCACTCTACTCCTATTCATTCCAAGACTGACGCAACGCCGGAATTATGGCTGATGGCTGAGCCGAGCGAGTATAACTGTGTAGTAATTATTTAGTGAGTCGTAAATGACCAAAGAAAACTCCCCTGGTAGCACCCTGTATAGCATTTTCTACCGATGCCCAAAACTCATCCATGGACTGAGTGTGATGAGTAGTATTGGTGTCCTCAGCAGCGGTATGGTTGTGGCCAAAACTCAGTCACCCATAGAAGCTGTATCAGTCAACACCACTACCAAATCTATAACGGAAGCAGCATTTGATCCAACTCTTATTGCTGCTTTGCCTAAACCTACACCCCCAAGCTCCTTTGCTGTGCCAGCTGTGCCAGTGGCCAAACCAGCCCCAGCAAAAGCTGCTTCAAAACCAGTAGCAGCAACCAAGGTCACTAAACCCATTGCCCCACGAGCACCAAAAGTTGCCCGGAAATCAGTAGCTCCCTCGGTGCCTATCCAGGTTAAGAAACCGATTGCTCCACCAGCTAGGAAATCTGTCCGGACAAAAGCGATCGCAGTCAAACGAGTACAGCGTAGAACCCAATTCTCTGTACCAGCTAAAGCCACTGTCGCCAAGCCACCGAAAGTCAAGCTCAATCCAGTAGCATTACAGCCTAGAGTTCCAAAAACCGCTGCTAAAAATAGCTATATTGACCGCACAAACTACAATGTTGGTGCCACTAAACGGTACACTCGCCCCTCGGCAGTTGTTTTAACTGAACGGTCAAGGGGTTGTCGGACTGTAGCCAGAAATGGGCAACTCAGGGGGAATTGTGGTGTTGCCCCGAGGCGTCAACCAATTGCTATCTCTGGAAGTAGACGGAACCGTAGAGTAACTCAATTACCCAGACCACGAGTAATTAGTACTCAAACTGCTAGATATAATCCGGTTCGACCAGTCAGATATAATTCATATAATTCAGTTCAACCGGTCAGATTTAATCGAGTCAAACCTGCCAAGAGTCGTCCAGCTAAATGGGTTCCTCGTGGGATTAGCGTTGCTCGGCGGAATCGGTCTGTCAGGAAACTTCCTACAGCCTTAGCCTACTACAATCTCACCCAACGACCCTTAGGACTGGCCAATTTCAGGCAATCCAGCTTTGTGTTCCCCGTAACGATTCCTTCTGCCATTAGCTCCCTATTCGGCTGGCGGACTCATCCGATTTCCGGTAATCGCCGTTTCCACGCTGGTACAGATATAGCAGCACCCCTAGGTACTCCAGTTGTTGCTGCCGCTGATGGTGAAGTAGTAACAGCTGACTTCTTAGGTGGCTACGGTTTGACCGTTATGGTGCGCCATGAGGAAGGTACCCAAGAAAGCCGCTACGCTCACCTATCAGAAATCTTTGTCCAACCTGGGGAATGGGTACAAAAAGGAACTGTAATTGGGCGGGTTGGCAGCACCGGTAATTCTACTGGTCCCCACCTACACTTTGAATGGCGGCATGCCACTCCCCAAGGCTGGGTAGCAGTGGATGCTGGCTCCCATTTGAAGTATTCTTTAGGTCAACTAGTCCAAGCCCTACAGGTAGCCCAAAATACCTCCTTTTCCCTACGAGGATTTTAGGCTGGTGATCGGGTGATCGGGTGATGGGGTGATCGGGTGATGGGGTAATGGGGACAGAGTTATATCAGCAGCACCAGTTATATCACCGTCTCAGTCCCCAGTCCCTTTTTCCCCTTTACCCTTTACCCTTTACTTAGACAAACTCTCCAACCGAGCTTCCACCATCATTCGCACCACATCCGGCATTTTGTATTGGGCTTGCCAGCCTAACTTATCCCTTGCCTTAGCTGGGTTAGATTTCCCTAAAGCCAAATCAGTCGGTCGGAATAAGTTGCTATCGGTCACCACATGCTCTTGCCAGTCCAAGTCAACTGTAGCAAACGCCGTTGCCACGAAATCTTCTAATTTATAACTCTCCCCTGTCGCTATTACATAATCATCTGGCTGGTCTTGCTGTAGCATTAAATACATTCCTTCAACATATTCAGGAGCCCAACCCCAGTCACGCTGAATTGCCATATTGCCCAAACGAAGCTTCTCTTGACTACCGTTAGCAATCCGACAAGCAGCACTAACAATTTTTTGGGTCACAAATCGTTCTGGTCGTAGGGGAGACTCATGATTAAATAAAATACCAGAGCAGGCAAATAACCCATAGGCTTCACGGTAGTTAGCTACTTCCCAAAACGCTGCTGCTTTAGCAACACCATAGGGACTTCTGGGACGAAAGGGAGTCTGTTCATCAGCGGCTTTGTCTCCAGTATCCCCAAAGCACTCACTAGAACTAGCATTATAGAGTTTAATGGGAGCACCAGTAAAGCGAATTGCCTCTAGTAAATTAATCGTGCCAGTCGCTATGCTTTCTAGGGTTTCTACCGGTTGTCCAAAAGACAAACCCACTGAACTTTGCCCAGCCAAGTTGTAAACTTCATAGGGTTGGAATTTTGTCAGCACTTGCAATACACTACGAAAATCCGTCAGTGTCATTGATTCCAACTTAACTTGGTCTCGGATACCCAAATACACCAAGTTCCTAAAGGAGGACATTTGAGCATCCCGTGATGTGCCACAGACAGTATAGCCTTTGTCTAAGAGCAATTTTGCTAAATATGCTCCATCCTGACCAGATACTCCACAAACCAGTGCCTTTTTCATTAACTTTTCTCAGGAAATAAACGATTCATGTCATGTTAATATTAACTATCCATGTTAGATATCATGAATCGAAGTGTACACTATAATAAAGAACAATAATGCTAATTGATAGCCCTGAGCGACAGTCTTTTAAATTTAGTTAATTATCCTAGATTGTCGAGAATTATGGCTAAGGCTAAGTTGTTTAGGGATATAAATAGGGATAGATATAAATAGAGATAAAAATTAACGTTACGTTCGTCAAACTATAAACCGGAGGCAAGAGCTAAAAAAAAATAGAGATAATTAAGTTGATTACCTAGGTGAATTACCCCATAACTTCAAACATCACTTATAATTATTTTGATTATAACTATTGTAAAACTATTTTGTTGATACTGTTTTCGTAAATTTTTATTTACTGTAACCTTTTCCCGACAACGGCGACAAATTATCTTGTGTTATTAAATAACTTTGGTTCTATTTTAAATCGTCACCAAAAAAAAATAATACCCCCTTCTGTCTTGATGAATGGCAAGCTACTAGTCAAGTATAACCTGCTGACTTAGAGTTGACAAAGGGGAACAGATTGGCGTCAGTGCTATTATGTGGGTATTAAGAATTAAGTATGACTAATTACTTATAGCAGCAGTTGGTCAGATGGGGAACTTTCCAGCTACGAGTATCCTCTAAGTAGAACAAACCGATATAGCGCTTTTTCTCCTCATGAGGTACACATATTTTTTTCCCTCTTCCCTGCTCCCTGCTCCCTGCTCCCTGCTCCCTGCTCCCTGCTCCCTGCTCCCTGCTCCCTGCTCCCTGCTCCCTGCTCCCTGCTCCCTTCTCCCTGCTCCCTTCTCCCTGCTCCCTGCTCCCTAAAACCAAAAAAATTGTACCTTACTAGATTAAAAACCGCTATAACGGATATTTAACAATGTCGCTCTACCAGGCTAATCTATGTCTTCACCAATTGTCAGTTGTCAATTGTTATTATTGACGCAACCACAATCAGAGACGTCATAGTAGTGAGTGCGCTTTACCTATAGGTTGCCTATCAAGAGATGAAACACTAGACCAGATCAAGCTCACCAATAACCGTAAGCATATGCGCTACGCGCACGCTGCTTGAGGTGCCGTCAGCGGTCAGCCGTCAGCTTTTAGCTCACGCTACGGGAACAGCTTTCCATAACTCAGATTAAACTAATGCTTACCTGTTGTCTTGATGCAATAGCGAGTGGGGGAAACCACGGCAGTCGCTCATGGGGGAGACCCCCTTTGGCCGCGCTGCCTCCCCAAGACCGTAATGGTGCGTTTTCCGTGATGGCGAGGGATTGCTCGCCATCACGGGTCGCACCTCTGCATCGCTTATTCAAAAGCTGTTCCCTTTGCTTACCCTATGCCCATAAGCACCTCAAGTAGCCTGTCCATAGCCCATAAGCTGATAACTGATAGCTGATACGCGACACGCTGATAGCTGAATGCTTACAAATAACCAATTACACATGACAGGCCAAGGGAAGCGTCAATGAACCCTAAACAACCCTAAACAGATTGGTGAGGTGGCTTGAGTCACAACATATTCCGGATTTTCTGAACAATTTAGTGTGTCTTTATCTAGCAAGAGTCAATATGTTTATGAACAATACAGTTAACCCAGGAAAAAAAAGACCCCTTGATATATTAAGCGAAATTGCTAAGAATCACAGTAGTCTACAACCACGATTGACTAGACCAGTGGTGGGTGTAAGCTTACTGGTGGTTTCCGCTATTACCCTACCTAAACCTAGCCTAGCTCAAATCCCTTCAATCAAGGTACCAGCTCCACCATCCCCGATCGAGGTACCAGCTTCAACATCCCCGATCGAGGTACCAGCTCCACCATCCATTGCTGACTTCATTAAGGTGAATCAGAGTAACACGGTATCAGCAGCCACACCCCCTGTGCGTAACTCTTTACCACCAGACAGAGCTTATACCCTTGATGCTGGAGATGTTCTTAATCTGAATATCTTTGATGTTGATGAATACAGTGGTCAGTATCAAGTACTGGTGAACGGTTCCCTTAACTTACCCTTGATTGGTAGTGTATTTGTAAGGGGAAAAACTCTCGATCAAGCTAGCGAACTCGTCACCAGTGCCTTTTCAGTTTACATCAAACGCCCAGTAGTTTCCTTGAGTCTGGTGAAACCCCGTCCTTTAAAAATTTCCGTGGCTGGGGAAGTGAGTCGCCCTGGAGCCTATACCATGGGTCTGAATGAAGGACAGCAATTTCCCTCCCTGACTCAAGCGATTAATTTGGCTGGGGGGGCTACCCTAACAGCAGACGTTAAGCAAGTAGAACTTCGGCGTCGTGAAGGCTCTGGGCAGCGCAATACTTATTATATCAATCTCCAGCAATTGATTAACAGAAGTGATATCAGGCAGGATGTTACCTTGCGGGATGGGGATGAAATCTTGCTCCGAACTACTACTGCTATCAACCCAGAGGAAACCCGTCTATTGTCCAATGCCAGTTTTGCAGCTAATGCCAGCCGTCCGATTCAAGTGGCTGTGGTCGGGGAAGTGATTAACCCAGGAGCTTATGTGGTCAAGGGAGAAACTCTGGGTAATAACAACATTAACATCGGTAGTGCTGATATCCGTAGCACCAATGCACCACCAACTGTAACCCAAGCGATCGCGATCGCTGGAGGCATTACCCAAGACGCTAACGTTCGCCAAGTTAAAGTGCGACGTTTGACCCAAGGGGGTACACAACAAGAAATTGCCTTGGATTTTTGGCAATTGTTGCGACAGGGTGACCTCTCTCAGGATATCCTCTTAAAGGAGGGAGATACAATTCTTGTCACCAAAGCTGACGAAATTGCTCCAGAGGTAGCATTGGCATTAGCAGATTCCAACCTTTCTGCTGCTGCCATCCCGGTCAATGTGGTTGGTCAAGTTCAACGACCTGGTAATGTGGAAGTCAAGCCCAATTCTCCTCTGAATGAAGCCTTGCTTGCCGCTGGGGGATTTGATGACGTTCGTGCTGAAAAGGGTTCTGTCGAATTAGTTCGCCTGAATCGCAATGGCACAGTTGAAAAAAGAGAAATTGAAATCGATTTTACTGCTCCAGTTAACGAGGAAACTAATCCCACCTTGCAGCCTAATGATGTGATTATTGTTAAACGGGATGGTGTCGCAAAAACTGCGGACAACGTCGAAAGGATTTCCAGACCTGCTAGCGGTATTTTCAACCTAATTGAATTACCGATTAGATTATTTAACCTTCTATTCTAGTTTAGCTGTCAGCGATCAGTATTAAGCATTCAGCTTATTTGCTGACCGCTGATGCTTTGTAAGCATATGCGCTACAGATGGTGCTACTTGAGGTGCGGTCAGCGGTCAGCGGTCAGGGTTCAGCTATCAGCTATCATGCTTAAAATAAACCTATGCAGGCCTATGGCCACGCTACGAGAACGGGAGATTTTAATAGTTCGAGATTAATGAGAATTGAAAGTCTGGGCAAAAGCCCTTGGCCTGTGGCCAAAGCTTAGCTCTTTTATTCAAAAGCTGACAGCTGACCGCTGAGGGCTGAATGCTGACCAATTTTAATACTGAGTTTACAGATAAGTCTGATGAAATGGAGAGTGATTCTTGAGCCTGATCTAGATAACGGAGACTGGGCAGCTTGGTGCCCGGAACTTCCTGGTTGTACTTCCTGTGGTCAAACTAAAGTAGAAGCAATAGAAAATATGCGTGAGGCTATTGAGCTCTACCTTGAACCTGCCCCCCTTGAGCTGGCTGAAGGCTCTGTCACATGTGAGGTTACTATCTAATGATATCTATTTTGACGCCTAGGCTCTAGTAGCTAGAGCCTCTGGCTAAGTTTTAACAATGGATCAGTTCTGGTGTCTGGTTCAGAATTTGACTGCGAATAGAAATAAAGTCCTGATAAGCCGGTGATTCTAAAGCTTCTGGACGAAATATAGCGGTTTTGTGGCAGTTTTGAAATGCTAACTTGATCCCAAAATAACCTTCGACTGCACCACGAATCGCATCCCCACCTATCATCCGCAGTAGCTGGGCTCGATCTTGCTCAGTTGGTGGTGGTACCGAATGCTCTACCCATTCCGCTTCACCCTCTGCCAAGCGCTTGGCCAGGTCTTCGACAATTCCAAAGGCATAAGGTAACGATTGCCTGATGCTCTCAATAAAAGCTTCTTGATTAACCTCACCCTCCTGTGCCTGCTTCAACAGCTCTGGAGTAATGTTCAGTGACATAGGCTTTTCCTTGATATCCCTAATCAACAAAATAGTTATCAGAGGTTCACACTTAGTTGCCTGAACCTCCCAGGGAACAGTATATTGTGATAATGATTATTTTTATTGTTAATAATAATCATTATTATTAAATAAATGTTACAATGCAGGCGGTTAGAGACGTACCATGCTATAAGTATGGGCTTGGTCAGTTTTGGGAGAATGCGATCGCACGCCATCCTAGTACCAAAAAGATGATGCCCCAGTAAACCGACTTGCAATGCAGCCAAACTATCCGCTACTTGGGGAATATCTTTGTGAAACTCAATCAAAAACTGCCACCCTTCCACTCCAGCACGTTTATAGCTGCCGCCAGTTTTCAGTCTGTAAACCAGGTTCACCTTTAATAAAGTCGCTGCATGACGCAAGTATCGAGAAGGTATCGCATCAGAATAATTCCGGTTCACGAGGTGGCAGGAGTTGATCACGATAGGACTCGAAAGCCGGGAAGTCAGGAATTCCTTCATAAGACAATACGGCATCCGACCACTGGGAAATAGAGCTAGGTGCTGTTTGGATTAGCTGGCGTAACGCTTGCAGAACAAGGGTTTGGATCCCGACATTTGATTGAACCGCTTGGCGGATGAGGTCTTGTTCGAGATCTGGAGGTAGGTCGATTGTGATTTGCATAGGTCAGATTCTTGGTATTAAAGTTTTGAATTTTTATTGAAGTTGAGGAGCTTGCGGTCTATTCAGAACTGGTTTTAGAGAGGAATCGAGCCATATTGGATTACCTGTGTTGATCTCGTCTAGCCAGTAACCGCTCACGTATTTGGTAGTGGTAAAGATGTAGTGATTTGGCTAAGATTTGGTCAAGATAACGGGAGCTAAAATCACTACTTGTGTACCACTAACAGCTTGCTATATTAGCCTATTAAAAAATGCCTTATTTAAGATAAATTTAATGTTGTATCACTACCTATTTATCACTACCAATATTTCAAAATTATTAATAAGCAAAAATAGTTATCGTATGACTATCATATCCAGCAGGTATTTCAAAATAAGATGCGAATACCGCTGGTTGTTTTGGGGCATCAGCTAATGGATGTGGATTGAAATCGGTTTGGAGAAGCTGCTATCAATCTTATCATTTCTGTCGCCTGTTCTTTTGGGAGCTAGTTAGCTAATAACACTCGCTAACTAGCTCCCCTTTTTGTCCAAAGTCCAATATAATTGCTCTGTTAGCAATTTAAAATGATTACTAAAATGCTTAGCATTACCAGCAACCGCACTCAGCCTCGGGTTCCCCAACTGAGAACATCCTTGCCTGGCCCCCGTGCCCGGGCGCTTATCGAACGCGATCGTGTCGTGAGTTCCCCCTCCTATACTCGCAGCTACCCGTTAGCAGCTGCCAGAGGTGAGGGCTGTATGGTCGAAGATGTGGACGGCAATGTTTTTCTAGACTTTACTGCAGGAATTGCGGTAACTGCAACTGGTCATGCTCATCCTCAAGTGGTTCAGGCAATACAGAACCAAGCAGCTAATCTCCTACATATATCGGGAACTGATTTTTATTATGAACCGATGGTGAAACTAGCGGAAAATCTAGCTGTACGTGCCCCTTTTCCAGAGTCAGTAGATGGTCGTGCCCGTGTTTGTTTCACCAACTCTGGAGCAGAATCAATCGAAGGTGCTATCAAACTAGCCCGCTACTATACAAAGCGATCGCGAATAGTTTCCTTCCAGGGTGGATTTCACGGGCGCACCTATGGGGCGATGTCTCTAACAGGTTCCAAAATCGTGCAGCGTCAAGGATTTGGACCGTTGCTTCCCGGTGTTACACACATTCCCTATGGAACCCATGGCAGTCTTGATTATCTAGAAGAAAAACTCTTCTCGAGTGTATTGCCACCAGAGGAGGTCGCTGCGATCGTTCTCGAACCAATTCAAGGAGAAGGGGGCTATATTCTACCATCCGATGGCTTCTTGGAGCGGATTCGCCAGATTTGCTCTCGCCACGGTATCCTGATGATTGTAGATGAGATTCAGTCGGGAATGGGGCGGACTGGGAAACTTTTTGCCATTGAACACTGGGGGGTAATGCCTGACATTATTACCCTGGCTAAAGGCATTGCCAGTGGTCTACCTCTGGGTGCTATCCTGTCTAGACCGGAACTAATGACCTGGCCTCCTGGCTCCCATGCTGCAACCTTTGGGGGCAATCCAGTAGCTTGTGCTGCTGCCAATGTCACCTTGGAACTATTAGAAGCAGAACTGATCGATAATGCTCACCAGATGGGAGAGGTATTGCACGCAGGTCTAACTGAACTGGCACAGCGATTTGACCAGGTTTCCTTGCCACGGGGGAAGGGTTTAATGATAGCAATCGATCTAATCGATGCCGATGGAAATCTCGACCCAGACCTACGGAATCGCATTGTGGATGGGGCTTTCTATAAGGGTTTATTGCTAGTCGGTTGCGGTAAAGCAGCAATTCGGTTTTGCCCACCCCTGATCATCAATAGCGATCAGATTCAGGTGGCTTTAGAGATTCTCACTGAGTTGTTTGAGGGAAAATAAAAAAAGTCGATATCTAGCAATTTTAAAATAGGTGAGATACACAAGTTTGGTATTTTAGGGAACAGGGAAAAAATAGGTGTGCGTCCCTCATTAATATCAGAACTGCTATAACTAATAAATGTAATGTGAATAAGGGAACAAATATGCTCTACCAGCCACATTTTCTATATCGTTTGAAGCTGATCTTAATTTACCTGCTTGTCAAACTTGAATTCCTTCAGCCCCTTTTACCTAAGAGTTTTAGGGATAAACTGCCTAGAGGCTGGAACAATCATATGTTTTGGGTTGCCTTTAAGTCAGGGGGAACTAGGGTATATTTTGAGTATTACTCCAAGTTACAAGAGCCAGATTCCTACGAACCTAAACTAGTTGTTGATCCTCAATATCAATTGACAGCAGAAGACATTCGCTGTTTCTATGAAAATGCTTACATCGGGCCATTCGATCTGATGCCTCCAGAAGAAATCGAAGGGATTAAAGAGCATTTGGTCGAGCTACTTAAAACTGAATCGAAGGTATTTTCTTATTCCAGGGGAGATTTTGAATTAGCTTCTGGAGGCAATGGCAAGGGTAACTGTTTTGATGATTTAAACGAGAAGGAAAAATATTATGTGAAGCTTCTCAACGGCTTTGAACGTCATCTTGAGGATTCTGTATACCTAAATTTGTTTAAGCATCCAGCTATTACGGAAAGATGTGCCCAAATCCTTGGCTCAGATCTACTCCTATGGCATTGTAATCATTTTGGTATTGATCCCCATACGAAAGGTAGTGGTTGGCATCAGGAAAGCACATGGCTCAGTATTGACATGAAAGAATCAATATTAGAGCCAACCAACGAGGAAGAAATGTTCGAGGTAGATTGCTGGATTGCTTTAACTGATGCCCCTATAGAGCGAGCTTCCTTAGCATTAATTCCAGGCTCTCAGAAAGAAATTTATCCAATGAAAGTCAAGGGTAAAAAAACCGACTCAGGAGATCAAGGGATTGTTTACGGTCAATACGATATAGAGCTAGACTACACAATTAAAGCTGAAAATATCAAATATCTTCCAGCCAAAGCTGGACAATTCTATCTGTTTTGTGGACGAGCAATGCATGGTTCTGCTGATAATATTACTGATCACAAGCGTTGGGCTGTGGGCGGTCGTTATATTAAAGCAGATACCAAGGTTTTTACCAAAAATATGCTGGAGAATGGTCTAACCCATGAAGTTTACGGTCTCAAGAATATCAAGTTAGACAATTGGAAACCGGTTCTAGTTAGGGGTAAAGAGGTTTAGCTTAAAAATCTAAGGACTTTTTAGTAACTTGATGCTTCTTAGGTAATCTGGGATTCATATTCCTAAACAATGAGGCGATATTTAGACATTTTTTCATAAAACGGCATAGCTTTATTAATACATGGCACTAATATATCTGGAATATTATCCTCTTGAGGCTTATCAAAAAAACCAGTAGAGTTAATAACATTTTCACTAAACTTTTCAAAAACTGTATTTTCCCATGATAAAACCTTCGTTTTATTGGGCTGCAAAGAAAGCATCTTTTCTGAAAAATCAACCCCTAATTGACTGCATAAAAGTTTTAAATAATCCCGAGGATTTTTGACGACATCGCCTGAGTCAATGACTAAAGGCTTTTCTTTTGTTAAGTCCTCAATTTATTTTAATAGTTGATAATGTTCTTCCCAGCCAACACGATATTCCCAATCCTCCCAATCGAAACCGCTGGCTGTAATGTTTTTCCAGTATGAAAGAATTGTTTCTTTTGGGTCTCGAATTAAAAATAAATTTTTAACTTTAGAGAGCCAATTTCTGTCAAATCCTGGAAGAAGATGATCTGAGATATGTTTTTGAAACGAAAAAGATTTTCCCTCTGGTAGATCGCCAGTTAATTTTTTAATCATGCTTGAATAATTAGTGTCGGGATGTCTTGATAAATAATCTGGTGCATAATTGATCCGATCATCAGAGTCAGTTAAAGTCTTAACAAAGCAGCAACCCTTTAAAGGTTCATCATAGATAATGCAATCATCAATCTGCTCAAATGCTCGTGTTATTGCAGTTGAACGACTTCTCGAACAAGCCCACATAGCAATGTGTTTAGTTTTCATAGCATTATGACTCATAATTTTCTACAATTGTATGACTAATGGAATTAACTGAAACAAATGTAACTATTTTGACTAACAGAGAGAATCAGTCAAGAAAGGTGCCGCAATCAGTTGATCACAAACTCATGTTAAAATGTCTCTAAATTTAACATTTACATGTACATGAGCTTAAAAATATAATGCCTTTTTAGTCAATTGTTGCATGTGATAAACAATTCTTTGATCCCATTCAATCGCTTCTGATTTAATCATAAAGAGACCCTTCTCATAACCTAAAGAGGATTGACCACGCTGAACCGCTTCAAGCACTTCGATATCTTCCTGGTTGGTATTTATTAGGTGTGTATTGATACAATCCATCTGTTGTTCGTTAGGGGTCTCGTTTGTAAACAGGTAGCTGAAATATTGGTGAGTTTAGCTAGGATTATCAGGATTGACACGGTAGAATCTCATCCCTTTTCCTGGAAAAGTTGCAACTTCTACAGAAGGCCAAATGAACCACCAGACGAACTGATCATAGTCTTCCTCTGCAAACTGATACACCGTTTTTGTTTTATCGGTTTCAGATATAGTATAAATGTAAGACTCCTTGAGGATGTGCTTATATGTGCTCATGTTTATACCTTTGCTGAGAGCGGGATGGACGAAAGGAGTATGATAATTGTCTACTGAATTATCAACAAGATTTTTCCAGTTTGAATTAACGCTAAACTCTTTATAATATCCTATAGTTAGTTGATCTATGTTGGGAATATAAGTACGCAAAGTCTCTTCCAAGTCCGGAAAATCTTGGATGAAAGGTGTTGCTTGTGGGTCGAGATTTATAAAAATAAGACCACAAATTTCATGCAATTTTATTCTGGGTAAGCAGTAGTTATTGACATCAAAGCCTTCTACTTCATTGCTATAAGGAGCCATAGCAAGTCTGCCATTTAAGCGATAAGACCAACCATGATATGGACAAACAATTTTTGATACTTTTCCTTCACCTTGTAATAATTCATGACCTCGATGCAAGCAGGCATTGTGAAAAGCATAAAGTTGGCGATTTTTACCACAGATAACAACAACATTTTGATCGGCTATCTTAGCAACAAAGTATTGACCAGGTTGTTTAATTTGTGTTACGTGACCGACAAAAATCCACTTTTTGTAGAATATCCGCTCTTTTTCTTGCTGGAAAATATTTGGATCGTAATAGACATGTGAGGGTAATCCCTCAAAAGTTTCATACTTTGGCTTTAGTATACTCATGTTGATTGACTTATCATTGATTTACTTCAAATTTTTATTAATTAAGAACCTTAACCGACTTGCATTATTGTACTATCAGTCATAGTTGTTATCGCTGTATTTGATCTGGCTTAACATAAATTGAGCCTGCAAATTAATGACTTCTCGATACGTTTCTACTGATTTCCTGTCCCAAAGATTGTGCCCTGCATCAAGTATGTGCAACTGATTTTTTTCGTCATTTTCTGCAAATGCCTTCAGTGCATGGGCATACTGGGGAAATAAGTTGAAGGGATCACCCAAGCTAACCAAAGTTAGGACTGGAGATAGGGATGGTCTAGATGGATAGTCAAAGTCAGGTGTGAAAGTCTTGTAAGCTTCCCAGCTACGCTCGTGTAGGGTCACACCTGGGGCATGGAGAAGGTCAGCCAGAACTTTAGCTTTATCCTCCAAGTATTGAACAGTAAACTGAAACAGTTCTGGGTCTGGATGGGGCGGATTGACAGCAATTGCTCCGGCTAGATCATGATAATGCTGGGCATACAGTATGGCAGCTATACCGCCTTGGCTGCGTCCACCAATAAAAACTGGGCGCTCAGGATAGAGGAGTGATAACACAAGATGGACGTGGCGAATCACGGTTATAAGGCCCTGTTCGCTGGCAAACTCGAATGGGGCATTTGAACCCATACCGTTGAGGGGGAGGTCAGTCGGAAAAGAGGCTACACGGAACGTCTCACCATCAGGCAGTAATTCAGTTAATAAACTTTGGTTGCTCTTTCGCCCACCTCCACGGTTCTTGCTTTTTCTGCCATGAAATGTTCCTGCAATATCACATAGTGTCTCGGCAACAGAAAAAGTTGTTCCTGTACCCGGTAATAGAATCAGGATTGCACGATGAGTCTGATCAACTGACTTGTTTGGCTCCAAAATGCCTGTGAAAGCCATCGGTAGATATAACTTCGTGAAAGGCAGCCTTTGTTTAGCTTGGCTGGTTGCACCAACTCGATGAACCAACTCTTGGCTTTCTTGAATCACTTTCATCTCCAGCAATTCACGGCGACTAATCTCACGAACCCTCGCCAGTTCCTGGTTAACTTTTTCGAGTTTTTTCAATTCTGAACTCATTTTTTATTTACGATTTAGTTGTATTACCAATTTTGTATGCTATAAGATACATGGGGTCGTCGTAAATCGGCATCACCTTGGAATCGATCACAGTCCATTCTGGTTGGTCGAAGACTTCCTGAAGTTGAGGCAAAAAGCTCTGACGTACTGTGAACACTAAGATTCCTTCAGGCTCGATACTGTCTTGAAGTGTGCTCAGTTCTGCTGGCCCAGCATGGCTCTCGGCAAATACTCCTGTGGCAATGATGCCACTTGCCCTTCCCAAGTTTCTGAATCGTTCATCGCCGATCGAGCAGCAAACCAAGGAGCTATATACCCCTTTTTCAGCAGCTTTGGTTAACATAGCAGGTGATATGTCAATGCCTATGATTTGTTCAAATCCCAACTCAGCCAATGCAACACCAACTAAACCTGTTCCAGCCCCGACATCAAGGATTACACCCTGCTTGTCGTCCATATACTCTGCTAGCATAAATGCCGCTGCCAAAGGGACTGGTCCCCACACTCCACCAACATCTGCGTCATACTGATCTGCCCATTGATCATAGTTCTGACGTAGCTGATCAAAATTTTGACTTGAACAGATCCACTTCAACCACTCGTTTGGTTGTATCTCAGGCATTTTTATTTCTCCCATCACATCAATAGTTAGACATTTTTATAGGATGCTCATCTACTTCGATTTGCTCACCTTCTCATCCGATCCGTGCCCTTTATAGGCTGTTGTGCCACAATTGTCTAACTAAAGAGATGTTGGACTCGCTTGTGGAGATATTGCGAGATTTCCTGGTCAAGTGGCAATGCACATTATTAGAGTTTGCTGGTGAAGGTGATCATGTTCATTTACTTTTTGAAGCACACCCAACCGTTGAACTCCCTCAGTTAATCAAAAACCTAAAGTCTGTATCAGCTCGTCGAATCAGGTCTGAATACGGTGATTACTTAGCAAAATATTACTGGAAACCTTACTTCTGATGAAATCATGCCTATACTTTTACTTCCGTAGCTGGGAAAGCAAACCTAGAGACTATATGAGTTTGTAGTCAAAATCAAGATGAACCAGCAAGATTAAAAAGCGTTGGCTCCTATACTAGGGATTAATCCTGTCGGATTTAATCCTAGGATCCGGAGCCATTTTGCTCAAAGCTTAACTTCAATATCAACTCCAGCAGGCAAATCCAATTTCATCAGAGCATCAATAGTCTTTGAAGAAGGCTGATAAATATCAATAATCCGTTGGTGAGTACGTGTTTCAAAGTGTTCCCGAGAATCTTTATCAACGTGAGGCGATCGCAAAACACAGTAAATACGACGTCGAGTGGGTAAGGGAATCGGGCCAATAGCTGTAGCATTTGTCCGGTTTGCTGTATCTACAATCTTCTCACAGGAAGTGTCCAGCAAGCGTCTATCAAAGGCTTTTAGTCGAATCCGAATTTTCTGCTGTTGAATAGTTGCCATTTTTTTAATTTTCTAGGTTCTTTTGTTAGCGTAAATAAACATGAATAAAGAGCAGAGAAGCTAGAACTTCCCTGCTCCTACTCTATAGTAGAGTACTGCTATTCGAGGATCTTGCTGACCACACCTGAGCCGATGGTGCGACCACCTTCACGGATAGCAAAGCGCATTCCTTGTTCAATCGCAATGGCGTTGATCAGGCTCACTGTCATTTTGATGCGATCGCCTGGCATCACCATCTCAGCTGTAGAGCCATCGTCAGCAGTAAAGGCATCAATAGTGCCAGTCACATCAGTGGTTCGTACATAGAACTGAGGGCGATAGCCGGAGAAGAAGGGAGTATGACGTCCACCTTCTTCTTTCTTCAGGACATATACCTCAGATTCAAACTTGGTGTGAGGGGTGATTGAACCGGGCTTGGCAAGTACCATACCCCGCTCAATGTTCTCTTTTTGGATACCCCGCAGCAGTAGTCCAACATTGTCTCCAGCCATCCCTTCGTCTAGGGTCTTCTGGAACATTTCCACACCAGTTACGGTGGTGTTACGGGTCTCTTTAAGCCCGATGATTTCTACCGTCTCACCAACTTTAACCTTACCCCGCTCGATTCGACCGGTGGCAACAGTTCCCCGACCAGTGATGGAGAAGACATCTTCCACTGCCATCAGGAATGGCTTATCCACATCCCGCTCTGGTGTGGGAATGTATGAGTCTACATTAGACATCAGTTCTAGTACCAGATCAGTCCACTCATTGTCACCTTTGGCAATGCTTGGATTCTCGGTCAGGGCGTTTACAGCCTCTAAGGCTGACCCAGCCACAATCGGGATATTGTCCCCGTCAAAGTCATAATCGCTCAACAGTTCCCGAATTTCCAGTTCTACTAGCTCTAGGAGTTCTTCATCATCTACTTGGTCTTTCTTATTTAAGAAAACCACGATGTTAGGAACTCCCACCTGCCGAGCTAGGAGGATATGTTCTTTCGTTTGTGGCATGGCACCGTCAGCGGCAGAAACCACCAGAATTGCCCCATCCATTTGCGCCGCACCCGTGATCATGTTTTTCACATAGTCAGCGTGGCCTGGGCAATCTACGTGGGCATAGTGGCGATTTTCGGTTTCGTACTCTACATGAGCAGTATTGATGGTAATCCCCCGTGCTTTTTCCTCAGGAGCTGCATCAATTTCCTCGTAGTTCCTCGCTTTTGCCTTCCCTTGAGCCGCCAATGTCATAGTAATAGCAGCAGTTAGGGTAGTCTTGCCGTGGTCTACGTGACCAATCGTGCCAATGTTGACGTGGGGTTTATTCCTTTCAAACTTTTCGCGTGCCATGAATTACATGTTCCTTTTTTTTGTTATGCGTTCCCTTGATTCTTAGCAATGATGGCTTCTGCCACATTGCGAGGTACTTCATCATAGGTGTTAAACTCCATAGAGAAAATACCCCGACCTTGGGTCTTAGACCGGATATCCGTAGCATAACCAAACATCTCTGCTAATGGAACTTTAGCAGTGACTTTGGCAATGCCGTCTTCAGAACCCATACCTTCAATTTGACCACGGCGGGAGTTGAGGTCACCCATGACATCCCCAAGGAAGTCTTCGGGCACTTCAACCTCAACTTTCATCATAGGCTCTAGGAGTACTGGCGCAGCCTTCATCACAGCATTCCGCATGGCCATAGAACCAGCAATCTTAAATGCCATTTCTGAAGAGTCTACGTCGTGATAAGACCCATCTACTAGGGTAACTTTCACGTCGATCACTGGATACCCTGCTAGAATACCTGATTCACAGGCTTCCTTCATCCCCTGTTCAGCAGGAGAGATGTACTCTTTCGGTACAGAACCACCTACAATCTTGGAGACGAATTCAAAACCACTACCAGTATCTCCTGGTTCCAATTCAACAATAACGTGACCGTACTGACCTTTACCGCCACTTTGACGGATAAATTTGCCTTCCGCCTGGACTGATTTACGAATCGTCTCTCGATAGGCTACCTGGGGAGCGCCCACATTCGCTTCTACCTTAAACTCTCGCAGCATCCGGTCTACCAGGATTTCCAAGTGCAGTTCACCCATGCCCGCAATCACAGTTTGGTTGGTTTCTGGGTCAATGCTGACCCGGAAGGTAGGGTCTTCTTCAGATAGGGATTGGAGGGCTTTGGATAGCTTCTCCATATCCTGCTTGGTTTTTGGCTCTACTGCCACCGAGATCACTGGTTCTGGAATAAAGAGAGATTCCAAAATAATGGGAGACTCTTCGTCACAAATAGTATCTCCAGTGATAGTATGTTTTAAGCCAACGGCAGCGCCCAAGTCTCCAGCCCGCAACTCCTCTACTTCAATGCGGTCATCAGCTTTCAATACAATCAAGCGAGATATCCGTTCCTTCTTATCCTTAGTGGAGTTGAGGACATAGCTCCCCTTCTTCAGTACCCCAGAGTATACCCGCAGGAAAGTTAGGCGACCATAGGGGTCTGCCATAATCTTAAATGCCAGAGCTGACATAGGGGCTTCGTCATCAGCCACCCGCTCGACGGTTTCACCCTTAGGCATAGTACCTTGAATTGGCGGAACATCAATCGGAGCTGGTAGGTAATCAATAACCGCATCCAACAGCAGCTGAACCCCTTTGTTCTTGAAAGCAGAGCCACACAACATAGGAACGATTCTGCCCTCAATGGTTCCTTTGCGCAGGGCTTCACGAATTTCCTCTGCCGTGATTTCCTCTCCTTCAAGGTACTTCTCAATTAACGCCTCGTCAGTTTCAGCCACCGATTCCACTAATTTGGCATGGTATTCTTGGGCTTGCTCTTTGACCTCTTCAGGAATTTCTGTATCTTCGATGTCAGTTCCCAGGTCATTGGTGTATATCTTGGCTCGCATCCGCACCAAGTCAACAATTCCTCTAAAATCCTTTTCACTACCAATCGGGATTTGGATGGGAACAGCATTGGAGCGCAATCGGTCACGAACTTGCTCGTAGACCTTGAAGAAGTTTGCTCCTGTCCGGTCCATTTTATTAACAAAAGCAATTCGAGGTACCTGATAGCGGTCTGCTTGCCGCCAGACGGTTTCAGACTGAGGCTGGACACCACCTACGGAGCAAAACACAGCAATCACACCATCCAATACCCGCATGGAGCGTTCCACTTCAATGGTGAAGTCAACGTGACCGGGAGTATCGATAATATTAATCCGATGCTCTCGCCAGTTGGTGCTAATCGCAGCAGCAGTGATCGTGATTCCCCGCTCCCGCTCTTGGTCCATCCAATCAGTTACAGCTGTACCTTCATGGACTTCACCAATTTTGTGAACAATTCCGGAATAAAACAGGATTCGTTCAGTTGTTGTTGTTTTGCCCGCATCAATATGAGCTGCAATTCCGATATTGCGTGTTTTCTCAAGGGGGATGGTGCGTGCCACGGTTACCTCCTTTATCTGGTGCCACCATTTCCTCACCAGGTAGCTATCTATTTACAATTTTATACTTTTTTTAAGTTTTTTAGGCATTTGTGGACATTATCTTATGGCTACCAGGTTCTTGTTCTGAACTTTTAGGGTAATTAGTACCGATAGTGGGCAAAAGCTTTATTTGCCTCGGCCATTCTATGGGTTTCTTCACGCTTGCGAATAGCATTTCCGGTTTCATTGGCAGCATCCATCAGCTCATTAGCCAATTTGCTAGCCATGCTCCGACCGGAGCGACTTCTGGAGAATTTAATCAGCCAGCGTAGGGCTAGGGTAGTCCCTCGCTCAGCCTTTACTTCCATAGGAACCTGATAGGTTGCCCCACCAACCCGGCGAGCCTTGACTTCTACTAGAGGCGTCAGGTTACGCACAGCTTTTTCAAAGGTTTCTATGGGATCAGCTCCAGTTCTTTCTTCAATGATTTTCATTGCGTCATAGATAATTCGGTAGGCAAGGGATTTCTTGCCATGACGCATCAGTCTACACCCCAACATACAAATCAGGCGACTGTTATAGACTGGGTCAGGGGGGACAGGACGCTTTTTAACAACTGAGCGACGAGACATAAGTAAGCTTCAGAAAAAATCAAAAATACAGTTTACTATTAAAAATTAACCAAGGCAAACAAATACACTCCTGTGATTAACCCTAGTGTGATTAACCCTGGTGCGATTAACCTTGGTTATACAGTTAGCTTATGGTTGGTCTTGTAAATCCTGTTTTTGTTTACAGGTTGTACGAGAAGCTAATCAGTGCAGCTTTCTAGTATGCCTAGGCTTCAGGAATTGAATCTTTCCTTGGGCAACGACCAAGCGCTATTTATCGGCATGGGTGAGATTACAGCAACTCTATTGCTGGAAGTCTCTTACTGTAGAGGGGTTAATGCTCGTGAGTTTACTTAGGGCGCTTCGTCCCATACTTAGAACGACCTTGACGCCGATCCTTAACTCCTGCCGTATCAAGGGTACCCCGAATAATGTGATATCGCACTCCAGGTAAGTCCTTAACACGACCGCCTCTGATCATCACGACGGAGTGTTCTTGTAGGTTATGACCAATACCAGGAATATAAGCTGTTACTTCAAATCCTGAAGTCAGACGAACCCTTGCCACCTTTCGCAAGGCTGAGTTCGGCTTTTTGGGTGTGGTTGTGAAGACTCTAGTACAAACACCACGGCGCTGGGGACATTGTTTCAGCGCTGGGGACTTAGTTTTCTTCTTAGCTTTGAAGCGCTCGTTACTAATGAGCTGCTGAATGGTGGGCATGGGTTACGGCTTAATAAACATTGGTTGATTGAACTTAATCAACTACAAACAAACCAAAGGTAATTATACCAATAATAACACTATGGTGTCAATCTGGCTCCTGTGATGGGTCTACACGAAAGGAATTACCGCAGTCGCAGCTTTCTGAAGCGTTAGGGTTATGGAAGCGAAACCCTCCTCCCATGAGGTCTTCTGAGTAATCTAGAGTTAAGCCATTGATAGTTTTTAGGCTTTGCGGGTCTACTATGACACTGATGCCATCACACTCATAGACCTGATCCTCAGAATTGATCACTTGCTCAAAGTCAATAGTGTAGTAAAAATCAGCACACCCCCCCTGGCGCACACCTAGACGTAATTTGGCCTCTGGCTTTTGACCCTTGGACTGTACACGTCTAATCTCACTCGCAGCAGCTTTACTCAGTTTAATCATTAACGATAGTAACTATACGCAACAACTAGCACCAGCTAATGTTACCTCAAAAAGGAATAGTCATTAATCATTAGTCATTTAATTTGCCACTGCCAAGAGGCTTTTTTGGGCATCCTAAAGACTTATAACTAATGACTAATGACTACTAACTAAAGACTTACAACTAATGAGCCCTTTGGGTAATTCAAAATTCAAAATTCAAAATTCACGCATCAAGTTTAGAACAAATTTTGAATTAATTAATTCCGGGTACAAGCCCCCCGGGGAATTAAAAATTCAAAATTCAAAATTCAAAATCTAGAATTGTCCGAATCATTTTGAATTAATAATTTTGAACTTTGAATTGGAGCGTTCGCGCAGCGTGACCTACGGTCAAGCGAGTTGTGGTCTTCAATCAGTGGCGGGTACAAGCCCCCACTGATTGTCATTTTGAATTAATAATTTTTAATTTTGAATTGGAGCGTTCGCACCTCAAGGAGCGTCGGCAATGCCTATAGCGTGACCTACGGTCAAGCGACTTGACTCAATCTATTTGTCTTCTGCTTTGCTACGGGCATAGTCATCTTCAAAACGAATAATGTCATCTTCTCCGAGGTATTCTCCATTCTGAACTTCAATTAAAACGAGGGGAATAACACCAGGATTCTCTAGTCGATGAGCATGGCCTTGGGGAACATAGGTTGATTGATTTTGATGAATAATTTCTTGTTTATCGCCACAAAGAACTTTAGCTGTACCACTGACAACAATCCAGTGTTCGCTCCTATGGTAGTGCATCTGTAAACTTAAGCGATGACCCGGCTTGACTTCAATGCGCTTGATTTTGTATCCCCGTCCTTCTTCTAAGACAGTGAATGACCCCCAAGGTCGTAGTTCGGTAGCGGCAACGCCTTCAGCTACTCGGGATGACTGTAGGGTAATTGCGGAAACTTGAGAAATTTCTTTTGACTGAACCATGGTTTTGTTACTGAAAACGTCTAGCTAAGTGATTTTGGGAAAGTTGACTAATCGGTTACTAATTTCTAGCTTAAACAAAATCAAGGATAATTGACTATAACCAAACCTAGCAAACTATAACTATTTTTTTAATGTCAGATTAGTCTATTACCTGAATTTATATCAATTCTTTACACTCTTATATAGTTATCTTGACCTAAGTGGAAGCTGAATAAACCTATAGTTAAGGGATTCGTGATTTCGGAAAATCTTAATAAATATGAGCACTTCATAATTCCTTCATACTTAATACTTAATACTTCTTAAACTATTAGGGAACAGGTGTAAAAAAGATGCCCAGACCGTTGTTAACTGGTGCTGCTGTATAGGGAGAGCGATCTAGGAGTTGACCACCTAGATAAAGTCCAGTTGAGCTACCCCCGTCAAGATTGAGGGCATTAATGGCTCCCAATTTCTGCATCAACTGAGCTGTTTCCCTTAATGTTGGGCCACGTCGAGTATGACTATGGTGAAAAGCAGCAATAATCAATGTGCCATTAGCAGTGGTTCCGATAGCACTGCGTGGAGCAGACTGCTGAATAAAGGCATCACTAAATTGTTCCGATTTGCCATCTAAAACAATTTTTCGATCTTGTAGTAGCAGTGGCCCACCACCGAGAATATGGGGGTACCCATTGAAGTCAGTGGGAAACGTACTCCCCTCAATTCGCACTTGGGTACCAATACTCAGATCATTAACAGCTGTCCTGTTGGCTCTAAGGGTAACTAGATAGCCATTGTCGGGAATACGAAAGGCTTGCTGACCGGCAAGTCCTCCAGGCAAGAGATCGGTGACCAAGTTGTTCTGGATAACTACGATAATTTCATGATCAATTAAGGGAGTATAGGTTGGTCCGAAGGCGCGAGTGTAACGGGCAATGCCAGCTTTGACATAACCACTGTTGAGGAATAGTACTGGTAAACGCTTTCGGTGTGAGGTAACTATGGTTTCGCTGAGGCTGAGTCGTCCGAGTTTAACGTGACCGCGATCATTCCAAGCGATCGCTCCCCGGTTCAAAATTGGACCGGATAACCACCGACTGTCACGGCGAATTGCTCCTAAGGGCAATTGGTTGTTACGGTTGAAAAAGCCAGCATTGATTGCAGCAGATGCTTGCCACCATTGAGCAGCTTTAATTAGTGGGGCTGTTCCCACTTGGGTCGTAGCATTACTGCCAATCGGTCTGAGGCGCAAGTGTTGAGATTTGGGGTCAACCTCCAGCCATACCACTGGGAAACTAGTATCTTTGAGACTAATCAACTGCTGACGCCACTGAATGCCAGGTGCCCAGAGAATATCTTTCTTGACCATGGCATCGGGTCGCAAATCAATCACTAATCTAAACGGGTTAGGCAAGGTGAAAGCTCGCAGACGTTTGCCTTTGGGGAAATCCACCCGGAGCCTAGTTTGGTTCTGATGGCTTTCTAAGCGGATAACCGGTTTATCCATAGGAGTGCTGACGGAAATGGGAGCTACATCTTCAGGCCCTTGGATCTTGGCAGTTTCTAGAGCATTAAAACCCTTGACTAGTGAGGAGTCGGCTGAGGCAGCTACTGTAATCACAGCTTCAGTGCGTCGGTCATTGACTTGCCAGAAGGTTGGGCGGTCTAAATCAAGAACAATACGATTACCCCAAGGCTGACGTCCCTGGCGAATAGCCTTCACCCTGGCTGGTATGGAAGAGATATACAGCTTATCCCCCTGAACTTGCAACTGCCAACCTGCTGTTTTGGCAAAATCGGTAATATCTAGATATCGATAAGCAGCACTAACTTGCCTGGGGAACACTACTGATGTATTCCGGGGTTTAGAAAACCAGCGAATTGGTTGCTGGGTAAAATCTTTACTGTTGAGCATTTCTATGCCCAAGATTTGCATCGCTCCTACATCACTGATGCCAGTGCGCACTGAGGTTCCCACTAACCATTGCTGCCAAGGTAAGTTGATCTGTTGACCATTTAAATACACTTGAACCCCTTGTCGGATCACCTGGGGTGGCACAGAGAAAAACTCCAGCTCTAAGGTGTTATCAGGCATGGGGGGTAGCTCTTCCAATAGTTTCTTGCCCTTTAAAACTAGGATGTTCTCCTGGGTCGTTTGGGATAAACCTTGAACTAGGACAGGGGTATCTTCAGCTGCTGGGGGCAACTGGTTCAGTAACTCTTTAAAGCTATTTAAGATTAGGGGTTCAATTGCTCCAACTCGCCTATTTGCCGTAGCTACGGATGCTGGGAATAGAATTACGAGCAAGAGGGTAATGGCTAGCTTGGAGATCTGAGTCCACACTTTTGTAGTATCAATTCTGGTCTTTGGTTTTACTCTAGTCGCCATCAAAGGGCTCCATGGAGCATTGATTGCTGGTAGTAGCCTGTTTCCTCAAAGGACTGATTTAGCTGAAAGCTATCCTTTCATAACCTAAATCAGTCAACAAAAACTATAAAGAAGGTCTAATTTCACATACTCTTCAACTAAGTTATAGGTATTTAGGCTCTAGGCATTTAGGCTAAGGGGGTTCTAAAAAAGTATGAAGCGCTCCGAGTCAAGCAAGGAAGCTCTCAACTCCCCCTGTTCTAAGACCTAAGAGCATGAGCCTAATACCTAGGCATTTAGGGAGGAGATGCCACCTGGTCTAAACTAATACTGTGATGAAGGCTACTGTGACAAGATCAAGTCCTGTCAGTGCAAAAGAGTCGTTAAGAAAGCTATTTTGAGTTTCGCTCAATGGTCTTGATCACTGCTACGGTAAATCCACCAATTTCTTCCCGAGTAAAATTTTCAGTAGGTTTATGGAGAAATTAGGTATTGCTATCGCTAACCTATTTCTTATATCATGACTATCCACCTATATAGGTAAGTTTCTAGGATTTATGCCAGCGTCATGGAACCCTGGTCACTTTGGTCATCAGCTAGGTGGTTAGTTGCATGGCATTGTTGAAGCACTAAGCGTGTTGCTACTGGTAAAACCTGATCAGGTTAACTACATCCCTTGGTCTGTGTCGGAGGATGTAGCTTTTGTGTCAGCAGCTGACCAGATTTCATTGGATACTCAGGATAGGAGTTTCTAAGGGAAAAAGCGTGATAGATTGTTCCACCCAGGGAATCGGGATTAGACCCAACCAACTTCTGGCTCACCATTGATGGTAAATCATTGTTGATTTTTCCAGCCTAGTAGCAGTCGATAGGTCACTGCTACTAGGTTAATAGTCCTCAATCTGTAATCAAAGCATCACTAAACATCGTGAATAATTGGATGAAGAATATCGATAACCAGAAAAACCAGGAAGATCTACAACACTATCACAAGAGGATACCGTATCCAGGTCAACGTTGGTTGGTGGAGGAACGAGATGCCTGTGGGGTTGGCTTTATTGCTTCTGGGCAGGGTATAGCTACCCATAAATTGATTGAACAAGCTCTAGTCGCACTGGGTTGTCTAGAACACCGGGGAGGGTGTAGTGCTGACCAAGATTCAGGGGATGGTGCAGGCTTATTGACTGCTATTCCCTGGAAACTGTTGGAAAAATGGTTCACCGAACAAAGAATTGACCAACCTCCTACGGAGCAGTTGGGAGTTGGGATGGTATTCTTGCCTCAGGATGAGAGCTTGATTAGGGAAGGTAAGTCTATTGTTGAGGAAGTCCTTGCTCAAGAAGGCTTAAAGGTACTAGGCTGGCGTGTGGTACCAGTACGTCCAGAGATGCTAGGTATCCAAGCGAAAGCGAATCAACCCCATATCGAACAGTTGATCGTAGCCTCTGAAGGGGAGATAGGAGATGAACTGGAGCGTTTGCTGTTCAAAACTCGCTGTCGCATTGCTAAAGCCCTAAAATCTCAGAGTACCATCCGAGTGCCTGAGGATTGGTATTTTTGCTCTTTTTCCAGTCGCACGATTGTCTACAAAGGCATGGTGCGCTCAGCGGTACTTGGAGAGTTTTACTTAGATTTAAAAAATCCTGATTACCAAAGTCGTTTTGCTGTCTATCATCGACGCTTTAGCACCAATACTATGCCCAAGTGGCCCCTGGCTCAACCGATGCGCTTGTTGGGACATAATGGTGAGATTAACACTCTGTTGGGTAATGTCAACTGGATGATAGCCCGAGAGGCTGACTTGGCTCATCCAGTTTGGGAAAAAGGGTTGAAGGTAAAAGGTTCTCAAACCAACCTTAAACCAAATAACTCCTTAGATGAGATCAAGCCTATTATCAATCCAGAAAACAGTGACTCAGCCATCCTAGATAATGTATTTGAATTACTGGTGCAATCTGGACGCAGTCCTCTAACCGGATTAATGATCATGGTGCCGGAGGCTTACCAAAATCAGCCGGATTTGGATAACTATCCGGAAATTGTTGATTTTTATGAATACTACAGTGGAATTCAGGAAGCTTGGGATGGTCCAGCGCTGTTAGTATTCAGTGATGGGAAAACAGTGGGAGCCAGCCTAGACCGAAATGGATTACGACCGGCTCGTTATAGCATTACCCGGGATGGCTATGTGGTGGTGGCATCAGAAGTGGGGGTAGTGGACTTGCCAGAAGCCGAGATTGTGGAAAAGGGCAGACTCGGACCAGGGCAAATGATTGCTGTTGACCTGGAAAGCAACGAAATTTTAAAAAACTGGGAGATCAAGCAACGGGTAGCGGCTCAACAACCCTATGGTCAGTGGCTGAAGCAGTACCGTGTAAAATTGGAACCCCAATCCTTTACTGAGGCTCCTGAACAAGAGGCTGCTGAGTTACTGCGTCAGCAGACTGCTTTTGGCTACACTGCTGAGGATGTGGAGATGATCATCCAGCCGATGAGCACCCAGGGGAAAGAACCTACTTTCTGTATGGGAGATGATATTCCCTTGGCGGTACTCTCCAATAAGCCTCGGCTACTCTATGACTATTTTAAACAACGCTTTGCCCAGGTCACTAACCCACCCATTGATCCTCTACGGGAAAGTTTGGTGATGTCCTTGAGCATAGAGCTGGGTGAGCGAGGCAATATATTAGAAGCTAAGCCAGAGTACGCACAGTTGTTAAAGCTGGAAACCCCAGTCCTCAATGAGGCGGAGTTGGCAGCGGTGAAAGCGTCACGGTTTGAGACGGCTGAACTGTCTACTCTATTTGAAATTGCTACTGGTCCAGGGGGGCTAGACGTAGCTGTGAATCGTCTGTGTGACCAAGCGGCTGAGTCGGTAAGGGCTGGTAAAACGATTCTGATTTTGAGTGATAAAACTGCTGGAGGGCTTTCTGAAAATTACACCTATATTCCACCAATGTTGGCTGTAGGTGCGGTTCACCACCACCTGATCTCTCAAGGATTAAGGATGAAGGCATCGATTATTGTGGAAACGGCTCAATGTTGGAGTACTCATCACTATGCTTGCTTAATCGGTTATGGTGCATCAGCAGTTTGTCCGTATTTGACTTGGGAATCGGTGCGGAATTGGTGGGCTAATCCTAAAACTCAAAAATTGATGGCCCAGGGGAAACTGGAAAGCCTAACCATAGACCAAGCTCAGAAAAATTATCGCAAGGCGGTAGAAGCAGGTTTATTGAAAATCCTATCTAAGATGGGAATTTCCCTATTATCCTCTTATCATGGCGCTCAGATTTTTGAAGCAATTGGCATTGGTGGGGATTTATTGGCAGTAGCCTTTAAGGGAACTACATCCCGCCTGGGGGGTTTGAGTATTGCTGATTTAGCTCAAGAAGTGATGGAGTTTCACAAACGGGCTTTCCCCCTGACAGCTAAGAAACTGCAAAACTTTGGCTTTATCAATTACCGTCCTCGGGGCGAGTATCACATGAACAGCCCTGAAATG
The DNA here is from genome assembly GCF_010672265.1 of Moorena sp. SIO3A2. Lineage (NCBI taxonomy): Bacteria > Bacillati > Cyanobacteriota > Cyanophyceae > Coleofasciculales > Coleofasciculaceae > Moorena > Moorena sp. SIO3A2. Next base: position 41,873 of record NZ_JAAHHC010000009.1, read on the forward strand.
GCTAAAGCCCTACACAAGGCGGTTTCTGCTTTCGTCCGTGACCAATCTTCTAACAATGGCAACGGTAAAAATCACAAAGAGTTGGAAGTTAGCAAGTTGCAGGTTAAACCTTCAAGCCTTGACGCTAACAAAGAAGCTTACGACCACTACGATGTGTATCGCAAACTGTTGGAAGAGCGTCCAGCAACTGCACTACGAGATTTGTTGGACTTCAACAGCGACCAACCTACTATTGGGATCGATGAAGTAGAACCTGTTGAGGAAATTGTCAAGCGCTTCTGTACCGGCGCAATGTCCCTAGGCTCTCTATCCCGAGAAGCTCATGAAACTCTAGCTATTGCTATGAACCGGATTGGCGGTAAATCCAACAGTGGTGAAGGGGGAGAAGACCCAGTGCGCTTCACCATTCTGAATGATGTGGATCAAACTGGTCATTCTCAGACTCTACCTCACTTAAAGGGATTACGTAATGGGGATGTTGCTTCGTCTGCGGTTAAACAAGTAGCATCTGGTCGTTTTGGAGTAACACCAGAGTACCTGATGAGTGGGAAGCAGTTAGAAATTAAGATTGCTCAAGGTGCTAAGCCAGGGGAAGGGGGTCAGTTACCGGGTAAGAAGGTCAGTCCCTACATTGCTAAGCTGCGGCGTTCCAAGCCAGGGGTAACCCTAATTTCCCCACCACCCCATCATGATATCTATTCCATTGAAGACCTAGCGCAGCTGATTTTTGATTTGCATCAGATTAACCCTCAAGCTAAGGTATCTGTGAAGTTGGTGGCAGAAATTGGGATTGGAACTGTTGCGGCTGGGGTAGCTAAAGCGAATGCGGATGTAATCCAAATTTCTGGTCATGATGGCGGTACTGGAGCATCTCCCCTGAGTTCGATTAAGCACGCTGGAACGCCTTGGGAACTGGGAGTAACTGAAGTACATCGGATCTTGATGGAAAACCAACTACGCGATCGCGTTTTGCTGCGGGTAGATGGTGGCTTAAAAACTGGTTGGGACGTACTGATGGCTGCCTTGATGGGAGGAGAAGAGTACGGTTTCGGTTCGGTATCGATGATTGCTGAAGGCTGCATCATGGCACGGATTTGCCATACCAATCAATGTCCGGTAGGAGTTGCTACTCAGCAAGAACGCTTGCGCCAGCGCTTTAGCGGGATTCCAGGCCATGTTGTCAACTTCTTCTACTTTGTGGCTCAGGAAGTGCGATCGCTTCTTGCCAAACTAGGTTACCGTTCCTTAAAGGATATCATTGGTCGGGCTGATCTACTCAAAGTCCGGAACGACCTTGAGTTGACTAAGACATCTATGCTGAATCTAGATTGTCTGACTCAGCTGCCTGATACTCGCACAGACCGCAGTTGGCTCAACCATAACGATGTCCACAGCAACGGACCAGTGCTAGATAATCAACTGCTGGCTGACCCTGACCTGACGAATGCTATTCAAAACCATGGGTCTGTGACTAAAGATGTTGACATTGTCAACACTGACCGTACTGTAGGGGCTCGAATTGCTGGGGTAATTGCCAAGCAGTATGGTAACACTGGTTTCGATGGACACATTACTCTCAACTTCAAGGGGGCTGCGGGTCAAAGCTTTGGTGCCTTTAACCTGCCTAGTATGACCTTGATTTTAACTGGTGAAGCGAATGACTATGTAGGCAAAGGGATGCATGGTGGTGAAATTATTATCAAACCACCCACTGATGCCACCTATGACCCAGCTAACAATGTGATTGTAGGTAACACCTGCCTCTACGGTGCCACTGGCGGAACATTATTTGCCCATGGCGGTGCTGGTGAGCGGTTTGGTGTGCGCAATTCTAAAGGCTGTGCTGTGATTGAGGCAGCTGGTGATCACTGCTGTGAATACATGACCGGTGGTGTAATTGTAGTCTTAGGGAAAGTCGGACGCAATGTAGGTGCTGGTATGACTGGTGGTTTAGCCTACTTCCTAGATGAAGAGGAGAGTTTTCCCGCCAAAGTGAACCAGGATGTCAAGATTCAACGGGTGATTTCAGCGGCTGGAGAGCAGCAGTTGAAAGGTTTAATTCAAGACCATGCCACTCGCACTGGTAGCCCGAAAGCCCAGGTGATTCTGGACAACTGGTCTGAATATCTGCCCAAATTCTGGCAAGTGGTACCGCCTTCTGAGGTCGATACTCCTCAAGCCAATCCTGATGTGGTAGAAGAACGGGAGTTAGTTTCTTCTACAGTAGGCTAAAGCAGTTAAAGCTTAAAGGTTCCAGGTTGGATTGGGTTACCAGTTGCAGGTTAGAAGGTTGAAGGTTGGTTTGATCACTTTTAACCTTCAACCTGTAACCTGTTCTAGGTCAATCTTTTCGAGGCAAAATTCATTCACAGACGCTTGACGACGAATCATTATCTCCCTGACCCAATCACGATTGCCTAGCTTAATATACTCTTCGATACAGTAAGCAGAATAGCCAATGTGGTTAGACTCATCACTGATGAATTTATCGGACATCGTCGTTACCTTCTGCAAATCTTCAGGTCTGGCGTAGGCTTGCAGCACAGGACGCAACAGAAGTTGAAGTACTAATGCTCTAATCTCCAGTAGGTTGATCTGGATCAGGGTATCCATCAGCAGCTGCTCATCTATAACCTGGTCAGGGGAAATAACTGCTGTTGGTGGATGGTTTTGCTGGCTATAGCTAGGACTTAACTCTTTCAAGTTTGTCCGAAAATCAGCTTCTATCTCAGTGGGAAAGAGAATATTAAGCAAGGTAACAAACATCTTTGAGTGGCGGGACTCGTCGATGGAGTGATTACGAACTAACCTAGTAAACTCCTGGTTTTCGATGCACTGGGATAATTGCCAAGCCTCTTGAGAACCCTTGCCTTCTTCCCTTGCATTGATAATTAGAGAGTTAGCAAACCACTCCTGATTACGAGCACACTGGCGATACAAATTACCATACCATGCCATGCCATGGGGAGGTGAGTGAATCTGACATACTTCGGTCAGAAGATTGGTATAATTTTCAAAAGTCTGATTTTTATAACCTTTAATATATGCGATCGCTAATTCGCTGATATAGCTCATGACTGTATTTTTGTTAATTGTTGACCGTTGAATGTTAACTATTAACAGTAAATTAAAAGCTGTTGAATTAGTTAACTTTAAGTTTATATTCTTAATCAATTAATGATATAAACTTACTTCTTATAACTTCTTTATTGCTATGTCTGGTAAGTGGCAATTATTCCAATAAAATAGTTTACCTATTACTAGAAAGGTTAATACCAAATCCGCGCTTATTTTCCTCTGAAGATATTAAACCTGGATTTGGTATAAATGAATGATTAAGTTTTTAGATATCTAAATTTCTGGGAATAACATCTCTTCATCACCAGGAAAGGCCATAATGCGTATTCTAAAAATATCGCAATCAAGTTTTAGACCATAGGGGCTTGGATGATAGTTACACCCTTCTGGGGGATTTGGAAAAATTTGCAATATAAATCCATGATCAGCTTTGTCTGCAAGTGGTTTTATACCTAGTCTTCTACTCCCTTTAATGGATTTTATATCTTCCTCACTTAAATCAAAGCTAATTGGCTCGAAGTTATTGAGATCTTCGATAGTCATTGAATTTATTTCTTGATCCTCATTTTTCATAATTTATAGTCTTTCCAATGTTGGATTAGCCGATTTATTATCTGGTAAGCAGGTGCACAAAATTAATTACACATTTTCCAAAACTCAAAGCCTTACGATGTAAGGGTTACAGAGATTGGTAGTAGGAAATTAATTTTGTTTAGGTGCTTAAACTAGATAGACAGAAGAAACTAATACTCAATTGCAGGAATAATGAACCTTGACTTGTGACCTTGGGTGTCACAACTATGAAACCCTACAACCACAAATAAATCTGTAGACCATAACAACACAGGACTTACGTATTCAATCTACGTTTAGGGTCAGTTATTAAGGCACGCTACTAGATAACTACACCATAACTACATAAGTTTGTTTGATGTCGAGTTTTGGGTAAGTCATGAACTTTGGGTAAGTCATGATCAGTTAACTGTTAACTTCTCAAGAGTTAACAGTATTGTCTTGTTTCAAGATTAAAATCTTGGTTTCCTAGGTTAATTTGGGTAGATAACTTATCAAATAGGATAACTAAATTTAAAAAAGCTATGTCGCCATTTTGGCGGTAAAATTAAAAATAAAGGATACCAAGGTTAACCATCAAAGCCTTCAAGGTTAGGTTAAGATCAAGTGGATTATAACTGATTACCTATTTATGGGCTTAAAGTTGACTCTTGATTGTCAAAAGCTAACGGTTAACCGTTGATAAATAATTACATATCACTTCTGTTCTTTTTGTGCCATTTCCAACTCTTTTTGTGCCATCTCCAACAATTCCGGTACGGTCACAAACTGGTAACCTTGCTTTCTCAATTCAGTAATAATTACCGGTAAAGCTCGTATCGTCTTGGAACGATTGCCGCCACCATCGTGTAGTAATACAATTCCTCCCGGTTTCGCTCTGCGGAGCACATTATAGGTCAACCGACGTTGGTTTACCGAGTAATCCTCTGAGTCAGCTGACCAATTCACGATCACGTAATTTTTTTTTCGGGCGTAAGCCACTAAGCCATTGTTCATAATACCCCCAGGGGGTCTAAACAAAGAGGTTTTAACGTTAATAGTTTTGTAAATCCGTGCTGTGGTGTTATCAATTTCCTTAGCAGCTGCTAAAGTATTATGATAGTAATAACTATGGTTCCAACTATGGTTGCCAAGGGCATGACCATGGTCTACAATTTTTTTAAGCTCTTCTGGATATAGATAAACATTTCTTCCTACCACGAAGAAAGTTGCCTTAACATTATATTTTTTAAGGATGTGTAGGACATCGTTGGTCATCTTCGGCCAAGGACCATCGTCAAAGGTTAAAGCAATGACTTTCTGTGGAGTTTTAAGCTCAACTTCCTCGATATATTTTCCCCGAAATTGGGGAGGAACATAGTTAATCCGCTTGCCTCTCTCTTGCTCTGCCCATTTAGCAATGCCTTGCTGCAAACCCTTATCTGGCTGCTTAGTTAAGGTTTCAACCTTCTTTGAGTCAGTTTGCTGCTTTGGTATTTGCCTAGTGATTAGTGCAGCAATATTTTGGTTAGCCCATCGGCCTGTTTTCAAGGTGTAGGCACCCATACAACTTAGAATAGCAGCAATTATAATCCATGTACTGCGCGACCAGAATAAGCCCTCACGTTTTGCCAAAATTGGTCTCCTTTGCTCCTGCCAAAATACCAGGAAAGTAAATTATCATCTATAACTAACCATCATCTTATAGAGTGGTGGCTAGCTGTTGCCTAATTGTCTGTTTAAGATTAGCGGTCAGCCATCCGGTGACAATTGCTGATAGTAGATATTGACAAGACAATCGGTAACTTGTGCAATACTCATACCATCGGTTTGTACTTCAATAGCATCAGCTGCCTTGCGCAAGGGGGCTACAGCACGGGTGCTGTCCTTCAGGTCGCGCTGTTGAATCTCTTGCTCCAGCTGTTCTAAGCTCACCTCTTGCCCCTGGTTTTTCAAGTCTTGCTGACGGCGACGCGCCCTTTCTTGGACAGAAGCTGTTAAGAATAGTTTGACTTCTGCATTGGGAAAGACATGGGTGCCAATGTCACGACCTTCAGCCACTACACCTCCTTGACGACCCCAGCGTTGTTGTTGTTTGAGTAACTCACGGCGTACTGAACTCAGGGCAGCCACCGTAGAAACTTTGGCAGTAACGGACTGTGAACGAATGACCTGGGTAACTTCTTCTCCATCAACCCACACCTGAATCCCAGACTCTCCTGGTTGATTATTAGTCAGATTAATTGTAATTTTACTGACTAATTCTGCGATCGCAGGCTCATCCTCCAAGTCAATACCTGCTTTGAGCACCCGCCATGTCACAGCCCGGTACATGGCACCAGTATCAAGATACATCAATCCTAATGCTTTGGCTACCAAACGACTAACAGTAGATTTTCCAGCTCCAGCCGGACCATCAATAGCCACAATCGGTTTACGGTGGGACAGGAGTATATTGTCAATTAAACGAGTTGTACCTAAGTGAGCTGCGATCGCTAATAATCCTTGCTCTTCAACCTGTTCGAGGGGAGTGAGAGTAACAGGATGTACTAATTCCACATACTCGACCTGGATATCCTGGGTTCCAGCTAATTCTGACATAACCCTCTCAATCAGATTGATGCGATCGCATAATCCACCTTGAAACGCTTTCTGAGCGCTACGCAACGCTTTATATAGTAATGATGCTTGGGCTTTTTGCTCTGGTGTCAGGTATTGATTGCGAGAACTACAAGCGAGTCCCGACTTTTCCCGCACAATCGGACAAGGAACAATTGTCACTGGTAACTTAAAATCTGCCACCATACACTGGATGATTGCCAACTGTTGGGCATCCTTTTGACCAAAATAGGCTCTGTTTGGTCGTACCAAATTCAACAGCTTGACCACAACAGTTGCCACACCCTGAAAAAAACCAGGACGAGAGACACCACATAGGACAGAAGTCATGGCTTTGGGTGGAACCACTTGAGTCAATTCATCACCCTTGTCCGCAGTGGGCATTGGATTGTCACCATACAACTGATCCACAGTGGGAGCAAAAATTGCATCAACTCCAATCTGTTGGCAAAGTTCTTGATCCTGAGCCAATCCACGGGGGTACTCCTGAAAATCCTCTGTCGGTGCAAACTGAAGAGGATTAACAAAAATACTAACAATCACCAGAGAATTTTCTCGTCTTGCCCGCTCAATTAAGCTTAAGTGACCGCTGTGCAAGGCTCCCATAGTGGTTACTAGACCCACTTCCTTGCCATGACCTTGACGTTCTAAGTAGCAGTGTAATCCAGCAGTTGTTGTAAACAGGTGCATAAGACTCTAGAGTTTAGATCCCTATTGATGTTAGCAACATAGTCCTATATAAATAGAAATCTCCAGGAGTTGCCAAGTAATTCCTGGAGATTTCTATTGGCTAATAACTAATTAATTTAATAAAGAATTTCTATACGCACAGACCCAGTGCCAGACCTTACCAGTCCAATTATTCTGGCAGCTCCTCTGGACAAGTCAATAATCCTACCCCTGACATAAGGTCCACGGTCATTAATCCGCACAATGACAGAGCGACCATTTCTGAGATTAGTCACTTTGACTCTAGTGCCAAACCGCAAAGTACGATGAGCAGCAGTCAGAGCGTATTGATTGAATCTTTCGCCACTAGCAGTGCGCCTGCCATGGAAACCTGAACCATACCAGGAAGCTATCCCCCTTACACTCCATCGCACTCGGCGACGGCTACGCCTTGCAATCGTTGGTACTTTTAGTGGTTGCCATGTCTGTGGTGAAGCAGTGCTTTTTTTGAGAGGAGAAGCTAAGCCGATCAGGATAGCGTTTCCTTGGAGATTAGAATTGGCAGAAGCTCTCTTCTCTTCTGACTTTGGAATCTCCTCAGTCGTAATTAGCTCAGACCCTGGCAAGGTTAAACTAGGAAGAGTTCTAAATTTATCTGGAAACTTAGCAAAATCAAACATCTGAACTTGCTGATTTGAGAGTTTTTCAGCATCTGGAATTGTGGCAGATTTCACCTCTGTCATCAGTGGTAAGTCAGGGTTATCTTTAACAGTATAGTCAAAGCCCTTAGCTGATGAAATATCAGTTGATAAATGATATAGCACTACGCGCTACTGTTAGGACATTCCTAAACTCCGAAACTTACTCATAGCTAACTTTTAGGTGCGACCCGTGGCGAATTTAATTCGCCGAACGCGCCCCGCGTCTCCTACGGAGAACGGAAAGCGCACCTTTGACTTCTGACTTCTAACTTCTGACTTGCGGGTAGCGCTATAAGCCTCACAGCTTAGTTGCTAGAGGCTATCCACTTAAACAATAAGCATTCAGCCTAGGGAGTTAGCTGAATGCTTACTTTAAGCAGGGACACGGATCATACTAATAGTGACATACTCCCACACGCTCATCGAAGATTACAGTGTGGGCTTCTTACCAACTCCAGCCATCACTATCGGCTTTCGCCGACGCGGGGCGCGAACGGATACACGGGTTACTTTATTAACGACACGGGATGCCCCGACCCACCGGAACAATATAATGAGTTCTATTTTTTAGGCACGTAAGTGGCTGACTTGCCCAGCATTTAAGGCCGTAGGCCACGCTACGCGAACGGCTTTGTTTATCAGTACATATATTATAGCAATTTTATAATACCCTGTGCAAAATTCATCCCACACCTAATGCTACGCATTAGGTGTGGGATGAATTTTGCCGGACAGCTAATTGTCGTGTCTACCTGCAACAAACTTTTTTTCACCTTTGGTAATGGAGAATTGGGAATTGGGAATTAGATTACAATTAGCGATTACCCATTCCCCATTAGCCATTACCCATTGCCGTTGAAGATTTAAGTTAATATAAAACCTCTAGACGCACAGCAGCAGTGCCGGATCTTTCAAGTCCGATAACTCGGGCTGCGCCCCTGGAAAGGTCAATGAGCCGACTCCTGCTGTGGGGTCCACGGTCATTAATTCGCACAATGACGGAGCGACCATTTCTCATGTTAGTCACCCGCACCCTAGTCCCAAACCGCAAGGTACGATGAGCAGCAGTCAGGGCGTATTGATTAAATCGCTCACCACTGGCAGTGCGTCGGCCATGGAAACCCGGACCATACCAAGAAGCCATACCCCTCATCTGACTTCTTACTCGTCGAGTGGTACTCCTAGCTACTTTCTGTACTCTTCGTGGTTTTGGTGCTGGCGGTAAGTCGGCAATTTCTTTGAGAGGGGGAGCGTAACCGATCAGCCGTCGCAATCGATTAGTAGCTTGTAGAGCATCTTCAGCCAGGTCTTTAGTGGTATCTGGCAGAATTGTATTCTGATCAACTTGGACTAATTCTTCCTGATTGACTTGGATGCTGTAGCTTTTGTAGGAACCATTCCAACGGACAGTGATTGACTCAGCATTGACATTGTTGCGATGAAGTTCATTGATCCGAGCAGCAACCACTTGAGCCCGCTGAATTGAGTCATTTTCTGACCCCTTAGCATCCGATATCGTAGCGTTGCCTGGGGCAACAGAAGACGGAGTTGCTATCTTTTCAACCTCAGTAGCAACTCTGTCTTTGCTAGGGTCAGTATTGATTCCCTGTGAACCTAGGAAAGTCAGAACAGGAATACTGCGGACATACAGTGTAGCTGCCTGACGTCCTGCCAGTTGATAAGCATAAATATTGGTAATGATTTCTGAGGTACTGGCAGTCCTCAGTTGCTCTGGAAACTCAGCCAATTGAAACTCTGGTGTGGGCTGAGCTGGTAGTTTTTTTATTGCTGCAGTTGCGCTAGATGGCAATTCTTGTGCCAGTTGGGTATCAGAATTTCCTTTCACAGTCTGAACAACTGTCTCAGCGGATGAGACAGGAGTTGATGTTGTTGTACCGAGAACTGTTGTTAGGAAAGAAGCGGTGATGCCACCCCAAATTTTTTGATTCATAGGTCTGTTGTCTACGATAATTGGCAGTTTTAGGCATTATGGTGCTGCAAGAAACCCAGCAACATAACTTCAACTTGCCCATTAACTCCTCACAAATTGGTTATTAGTGATTTAACTAAAAACCTGAAACAGAATACCATGAAGTTTCTGATGGTGGAATCCCCATTTTATGAAGCTGTTACTAATAACTTGTCAAAATCGACTGTTGTAGATTGACCACAAACTAAGTTATATTAGTGGTTAGAGCTTTTGTGAAGTTTTTGTGAAGTAACGCCAATAATAGTTAATTCTTATCAATCCCATCAAGATCTGCGAAATAACTAATGAATCAACCTCAACAAATTTCCTCTATAAAGTAAACTTGAATACAGACTAGGTGCAACCAATTCTGGTAAGAAAGGGCGCTGACCACGGCGCTGACCACGGCGCTGACCACTACCTTCATCAAAACACTACTGATCTGACCCTATTTGCCCCCTAGGTCTTGATCGACACTACCCTGTAAGATCAGGTCAGGATAATTACCCTTAATAAAAATCTCCCTATCTCCCCATCTCCCCACACCTCCGTTTCTCCCCATCTTCCCCACCCTCTCCTTAATTATGGGTATTCAACCAGACTTGATATAAAATACATCCTGCATTTCTAGCTCAAAAGCATTTTTGTTTTCCCATGGATTATCGAGACGCTGGTGTTGATATTGAGGCAGGTCGAGGATTTATTAACCAAATCCGTAGCCTGGTAAAAAGTACCCACCGTTCGGAAGTATTAGGTGGACTAGGTGGTTTTAGTGGTTGCTTTCAGCTGCCAGTTGGATATACTGAGCCAGTGCTGGTATCTGGAACTGATGGAGTTGGTACTAAACTCAAATTGGCTCAAGACCTCAACCGCCATGACACTGTTGGCATTGATTTGGTAGCGATGTGCGTCAACGATGTCTTGACTGTTGGTGCGGAACCCCTGTTTTTCTTGGATTATTTAGCCACTGGCAAGCTCAACCAACAACAACTGACTCAGGTTGTTGCCGGTATTGCCCAAGGTTGTCGTCTGGCTGGGTGTGCTTTACTAGGAGGGGAAACCGCAGAAATGCCTGGTTTCTACGAACTCGCTGAGTATGACCTAGCAGGATTTTGTGTAGGAATTGTGGAAAAGAGCCGCATGCTTGACGGTTCCCAAGTCCAAATTGGAGATGTGGTAATTGGTTTGGCCAGTCAGGGCGTCCACAGCAATGGTTTTAGTCTGATCCGGAAAATTGTTCAGGATTCCCCAGACAACGCTCTTTCCTGGGACATAACTCCGGAATTTTTAGCTGGTAAAAGCTTAGGGGAGGAATTGTTGACACCAACTCAGATTTACGTCAAACCGGTGCTTGATGCTCGTAGGGCTGGTATCGAGATTCACGGTATGGCTCACATTACTGGCGGCGGTATCCCAGAAAACCTCCCTCGTTGCCTGGGTGCTGGACAATCCGTCCAGATTTATCCCAACAGCTGGGTGATTCCACCAATTTTTAAGTGGCTAGCCCAAACAGGTCAGGTTAGTCCTCAGGCAATGTTTGATACCTATAATATGGGGATTGGTTTTGTGCTGATTGTTCCTCAACAGCAGGTTGAGCAAACCCTAACATCGTTTAATTCACAGCAGGTAAATGCATGTAAAATTGGTGAAGTAATCCCAGGGGATGGTGGTGTTGTTGGTCTAGTTACATACTCCCGACGCTCATGAGTCACGCATAGAGCGCGGGCTTCTCAGGGACTCCTGCTATTGCATCGGACGCTACCTGAGCTTTATTGACGGAATGCCCTACCGCCAAATACTTGATATTGATTGCTGCATTGTGGTCACGGTCAATCGTCAGCCCGCATTCAGAACAGTTATGAAGCCTGTCTGAGAGCGTTTTTGGGACTTTTGCACCACATTCAGAGCAGTTTTGAGAAGTGCCGTTTGGATTCACCGCAATTGCCAACAATCCGGCTCTTTCAGCCTTGATTGAGAGAATTTGCAGGAATTGACCCCATCCAGCATCCGTAACAGATTTTGCCAGCCTAGATTTGGCTAGACCTTTGATGTTCAGCTTTTCATGTGCTAAATTCTTGCCTTGAGATAAAAGCTTTTTGGCGGTTTTGTAGTGAAAGTCTTTGCGCTGATTTGAAACTTTCAAGTGAGCTTTAGCGACTCGCTTAATAGCTTTCTTTCGACGGTTGGAACCTTTCTTCTTACGAGAAAGTGAGCGCTGCAACCGTTTCAGGCATCTCTCTGCTTTGCGATAGTGTTGAGGAATTGGCTCGTATGCCCCCGAATCATCTACCAGAAACTCTTTCAATCCCATATCAATCCCAATGGTATTATCGAGACTTGGAGCATCAGGAGTAAGAACGGGAACCGACGAATCTTGTAACGACAACGTGATGTAATACCCATCCGCTTTCTTGGTAATAGTTGCTGTTTTCACTTTGAAGCCATCTGGCAACGGACGATGCAGAATCATTTTCAACTTGCCAATCTTTGGTAGCTGGATCAATCGCCCGTCAATATGTTCTGGCTTAATGGGATCTGGAAACGCAATTGAACGATAACGCCCAACTCCTTTGAACCGGGGCTTACCGCTTCGCTTGCCGTTGCAATCCCCTTGGAGCCATCGATCAAACGTCTTTTTTACTCGTGCAATCACATCTTGCAGAGTATGTGACGGCAGATCCTTGTATTCGGGGAACAGCTTTTTCGAGTTGACCAGATCCCGTTTCTGAGCATAGAAATCAGGACGGTCTTTCAATTCTGGGAGATGACATACCAATGGACAGGCATTAATATCGCAGCGATTTTGCTCCCACCAATTAAACCGCTCTGCCAGCCGATAGTTGTATTGCCGACGGCAAATGTCAAGCCATTGGTCAATGGTGACTTGCTGTTGTCGAGTCAATCTTAATCGGTACTGGTAGGCGGTTCGCATAGGAAAAAATATTGTCGTGATACTATTGTAGTGCATATTTCCATACACTGCAATCATGACCAGTAAAGAAACAATCCAGATTCGACTCCCTAAAACCGAAAAAGATCGACTGGATTCCTATTGTCGAAAAACCGAAAGATCCATCACGGATGTTCTGCGGGAATTTATTCGTTCATTGCCTGAGTGAGTTGCTCGTCTCGTCGGTGTGGGTCGCACTCGCCTCAGTTCCTTCGGCATTGATTGACCCACCCTCCTCATCTCGCTCGCATTCTTCCCGACGCTCACCCTTCGGGTAGAGCGCGGGGCTGCTGCTGCTTTAGCTCATCCCGTGATCCGATCAGGCTTCTGGGTGGGCAGTCTCTCAATCATTAGACTTCGCGGCAGTTGTCAGGGAATAGGGAATAGGGAATAGGGAATAGGGAATAGGTCTCAAAATTGACTTAGAAGCTATCCAAAATGATTGCTTAGTTATTTTTGCAAGAGGTCTATTCTCTCAATCAGAAACTCAAAAGGGTGGCTCAGTTATTGAGGGTTCTGCCTTCAGGATTGCTATTCCCAAATCTGTAGTGGAGAGCGATCGCGCTTCAAACAATGCCATCATGTCACGAGGCTTGGGATTACCCCGAGATGCTCCTGCTAGACCTCTGGCAATAACTAAACCACAATAGCCCTGATTTTCACAACCCTCCTCCCACTGCTCGCGGGCAGCAGCATGGTTGGTATCGGTTTCAGAAAACTCTCCTAACAAATAAAGACTGCTGTTTTCTGTTTGGATAATGCCAAGGTCGTAGCGTGTGCCCTCAAAGGGGTCTTCCCCTGAATTAAAGCAAATCCCTTTGATTCCACCAGCAGTCTGGATCTGTTCTATCAACACTTGTGCCTTTGGTCGGGTGGTTTGAATCAAAATAACTGGCATGCCTTCCCCGATTGCTTTAATATTCTGAGACTGATAGGATTTGACACCAGAGCGAATAGATTCTATTGCTTCCCAAGACATCATGCCCAGCTTGAGGAAAGCATCCTTTGGCACAAGGTCATCCCGTAAGGGTATGGTCATCGACCCTGAATCGAAATCATCTTCCTCGGACTCAATTGCCATCTCTAACAACTCATCCGCTAGGTCAGGATGGGTGTTAACTTTAACGTTAACAGTAGATTTTGCTTCTAGGGGTACCGGGATGCGGTAACGCTTACCAATCTTGGGTAAGTTTTCGTCATCTAATTGCTCATGGTAATCGTGAACAAATCGCTGAATGGCTTCTAGGGCAACATAAATGGCGATCGCTTCTTCTTCATAAATATAAGGTCGCATTCCTTCCAAGGGATGGACTGTACCAAAGCCAGGTACAATCTCTGATACTGGTAAATCAGCTAAATCAATATCATCCTCTTCATCCTCATCTTCGGTATCATCCCCAAACCGCCCGAAGGTTAAAAACAAGCAATCTTGCCCTAAGAAAGCTTGTTCCATCTTGTCCCACGAGTCATCTGCCAGCACTGATGATCGGAACCGTTTCAGGGAATCCCAGGACCGATATAGTAGTACCCCGTACTCCATACCCAGCATACCCATTACTGAGACGTATAGAGTTTCCAAATCCCAGCGATTTAATTCAATCGAGATAATCTGATGATCAGCCACTACTTCCCAAGCAGCTTCATGCCAAATTTCATAGGCTTTTTCTATAAGTAGGTCGGCATACTTAGGTGGTAGCTGGGGTTGTCGAGTAGCCGCCATTTCCTCAAATCCCCGAAACAGTTCGTCAATCAAGGGTAAATTGGGTACATAATCAATTCCAATGTCTAACCCTTGAAGGACACCTCGCAAAAAAAACTGAATTTCTCGGTTACGAACAACAATCTTTGAGGGTCGTGCTGGTCTGGCGGGGCTTTGGGGATGTTCCATGGCTTGCATAAGGGCACGAACAATCGCTTCTGGTCCCATTGTTGGTGATACTAAATCCATTGCCCTGACAATGCCTTCTGAGCCATCCACCCAAAGAATGCAATCATTATGACCCTCACCATCCGGCTGATGATTGTTACCAATAACTGACAGGGGACGGCGGTCTCCCTCCCACACACTGGAAGTCTGTTGTAATTTATTGAGCCGACGACGAGTATTGCGATTCAAAGCAGACATAGAATAGTTTGGGTTGATTGCCTAAGTACCGACCATGAATAGCCAGTTGCTGGTGGATACTCCTATCTTACCGGGGTATAGTTGCACAAGCCCCCCTGATCCGAAGTTGCGTTTCACAGATTACATACATGGATTTGGGACACCACCAGACACCACCAGAAACTACCAGATCGAGATTAATAGTACTAGGTATGAATACAACTTTCGAGCAACACGTTCAGGAAACCCTTATGGTTAGTTGATTCCAGCTAATGGTGTTTCTCGTAACCAACAGGCAGCAATCACCGTTTTTGACACTCCTGCCTAACCCCCCTTCCCATGGCCTGGCTTTCTTCAATTCAGCTGGAGGAAAGCCTATACAGAAAATCCTGATCTAGAAAATCCTGATTGTTTTGTTTACCTATATCCCCAGCTCCCCAGCTCGAGAATACTAGTTGACAAAACTTTCTGACATGGATGTACGCTCTAAGGCAACTCCACAGAGGTCGGTTTAGCAATGTGCGGCAATCCCCACCCCAACTTTTCTCGCAAAACCCTGAAAAACTCTGGTGCTTGCAAACGGATAAATCGAGCGGAGTAAGGCGATCGCTTAACTTTTATTTTATCTTCTGGTATGACGTAGCAACCACCATTGCCATCAACTACCATCACCATCGAATTGGGAGTAGCGGGAAAAATGGTTAATTGCTCTGTGTCGGCAAAGACTAATGCCCGAGATGCCAAAGAATGGGGACAGATGGGCAACAGTTGCAACACCGGCACCTCAGGAGTTAATACTGGTCCTCCAGCACTTAGAGAATAGGCAGTAGAGCCAGTGGGTGTTGAGACTATTATACCATCAGCTGCAATATCCACTGGTGCGTGATGTCCTATTTGTACCTCAAAATGGCACATACTCGTCAAAGGTTCCCGGTGCAATACCATTTCATTTAAACAAAGTGCCTCCCACCAAATCGTCTCATCTCGCAGGATCTGCACAGAAAGCATGGACCGTTCTTCTATAGCATACTCTTCTGCCATTACCTGCTCCAAGACAGAAGGCAACTGATTGACATAGGTCTCTGTTAAGAAACCCATGTGACCTGTATTCACCGTTAGCACAGGGATCCCTTGGGGAGCCAATTGGCGAAAAGCCGCTAGTACTGTACCATCTCCCCCCAATACAATTGCGAAAGCCATCTGGTCATCAAAACCAGGGGGGGCTAGTTTGTCCATTGGTGTATGACACACTGGTGATTGAGGACTCGAATAACCCAGAATTCCCCCAACCCCTGTCGCCATACACACTTCCCAACCCGCAGTCCTCAATTGGTTGTGCAACTCTTCAGCAACGCTACAAGCCATTGGTTTAAGGTCGTTGTAGATAATGCCTGCTTTTGGTATACTCACCAGTCCCCGTCTTGAACTACTTGGATTAAATTATCTGAAACATCATGGACAATTGTGATTTAATCAGCTACTGTCTTGATGCAGTCGCGCTATGGGAACCGGCTGTGTGCTCAGGCTGGCATCCGCACCTTGGAAGCCCCGTCGAGAAGCACTTTTGCTGCACTGGCTCCCCAAAACCTCCCGCTTATCGATTTTCCAGGAAATATCTAGGATTTAGATTTAAAAGGAGTCCTCTTCTTAGACTTCTTTTTAGCTTTCTCGTAATCGATTTCTTTGAGCTTATTCATAATCCGGTTAAAGTATTCTTGTAGATATTCTTCCAAAGTTGTGGTTTCCTTAGGGTCTAGGCCAAAGACCTCGTATACCTTATCCATCGGTGCATCCAGCGGTTTCCCGCTCACTAGCACCTCAGTGAAGGCAAGCCGATCTGCCACATTCCAGCCCCACTGAAAAAATCTCACGAATCGCCGCATACCCCGCAAAAAATTTATTGGGAGTCGGGCTATTTTAGCATCTTTACCGGACAACCGCTCACACAGGTTAATGATTTCGTAGGTACTATAGGCTCTGGTTCCCACAACCGGGAATGTCTGATTTACTGTTTCTGGAACTTCCAGAGCACGAATGCCAAACTTAGCAATATCCTGGGTGTTCATATAGGCGATGGGAGAGGTTTCTCCTGTAATCCAAACCGCCTGTCCATCCAAAATGGGGATCGCATACTGACCAATTAAGCCTTGCATAAAGCCACTTGGTTTCAAGATTGTGTGTGGCAATCCTGATTCTGCCAGAAATAGTTCTGTACAGTGCTTTATTTCCATCAGTGGGACATGAGCAAAATTCTCACTTCCCAGAATTGAGAAAAAGACATATCTTTCTATACCAGCAGCCACAGACGCTTGAATGAGGGCAACTTTCCCTTCCCAGTCTACCTGTCTGATGGTCAGAGAATCTGTTGGTCTCGATGTTGCCGCATCAATGACAGCTGTGATCCCTTCCAGGGCTTTTGGTAGGGTTTCTGGAACACACAGGTCTCCTTGTACTAGTTCTGCTCCCCATTCTTTAAGGAAAGAAGCTTTTCGTGGACTGCGTACAAGACAGCGTACCTGATGATCCTCGTCTAGTGCACGACGAACCACCTGTCTTCCTAAGGTGCCAGTTGCACCGACGACCAACAAGTTCATTATAGTAATTTTAGTAAGGAATCTTAAACTTTCTATAAGATTCTATCAGAAATTTTGTCGATCTCTCATTTTTCTGGTATTCAATAGGCAACGCCATCAGGTGAGGGGTGTGGGAGAATGGGTTTAGGCTAAGACAGCATAAGTGATTGGTTTAAAAGAAAACTGTGCCAGAATTCTTGACCAAACCCCACAGCCGTTACCCCATAACCCATTCACTAGAAACTATTCTGACACTCCCTGGATTTTGAGTAGCAAGAAGCCTAAGCCCAAACCCACAAGAATCAGGGTGAAGGACAAAAACGCTGCATTGAAAATTTCTGTACCCATTAGTTTTATGATCTCCTATGTACTTTTGTTACAAGGTATCATGACTAGGGTGCGAGAATATAGCAATCCTATGGAAATCCTGAGCAAGAGTATTCCAGCAAAGGGGTTAGGGTACTGGAGTGTTTACGAATTATGTCAGACTTGTCAACAAACCATCAGAACATGTCTTTGACAGGAAAACTTAACTCACCACCAAGGCGTCCTAGGTTAGCGGTGACCTTGGGAGATCCGGCAGGCATTGGACCAGAAGTTGTCCTCAAGGCATTGGCAGATTCCCAAGTCACTAGGAATTGTGAGATAACCGTGATTGGCAGTCGGTACCTCTTGAATGGGGCTTACACCCAGCTAAGTCAGCAGGGGATTGAAGATGTAGCTACTTTAGCTTCCCCAGAGACATTATCAATCCTTGACATTGAGTTGGATTACGGACAACGGCCTCAAATAACCCCAGGTGTTGGTAATGCTGCTAGTGGTGCTCTTAGTTTTATGTATCTGGAAAATGCGATCGCACTCACCCAACGTGGTGAGTTTGATGGTATTGTGACCGCACCCATTGCCAAGTCTCTCTGGAAAGCCGCAGGACATGATTATCCTGGTCAAACTGAAGTGCTAGCCCACTACTCTGGTGTCAAACAATTTGGGATGCTCTTCGTAGCGCGATCGCCCCATAGTGGTTGGGTGCTACGTACACTTTTAGCTACCACACATATTCCTTTAAGTCAAGTCCCAAATACCTTAACGCCACTATTGATGGGGAGTAAACTAGACTTACTGATCGCCTGTTTGGCTAGTGATTTTGGCATCAACAAACCTCGAATCGCGATTTCTGGGTTAAATCCTCATAGTGGTGAGCAGGGTCAGCTAGGTTGTGAAGAACAAGATTGGCTGATTCCCTGGCTAGAGCAAGAGCGCCAGCAACGCCCGACTATCCAATTAGATGGACCAATACCTCCTGACACTCTTTGGGTAAAACCTGGTCAGGCTTGGTACGGCAACCACCAGCAGTACGCTGATAATGCTCATGATGCTTATTTGGCACTCTATCATGACCAGGGCTTAATTCCTGTCAAACTCATGGCATTTGACAGAGCGATCAATACTACCATCGGTTTACCCTTTGTGCGTACTTCTCCTGATCATGGCACAGCGTTTGATATTGCCGGTCTTGGCATTGCTAACGCTACTAGCATGAAGGCTGCAATTAGCCTAGCTACTGAACTGGTGAACCAGAGGTTGAGTAACCCTTTAGCTATCAGTGCTTAGAACAAACTTTTAGTCAACCTTTACTCTCTTAGTGGAACCGCCAACTGGACTTTTTGAGTATTGCGAGTAGTTGGGGATTGAGGAAACACATTAAGTTCTTCCTGCTGGATGGTATCCCCAAAAACTATGTCTACATTGTCACTTGAACCAACCTTGAACTTAGGCTGTAAATTGTTACCTAAGCCTTCCTTTTCCTCCAGCTCTAGTGATGTTGGGAAAAAGGTGCCATAATCGTCTGAGACCGTGCGACCATTAACTTGGCGGAGGGTGTCACCAGACAGGGTTACTGAACCGCTTGGCTCACTAGACTGCGCTCCTGACTGAGCATAGGCAAGAGGTACCAATCCCACAACTATCCAGCCGATTCCTACTATAACTAGTGTTTTACGGATCATCAGCTTTCTCCTGGTTTTTTTATTTACGTTATTTTATTTATTTATTTATTTTTATTTTAGTAGTCATGACATTAATCTGGCATCCTAATACATCCTTATAAAAAAAAATAAGCGGTAGTAATTTTAACTATAGTTATTAACTATACTTGGCACAAGTATAACTTAAGCTTTTAACTGGCGCTATCAGTCAAGGCACTACTTGAAAAGCTACCCTTGCCAGCTATAAGCTCGTAAGCATTCAGCTATCAACTAATGCGCTACATCACAGCGTCGAAGCCTGTGCCACGCAAGCTACTTGAGGTGCTATCAGCTTATGGGCTATCAGCTTATGGGCTATCGACAAGCTAAGGGAACAGCTTTTGAATAAGCGATGCAGCGCCGACCTGCGGGGGTTTCCCCCACTCGCGCTTTGCATCAAGAAAACAGGTAAGCATTCGTTTAATGTCTGTTACGGAAAGCTGTTCCCGTAGCGTGAGCCTTGGCCTATGGCCACGCACTAGCGTTTGGCTGACGGCTAACGGCTGACTGCTGAATGCTTAAATAAGCTCCAGAGCCTCAGAGGCTGACTGCTAAAAGCTCACCGTCAACAATATCACTTACTTTATGACCATCATTCGTGTACCAAAGTCCTGGGAACTGCCAGAGCAACAAGTCACCTCAGAAACGGCTTATTCTAACCGACGTCGCTTTCTCAAAAATTTAGTTGGTGCCAGCCTAGGCACTGGAATGCTCTCAATTCTTGGTTGTCAAGCTTCCTCTTCTGCCTCAGACAAAGCTCTTGTGGAAACCCTAAATCAACCTAAGTTAAAATCCTTAGCAACCAATCCAGCTTTTGCCAGTGTTGACAGACCCATCACTGATCAGGATCTTGCTGGACAGTACAACAATTTTTATGAATTTGGCGGCAGTAAATCGATCTGGCAAGCAGCCCAAAATTTACCAACCAAAGACTGGAAGCTACAGGTGACGGGATTAGTCAAAAATCCCCAAACCTATGACCTAGATGATCTGCAAACTAAATTTCCCATCGAAGAGCGGATCTATCGCTTCCGCTGTGTAGAGGCGTGGTCAATGGTGCTACCCTGGATCGGATTTCCCATGAAAGCGCTGATCAAAGCAGTAGAACCTACTTCAGAGGCTAAATTTGTGCGATTTACCTCCTATTATGACCGCAAAATTACTATTGGTCCAGGCATACACCTTGGTTCCTTACCTTGGCCTTATACCGAAAGTTTACGTGTTGAGGAAATGGCTAACGAACTAGCATTTTTTGCTATTGGTATTTACGGTCATCTATTACCCAAGCAGCATGGTGCTCCTATTCGCATGGTAGTGCCCTGGAAATATGGTTTTAAAGGAGCAAAATCTATAGTCAAAGTCGAGTTTTTAGCTAACCAGCCAGCTACCTACTGGAATACTATTAATTCCTATGAATATGACTTTGAGGCAAATGTTAACCCCAATAAGCCTCACCCCAGATGGTCACAAGCTACAGAAAAATTCATCAGTAGCGGTCCTAACTTATCCTGGGACAAACGACCCACCCTACTTTACAACGGTTATGGGGAATATGTAGGTCAGCTGTATAGTTGAAGGTTATTTGGTTGTTCGCCTTTGGCGTTAGGTGTAGGGTAGGTTGAAGTTTGAAGGTTGAAGGTTGAAGGTTGAAGGTTTAAAAATGAAGGTTGAAGGTTGAAGGTTGAAGGTTGAAGGTTGATCGCCCTTGGCCTTCCCTTCGGGTAGGTTTTTTGGTTACTGTCGGCCTTTACCCTTTGGTCACCTGAATCACCTGTAAACTACCACCTGCGTACAAGGAGCGATCGCATACCTTAAACCCCACTTCCTCAAGCCCTTTGACCAAGTCAGTCTCCAGTAATTGCCAAGCTGTTTGGGTTTCAAACAACCACATAAATACCGCTAACCCTGGCCAAAACAAAACATTAGTTGGCTTGTGCAAATCCACTAGGGTAAATACTCCTCCTGGTTTAAGCACCCGGTAAACTTCCTGAATAATCTGCTGCAACACCTCAGGGGTCATTTCATGGAGTGCGGCGCTGGTGTGAACTATATCAAATTGAGCATCTGGAAATGGCATCTGTTCAGCCAAACCCTCTACATAGTTGGCCTGGGGAACATTCCGCCGCGCTCGCTCTAGGGATAGTGGCGAAATATCTAAACCTGTGACATGCTCAGACAATTCCACCAAGAACTGGGTTGCCTGACCACTGCCGCAACAGAGATCTAGCACCTTGGTTCCTGAATGAATTGTTAAGCCCTGTAACGGTAGCTGGCGGAATCGTCTCTCTCCACCCACGCTCAAAGCCGCGATCCGGGAAATACTATCATACAGCCATTGGTACTGATAACTCCAAGCTCTAAGAACTGTTGCCACTACTCACTCCTTCGTAAAGATCTGTGTTTCTTGTTGCAAATTTAAGTTAAAAAATATATTGTTAAAATCAGTAACAAATATGAAAGTTATGGGAAGCTGTGTTAACTATGGGTCGTGTTGGGGTATTATTGCTTAATCTAGGTGGGCCAGATCAGTTAAAGGATGTTCGTCCCTTTCTATTCAACCTGTTTTCTGACCCGGAAATCATTCGCCTGCCTTTTCCGTGGCTGCAAAAACCCCTGGCTTGGCTAATCTCGACTAAGCGTGCTAAGATATCCCAGGAGAACTACAAGCAAATTGGCGGTGGTTCCCCTCTACGGAAGATTACAGACGCCCAGGCTCAAGCCCTCCAGGAACATTTGCAAACGAAAGGGCAAGAGGTCAGTGTCTATGTGGGAATGCGTTACTGGCATCCTTTCACTGAAGAAGCGATCGCAACCATCAAAGCGGATGGCATCGAACGCTTAGTTATTCTACCGCTTTATCCCCAATTTTCTATCAGCACCAGTGGTTCTAGCTTCCGTCTGCTAGAAAATCTGTGGACAGAAGACCCAGACCTGAGCAAGATTGAACACACAGTCATTCCCTCCTGGTACCAGCAGCCACAATACCTCCAAGCCATGGCTGATTTAATTGCTCAGGAACTCGATAAGTTTTCTAATCCTGATCAAGTTCATATCTTCTTTAGTGCTCACGGTGTCCCGATCAGCTATGTCACAGAAGCTGGAGACCCCTATCAGCAGGAAATTGAGGATTGCACTGCCTTAATTATGAAAACCCTCAACCGCCCCAATCCCCATACTCTGGCCTATCAAAGTCGGGTTGGTCCGGTAGAATGGCTCCAACCCTACACCGAAGATGCCTTGCAAGAACTCGGAGCTAAGAATACTCAAGATTTGCTGGTAGTCCCGATTAGTTTTGTCTCGGAACATATCGAAACCCTGCAAGAAATTGACATTGAGTATCGAGAAATAGCAGAAGAATCAGGGATTAAGCAGTTTGAGCGGGTACCAGCCCTCAATACCCATCCCCTGTTTATTGAGTCTTTGACAACTTTGGTAGTTGACGCTCTCGAATCACCCAGCCGTGAACTCTCTGAGGTAATTCGTCCCCCAGAGACAGTCAAAATTTACCCTCCAGAGCGCTGGGAGTGGGGCATGACTACAGCAGCAGAAGTTTGGAATGGTCGTCTGGCTATGATTGGGTTTATTGCTTTACTGTTGGAGTTGATTAGTGGTACTGGACCGCTACATTTTGCTGGGTTGTTGTAAATTTCTTCAGGTTACAACAGAAACGGGCAAGTCTAGATCTAGCACATTTAATTGGGAGGGGGGGCAAGTAATCGTCCCCCTCGACTGCTCCCAAATATCACCCACTATCTACCAAATCTACTAACCCATCTACCAACCCATTGTTCCTGGTTCTCCCTTGAAAGGTCCAACAATATCACTGGTGATCCAGCCACCATAAAGATTGCCAGCTTGGGGTATAACTAACTCATCATCCACATAGCAAGCATCCATTGGACGAGGATAAAAACCGTAGTAGTCTCTAATTTCAGTAAAATGAGGGGTTGGCTGAAAATAACGCCAAGCTGCATTAGCTACTTGTTTGTCACCCACAACAACATTGTAATATAAACACTTACCTTTCCACTCGCACCAGGTTTGACGTGGTGTTTCAATTAGATATTCCAACTTAATGTCTTCAGCGGGAATGTAGTATATGGGGGGATGGCTTGTTTCCAGCACTCGTTTAGCTCGTCTGGTCTCAGCTAGAACGATATCATTGAAAATGATTCGGATATGCTTAGTTGTATCTTCCCAAATGGCAGGGCGAGGATAATCCCAAACAGATTCTTGACCTGGACTGGGAGGGATAGGAGTTGGTCTTGGTTTCATGTCCTCAGTTATATTAGACTATATACAACTTCATGGTGTGGAATAAGAGTGAGTAGTATTTTGGTGAAAGTCTTCATTCCGCAGTATTGTCCAAAAATTCATTGTACACATTAGGTGCAAATACCACTCTTGTCAAAAGATATGCACCTGGGCTTGTATAATCATTATTTTTAAATAAAAAAACATTGTCTCCGTAATTCTTTAATATCGAACTTAAAACAAGTAATCTACTTTGAATACATTCTTTTAGTTTATTTTGCAGTGTTGTAAAAAATCTTTTGTTAAGTAAGATGGTGGACAACCAAAAAATACAGTAGTTTCATTTTTTGTTATATTTAACACTTTTTTGTCAGTTTGTAAGAAATCGCCTATTATTGCTGTGGTTTGGCTAGGGTTTGGTCAAAGTAAAGGAAACTAAAATCAATACTTGTGTACCACTACAGGTGATTCTAGGAACCCTATACATAATTTGGATCTGAAGAAATTCCCTTTTGATTCGTATACAAGTAAGAATCTAGCCCCTTCTCTACAATAAACTCCACTCCTGGAAAGTCGTAACTCATCACTACATTAATTCTTTCTTGTTCACCTTCTAACGCTTTCACGCTATGAAGACATTTGTCTCCTTGCATAATCACTATCATCCCTTGACGAGGTTTGATAAATACTTTTTTACCAAAAAAATATCGAATTAACTTAAGCTTTACTACAGCATCCAAGCACTTTTGTATAAAGGTGAATTGTTGGTTTTTCCTGCCAAACCTAAGCCTATAGTTAGGATACATTTCTAGTTCCCCACCTTCTACTGAATTTAAATATAGTAAGGCGGTAACAGCATTTCTGTCATAGTGCCATCGATACTCTCCACCTGGTTTAATGATGTTAATGTTAACTGCTGGTAATTTGTTACTAAGAGGAAATAGAACCTGACTACTGACTTTGTTCACTAATAGATTGACATTCTCGTATAACTGCCATACTTCAGGTAAGTATTTCTCAATTTGTTGCCCATTAATTACAAAATATCGAAGATCTCTTTCTTTAAAAGGTCGATAAACTTCAGTTACTTCATATTTTTTTTGTCGATAATTAGCGATTGTTTTTAAAAGGGTTTCACATTCCCTAATTGTCAAAAAATTATCAATTATTAAATAACCTAATCTTTTTAAATCTGAGATATTTTTTATTTTAATATCAGTGTTTTTCATAATCATTAATGTTGATTTATGGCCTATAAAAAATTTGTAGTATTAAATAAATTTGGATATTACGTACTTGTTATGTTAATTAAAATCTTTGGGAAAGGAAGCATTTAGCAGTGGAAAGAGCCTGTATTCAAAAAAAAAAATTAGTGATGATTTCATTATATCATATTTGGCCATAAAATTTGGCCATCAAGTTAACTTAGCTTTCATTGATCATACTCTTGCTTATTTGTCAAACTAATTTAGATGGGTTTGCCCTGCCCTCAGGCAAAATCGACAAAGTATAGCTCTTACTTTGGACAGCGAACCCAAAGTAAGAGCTATTTAAAACTGGTAAAAATTATGGTACTCTTAACCGGTGCTAATCCGAACATGGGTTAAGCAGTATAAATGTACTGTTTTTAGAAAACTGTTTTTGGAAAACTAAAATTAAAAGAGTATTATGTCAACAACTTTTCAAGAGACCACAAAGAATCTGAGATTCAGTGAGGATCGCCTAGGAATTAACTATCTCGGGAGTGCCAACCTTCCTACTGCAACAGATGATGGCAAAGATATCATTCGAGGATTAACCCAAACGCCGAAATGTTTGCCACCTCGTTACTTTTACGATCAAAAAGGCTCCCAATTATTTGAGGAAATCTGCGAGTTACCGGAATATTATCCCACCCGCACAGAGGCAGAAATTTTACAACAGTATGCTGTAGAAGTAGCCCAATTGACGGGAGCTTGCGAATTGGTGGAGCTGGGTAGTGGCAGCTCTACCAAGACTCGCTTGTTGTTGGATGCCTATGAAAACCAGGGATATCCTTTGCGCTATGTTCCTATTGATGTCAGTGGGGAGATTCTTGAAGAGAGTGCCAAGCAGCTGTTGCTGGATTATCCCAAGTTAAAGGTTCAGGGTCAGGTCGGAACCTATGAACACGCCCTGAGCCAATTAACTCCAACACCATTACCTAGTCGGATGGTTTTCTTTTTGGGTAGTAGCTTGGGGAATTTTCCTCCTGAACAGTGCGATCGCTTTTTTGAGAAAATGACAGCTTTACTAGCACCAGGAGATTACTTTTTGCTGGGCATTGACTTAGAAAAACCCAAGCAGATTCTGGAAGCTGCCTATAATGATACTCAGGGGGTGACTGCGGCATTTAACCTGAATATGCTGGCACATCTGAACTGGCGTTTCCAAGGAAATTTTGACCTCGATCGCTTTACCCATCAGGCGATTTATAATCAATCGGAAACTCAGATTGAGATGTATTTACATTGCCAGCAGACCCATGTTGTGCGCTTAGCCAGCCTGGATTTAACGGTTGAGTTCCAAGCAGGAGAAAGCATGCTTACAGAAATTTCTCGCAAATTCAATGTGGAGCAGATGGAGCACTATCTAAACGATCGGGGACTAAAAACAGTTCAGGCTTGGACTGATATTAAGCAATGGTTTGGTTTACTCCTGTGTCAGATACAGACTGTGTAATCGACGTGTAAGCTATCAGCTATCAGCTTTCAGCTATCAGCTTTCAGCTATCAGCTTTCAGCTTTCAGCTTTCAGCTTTCAGCTATCAGCTATCAGCTATCAGCTTTCAGGCAAAGGCCTGTGGCCAAGCTACACCGAACAGTTTTTGAATAAAATAAGCCGACCGCTGACTGCTGACCGCTGACTGCTGACTGCTGACCGCTGACCGCTGACTGCTGACCGCTGACCGCTGACCGCTGACCGCTGACCGCTGACCGCTGAATATAGACACCCCTAAGTTGAAGAATAGTATTTGGAACTCAAAGGATGGATACTCTCGAATCTACTCAATTCCCTCGCCTTGACACCTGCAATAGCGAAACTATTATCAATTACTTTAAGAATTCATGGGAACTCGAAGATGTTCTGATGAAAAGTCTGGTTGGGGAAGAAACATTCTATATCAGTCCCGACCCCTTAAGAAACCGTCTGATTTTCTATTTGGGTCACTCTGCTGTCTTCTACATCAATAAATTCCTTGGGGTTGGGTTATTGGATAAACCCATTAATCCTAACTATGAAATCCTGTTTGAGATTGGTGTAGACCCGGAAACTCCTGAAGAACTCGATCAAGCAACCAAAGATATCCACTGGCCGAAAGTGGAAGAGGTTTGGCGGTATCGAGATCAAGTGTATGGGGTGGTTATAGAAACTATCGAAAAGACTCCTCTGAATCTGCCAATTCATCAAAATCATCCTCTTTGGGCGCTGATGATGGGAATTGAACACAGTCGCATCCACTTTGAAA
Organism: Moorena sp. SIO3A2; assembly: GCF_010672265.1. Taxonomy (NCBI): domain Bacteria; kingdom Bacillati; phylum Cyanobacteriota; class Cyanophyceae; order Coleofasciculales; family Coleofasciculaceae; genus Moorena; species Moorena sp. SIO3A2. Next base: position 68,853 of record NZ_JAAHHC010000009.1, read on the forward strand.
CCTCTTCGATGCTGATCCGACAACTGCCTGTAGAGCGGCTTGAACGTCCTGACAGCTGGAATTATGCTGTTTCTAATGGCAAGGTTTCCAAGAATGAAATGCTCAAAGTTTCTGGGGGTTCGGTAGCACTTGGTAAACCAGAGGATTATCCTATCTATGGCTGGGATAGTGAATATGGCAATCGTTCGGTAGAGGTTAAACCGTTTTTAGCCAGTCAGTATCTGATTACCAACGGAGAATTTCTGGAGTTTGTCAATGATAATGGCTACGATAATCCAGATTACTGGGATAAAGAATCCTGGATTTGGAAGACAACCTATAATATTAAGCACCCTAAATTCTGGATACCTAGCAATGGTGGCGACAACTGTGGCTACAATTATCGAGCGCTGTTTGACGAGATTGACCTACCTCTCGATTGGCCCGTTGAAGTGAATCATCATGAAGCCATGGCTTACTGTCGTTGGAAGGGTAAAGGGATTCGTTTGATGAGTGAAGCAGAGTGGAATATTGCCACTGCTGAGCTTGATGAAAGTAGCACAAATTTCCAGCAAGACCCCTTTGGGATAGAGGATTACAATCTAAATCTCAAGTTTGGCTCACCTAGCCCAGTGGGTATGTTAGAAACTGCTAAAAGTCCTACTGGACTCTATGACCTGCGGGGGAATGTATGGGAGTGGCTGAGTGATGACTTCAAGCCGCTACCAGGATTCAAGCCCCATCGGCTCTATGAAGATTATTCTGCTCCGTTTTTTGATACCCAACATAACATGATGCTTGGTGGTGCTTGGGTGACTACTGGAACAGAAGCATCCACATTCTATCGTAACTGGTTCCGTCCCTACTTCTACCAACATGCTGGGTTTAGAATTGCTGCTTCATAGCTTTTTGTTGTAAAAAAAGGTGTAAGCATATGCGCTACTTGAGATGCTACTTGAGGTGCTATCAGCTATCAACACCGGAGCTGTGGGACTTCTTTTAACATTGAGTTAAATAACACAAGACTAACAAACTATGGACTATCGCCACATCATCACCATCGAGCCTGGAAAACGCAGTGGTAAACCCTGCATCAGAGGCATGCGCATTACCGTCTACGACATTTTAGAATATCTGGCCGGGGGAATGACAGAAGCAGAAATTCTAGAAGATTTTTCTGAACTAACGTCCGAAGACATCAAAGCCTGTCTTGCTTTTGCAGCAGAGGGTGAGAAAAAGTTATTCGTGGTATCTTTGTGAAACTTCGTGCATAAAATGTCTATAGAAAGGAGCGGGTTGATGAGGTCATGGAAAATGATGAAGTTAAAAACGAATATTATAAGCAGGCAATTTTATCAATAACAATAAATACAGTAGTAGTTGCAGTAGAAACAGGTAAATCAATCCTTCTACTTGGGTCAATGGCAATTAATAAAGCGTGGAGAGCGATATTATCCCCACCCTAATACTAACCTGAAGACTTGTTTAGAAATCTGGACTTATAAAGTTAAATAAATTTAAGCCTTAATAGATACTGAAGTCCAGGAAAAAAAACTTCATGGCAGCGGACGAGGACTATTAGAATAGAAAGGTACGCTCGACTTGAGCGGAGTGTTTATATGGTTTCATCAGAACTAATCTCGACGTTGAGAGAACTGAGTCGCTCAGACAAGTTCTATATCATACAGATTCTGATTTCGGAACTAGCCCAACAAGAAACTGATTTAATTAAACCTGACCAGTCTTACCCAGTGTGGTCGCCTTATGATGCGGTTGAGGCAGCGGATACGATGTTAAAAGTGCTACAGGCTGCCAAAGCTCAAGATCATGGCTAATCCTGAACGATATCCAAAAGACCTAAAAACCGCTCTCCCAACAGACCCTTAGCAACCACGAATATAGCGCAGCAATTCTCCCCTAAACGTTATCCCCTTTAGTCAGGATTCTGGTGATGGTTTTGACCACTGATACGGGAACGCTTCCGATACTTTTTAGCTACTAAAGTCTACCAAGCAGACTCTAGCCCGCCAATGCAAGCTGATTTTTCAGCCAGGGTGTATCTACCAAGGCACGAAGAAATATTCCTCGTGCGCCATTGATGTCCCGTTCGCGTTCGCGCAGCGTCGGCTTTGCCGAAAGCGTGACCAAAGGTCAATCCATTATCCGGCCATCAATCTTCGATCTAATAATCTTGCTTCCACCAACGTTGACCAATTCACCAGTCCAACTAACAGTCTTACTGGTATATGCTTCACATACATCCACTACTATTTTTCCATTCTCAATCGCCTTGTGTTTTAAGAATTCCTTGAACCGATAGTGAGCAAAAGATAACATATTGCGCACTGTCTTAGACCTGATTTTTCGCTTTGACTTCTTGGACATTTGAGATGTCTCAAAAGTAGGGAGTAATATTACGTCAAAGTTATTTACGAAAAATCTGGCAGCCTTATGATGAAGCTCGTTAACTAGATTTTGGATTTTGATTACCATCCTTCTAGCAGCTTTCCTCATTCGACGTTTTTGCTTACCTTTGGCTTTGCTTATTTTTGAAATAAGACTATCTAGGTGATGACATAATCGCTGGATTCGCGAGAAGTCACCTTGGCCAATTTTGCCAACATAAGTTTCACTGAAAAACGTCAAGAAAGTTCTAACGCCAGGGTCTAAAGCTACTACTCTACCTTGGTTTTCGGTCTTTTCTTGAGTAGTAGTGTAAGGAACTACTAAATAATAATTTCCGTTGTTGCTAACCAATCGGCAGTCACAAATTTTTTCAGGGAGTGCTTCAGCAAAGGTTAGTGCCCCTAATTTTGTGTGATAAACTCCTTTAGATGAAACCGCCGATTTTGGGATGTAACAAGACTGAGTAGGATTTTTCCTAGACCTAAACTTTACCCGGTTGATTTGTGAAGTTTTTTTGTACTTTTTCTTGGCTTCTCTGACGGAGGTGCAAGCATCCTTAATCGCTATAGATTTGATTTGATAAGGCACTGTCTTGCACCAATCAGGAAGGTCATTTAAGATGCCAGTTTTAATGGCTTTCCAGTTGGCTTTAACTTCTCCACTTTGAATAATTTTTACGGTCTTGTTAAAGACATAGCGAGACACTCCAAACCATCTTTTTATCATGGAACGTTGCTCAGGACTTAGGAACACTCGAATCTTCTTTGATTTTTTTGCCGTATTTCCGGAGTCCGTGGACTCTGCAAGAGAAGACGTGAATGATGGAGAGAAGATCTGCTGTAAGTTCCAATTCGGGGCAGCTTTCAGGCTGGTCGAGAACCAGGATTTTTCCACCGTTGATACTGACCGGAGATGAAACCTTAGAGTAGTGCAGCCTTACTACAAAACCTTTACCCTATGCTGCATAATTTACCAACTATAAAGGCTGCACTACTCTTACGGTAACTTCTAACCAAGTACTCAATGAGTTCAAATCCGAATCTAGTGAGTCTGTCCCGGCAGGCAACCACAATCGTGAGCTGACTTCCCTGCATAAGTCGTTCCAATATGGCTCTAAGTCCTTTCCTTTTGTAGTTAAGTCCTGAGCCAATGTCTTGGATGATTTCGGCTTCTGGGAACAAGGAATGCATGTATGCGATTTGTCTGGCGAGGTCGTCTTTTTGTTTTTGACTACTGACTCGGCAGTAACAAATGGTGGCTGGCTTTGGTGGCTGTTGTCTTCCCAAAGTGGCAAGACTAACTGTATCGAACATTCGGTATCCACTTGGAGTTCGTTCGCATTTGATGATGCCATTGTCTGCATACTTCCTTAGCGTTGTTTTGGAGAGTCCCGTAAGTTCGACCGCCTTACGGAGTGGTACTAGTGTCATATTAATAGTCTAGTACTTTAGAATAGTCTTTAGTACACTTTATGACACTTTCTCTAACTGTCCTCTAGCCCTCTAACATACCAACGATACCAATGCTTAGAACTGCGAATGGCTAGCCACAGTAGCAGTAAAGCGATTAATCCTCCTTGTTCTGGAGCATCAAAAGCTAAGATTATCAAAACTACGCACAGAAAATCCTGAAGAAACACTACCCACAGAGGTAAGCCACGCAAACGGTAGAACCATCCCACTTGAACTAACTGGAGTACAAAGGCTAATAAACCGCCGACAATACCGACTACCCAGACATATCCCGTTAGTTCTTCGGCAAACTGAGTCACAGCAATACCAAGAATTGCTCCCACTAGAGGACTTAACACTAGCTGAACTATTTGCAAGACTCGCTGTCCTAATAGCTTTTTGGAGGCAAATAGTTCCACCAATGACCAGGTTGTCAAGATAGTCAGCAAGACTGGGGGATGAATCTGTGACAGTAACGGTACCTTCGACCACAGTTGGTCACTGTGGAGCAAACCAATTACCAACAGAGGCAGGGCAATTCTCATTCCTGCCGCAGCGGAAGCTGAGAGGGCGGCGAGGAGTGCAATCATGAGTGTAGTTACTTTGGCAAGAGGTTTAGTATAAACCAGTAAAGCTTAGCATAATGTAACAAAATATACAGTTTTTTTGTGATTAAATTAAATATAGGACTTACGAAGTTGAGTTGGTTTTGCCCCCCTAACCCCCCAAAATTGGGGGGGAATGATGTCAAAGTCCCCCATAATTGGGGGACCAACGGGGGCTTTGCGTAAGTCCTGAAATAACCAGGACTGGGTAAATGGTAAATATTGTTAGCTGGAGAAATAAGGCCATGTCTGAGTCATTATTTGCTGATGCCAGTAAACGATTGCAGAAATCATTGAAATATGTGTCAATTTCCGAGGATGCGATCGCACGCTTAAAATATCCCAAATCTAGTTTGAGCGTTTCTATCCCAGTCCGCATGGATGATGGCTCCTTACAGATGTTTCAGGGCTATCGGGTTCGCTATGACACCACCAGGGGACCAGCAAAAGGGGGAGTGCGCTATCATCCCAATGTTTGTTTAGATGAAGTCCAATCCTTAGCCTTTTGGATGACCTTTAAATGTGCCACCTTAAATTTGCCCTTCGGCGGTGGCAAAGGAGGAATTACTCTAAATCCTAAAGCCTTATCGAAGCTGGAGTTGGAACGGTTAAGTCGTGGTTACATCGATGCGATCGCAGATTTCATTGGGCCTGATATTGATATTCTCGCTCCCGACGTTTACACCAATTCCATGATTATGGGTTGGATGATGGATCAATACAGCGTCATTCGCCGTCAAATCAGTCCAGGGGTCGTCACAGGTAAACCCTTGGCACTGGGAGGAAGTGTTGGTCGCGATACCGCTACCGCTACTGGCGCGTTTTTTGTGATGGAATCGATTTTGCCCAAATTTGACCAGCTGCCTCAAAATACCACCGTAGCCGTGCAAGGATTTGGTAATGCTGGTGCTGTGATAGCGCAACTGTTAGCTAAAGCAGGCTATAAAGTTGTGGCTGTCAGTGATTCTCAAGGGGGTATTTATGCCAAAAAAGGGTTAGATATTCCCAGTATTCGCCAATACAAAACATCCAGTCAAGGCATTAAAGCTGTTTACTGTCGAGGTAGCGTTTGCAATATTGTTGAGCATGAAGTCATTACTAATCAAGACCTTTTAGCCTTAGATGTAGATGTCTTGATTCCCGCTGCCTTGGAAAATCAAATTACCGAAGAAAACGTTGATAATATCAGAGCAAATTATATCTTTGAAGTAGCGAATGGACCAGTAACCTCTACAGCTGACAATCGTTTGGAAGAAAAAGGCATCTATGTTTTTCCTGACATTTTGGTTAATGCTGGAGGTGTCACGGTTAGCTATTTTGAATGGTTACAAAACCGGAGTGGACACTATTGGAAGCTCGATGAAGTCCATCAACGTCTCAAGGAGAAAATGGTGGAAGAAACTGAAACAATTTGGTCACTTTCTCAGGAACTAGCGGTTTCCATGCGCACAGCTGCTTATGTTCATGCTTTGAATCGCCTGGGAGACTCTCTGGATGCTAAAGGAACTAGGGATTATTATTGTAAAACTTGAGATGTAGCAGTTGTTAATTGGGTGAGGTACTTTGTAAGTATTCAGCTATCAGCTTATGCGCTACGCGCACGCTACGCGAACAGCCGTCAGCCTTCAGCCGTACCAGTTTGACCCGGTGGTGCGTTACGGGATGGACTGTATCAACACTGGCTACCAATAAAATTAGGGTGAGCTCATCCCTAACGCACCCTACGCCACTGATTTTTCTAGATTGGTGACAAGTTCATTTTGTCGGTAATTTATCACCAATCTAGTGACAAATCATCAGAAAATCTCTAATGGTTTGCTAATTATAACGTTTGAGAATTTTATGATTTTAGCAACAGCGTTATCTAGTTAGCGATCGCATACAGCGCAGCAGAGCATATCGCCAACTTATACACACAACGATCAAACGTTAATTTTACCTCTGGTATAGAAAGGCAAATTCCCAAATACCAATCACAGCAAGATTTTGGGGCTTTGATTAAAATTTATTAACAAACCCTTGACAAATAGTCTTTTTTATGAATTTATCACCAAGGCTAGATTAGCTGTTTTGTAACCATTCAGCTATCAGCTGACGCTGTTTTTACCCTGACCATCAGCTGTTGCTGTAACCAACGGTGTATTAATTGTGTCCCACTAGTTATCCTACGGTAAACATAGTGTAAACTTGAATTTATTACTCCCTGGAGAAAATAATTATGTTAACTGAATTGCAGAAGCAGAAATTCCCAAGATTGTTTGAAATGTATGACGCCGACAATAACGGTTTCATTGAGCAAGCGGATTTTGAGCGCTTCCTAGAAAGCTACTCTCAGCTTCGCAGCTGGGAGCCAGGCTCACCCAACTACAATTCCTTTCAATCGAAGTTAATGTCTCGTTGGGATAGTATGCAAAAGTTTGCAGACACCAATCGTGACAATAGGATATCTTTAGAGGAATGGTTGGTATATATCGAGAATATCCTTAATGACCAAGACGCTTATGAAGCAGAAATAAAGGGCATCGCCGGTTTCGTCTTTAGCTTATTTGATACTAATGGGGATGAGCAACTGGATTTGGAGGAATACAGACAATGGTATCGAAGCGCCGGACGTGATGAAAATTTGGCTAACGAGGTATTCAAACGGCTTAATTTAAAGGATGATGACTCCATTTCTAAAGAAAAACATATCGAGCTGATCGATGAATTCTTCCGTAGTGAAGATCCCGAAGCACCTGGTAATTTTGTCTTTGGTCAAGGGTAGATAGAACGGTAAGCATATGCGCTACGCGCAGGCTACGCCAACAGCTATCAGCTGTCAGCCGTCAGCAAATCAACGGGAGGTAGTAAACAAGACGGTGCTGGTACGGCTGGTTGAAAACCCCTGCTCCTCTGATCCGACCCTGTGCAGTTAAAGCGCCTGCTAGCACCTCAAGTAGCACCATCTGTAGCGCATTAGCACCTCAAGTAGCGTGCGCGTAGCGCATTAGCTGATAGCTGACGGCTGAATGCTTACATAGAACCTTACAATATTCCTGTCACAGAAATGTTGCTAAGTAAGCGCCCAGTGTTAAAGGGGAAACTTGCTTCCCCTTTTCCCTACTCCCTAAATTCCCAATTCCCAATTGCTAATGATGCAGGTGCCAACTAGTTCCTTCGACAATATCAGTCCCACAGCGTTACTAGTGGCTTATGCCAGACAGTTTACCGACATTCCTTATGGGCAAGAATTAGCACAATTGGTTAATGCTCAAGCTTTCGTGGAGCAGTTACAAAAACAACAGTCTGATAAATCGTTTGAAGTAGCCGTTTTATTTGAAGGTCGGTATAAAGCTATCAATCAAGTGATGGCTCAATTTCAAAAAACTCAAATCCTTGAACTAGCCTCCGGCTTGATGCCACGGGGCATGGTAATGTCTGGTAACCCTTCTACAACTTTTATCGAGAGTGATTTGCCAGGGATGATAACGCGCAAACAGCAACTGGTGAAACAGCTAATTGGCGGACGCTCAAACTTGCACTTTGTTGGGATTGATGCCACTAGTCAACCCAGCCAATTACCTATCGATGTAGGTTATCTAGATTCCCGAACGCCCATTACTGTAATATCCGAGGGACTACTGCTGTACCTGACATTTAATCAAAAACAGCGGTTGTTTGCTAATGTCCGGGAGTTGCTTCAGGTTTATGGTGGTGTGTGGATAACCCCTGATTTAATTACAAAAGAATATTTGAGTAGGGTACGGCGAAATAGCCCAGCTTGGCAAAAATTGAGCCAGACAGTCAGAGGAATGACAGCCACCTCAGACACAGATACTATCTTTGACAATTTCGATCAGGTTAGACAATTCGTAAATGAGCAAGGGTTTCAGCTTCAGGGGTATAGTATGCTCAATGTATTAGACCAACTAACTTGCTTGCAACCCTTGGGGATTAATCCTGCTGTTGCTGAATCTATACTCGCGGATTCATTTGTTTTTGTGCTTACTCCCGACATCGGAAGTTAAATAGTATGTTAGATTGCATAGTGATTGGAGCAGGGCCAGCTGGTATAGTTACTACCAAAGAATTACTAGAACAAGGTGTAGGCGAGGTAATATGTTTAGAGCAAGCAGAGGATTTGGGCGGGGTTTATGCCAATGCCTACGACAGTTTAGTGCTGACTACATCTTGCGCATTTAGTATGTTTTCGGACTTCTGGATAGGTGATGGCAATCAGCACAAATTCTGGACAAAGAACGAAGCAGTTGACTATTGGAAAAGCTATGCCAAACATTTTGGTATTTTAGATAAAATTCGTTTCAAATCGAAAGTTGTAGCACTCACTCCCCAAGACAATCAAGGGTGGCAAATTCAACTAGCCTCTGGAGAGATTTTGCACTCAAAACGGGTAGCGTTGGCAATTGGTAACAACAGTATCTCAAATTATCCAGAGTGGAAAGATTTATTAACTGAGGTGGAGTTTTCCCATTCCAAGGACTATCGTAATGCTGATAACTTTGTGGGCAAAACAGTATTAGTGGTTGGGGGAGGTGAGTCAGCTTCAGACATCGCCCTAGAAATATCTCGTGTCGCCAACAAGTGCTGGGTCAGCCTTCGCAATTCAGCTGGGTGGATAATACCCAGGAAGAGAGGTGACTATGCTGCCGATACTGCTAGCCATCGTGGTGTATACGGTCTACCAAGGGACTATGGAGATGCTTTGAGCAAACTTATCTTCCGATTAGAGTTGAGCAAAAACGATCCAGTTCATGATACTATATTTGAGCTAAATCAGAAGGTTAAGGCTAAAAAAGGGGTCTGGGGTACATACGGAACTAAAAATATATCCTTACCCAAGGCAATTGTCTATCATGGCTGTCAAGTGGTCGGCGAAATAGTGAAGGTAAAAGATGGTGGCAGGACATTGATCGCGGCTGATGGGGAAACCCTTGAAAACGTGGATGCGGTAGTATTTTGTACCGGCTACAAAAACTATGTGTCTTTCCTGCCTGAGCACTTGAGAACAACTGACCCCCGGAGTCTTTACAAACATATCTTTCATGCCTTGTATCGGGATAAAATCGCTTGGATTGGTTGGGCACGTCCTGCCATTGGCAGTCAGTTTCCTATTACGGAAATGCAAGCCAGATTTTTTGCCTTGATTTGCACTGGTAAACGAACTCTTCCGGCTTCTGAGGAAATGGAGCAGGTGGCATCTATCGATAAAGCCAAATATTTAGAACAGTTTGAACATAATGCCGCTCGGATCCGAAGCTTGCTTGATTATCATATATACATCGACGAGCTAGCTGATTTAATTGGGTGCAAACCGCCCTTGTGGAAATACTTTTTCTTAAATCCTCGGCTCTGGTTTACCATCGTATATGGTCCGACCCAAGGTACCCAGTTTCGTTTACAAGGACCAGGCCAAAAGAAAGCTTTGGCTCAAGAGCTAATTAGGAAGTTACCAGTGATTCCATTCAATAATCACGTTATCAAAGCTGGTCTAAGAGGTCGTGTGATTTATGGGTTCAAGGCTGTAGTTAAGGGGTTGATGAATCCGCTTTATTTTGCTGTGAATTTGGTGAGAAACAAAGGTCAATTAGGGTAAGCATATCCGCTACGCGCACGCTACGCGAACAGCGGTCAGCGGTCAGCGGTCAGCTGAAAATAAACCTCTTTAGGGAGAATTTAATAGTTCGAGGTAAGGTATCAGCTGATAAGCTGTTCGGCATTTAAATTGGTATAATAAAAATTAATAAATAACCCAATAATAGGAAATATGCCAGCAAAAAATTATCTGACAGCAAAAAACAATACTTCAAAAAGCCTTAAAAATAGAAGAAAATGGAAATATTAGAGAACGTATTTTATCTTCCCGAGTATAGTCCTGATTATAACTTAATTGAATTGGTTTGGCATTCAGCAAAAGAATATATTGCCAATCGAGTTTTCAAATCAATTGAAGAATTAGAATGTTTGTTAAATCATCTTTTAAATGAAGGAGGGTTAATTATAAAATGGGTACGAAAAATAAAAAACAAAGGCAATGCTGTTATCACAGTTTAAATGCGCAACAGCTTAACTATCAAGTACACAGGATTTTCTCCTTCTTTCCTCTTCCGAAGTCCCTGCTCCGAAGTCCCTGCTCCGAAGTCCCTGCTCCCTAAAAACCCATAAATTTGTACCTAATTGAAGTGCAAACCGCTGTATTTCTCTAGGGCGTGTCTGCAAACCCAATAATTTAGGTTAGAGAGATTTGCGATGCTCCTTTGGAGCCGCTAAAAGCGAACGCGAGCATAAGGAAGGGAATTTGGGCAAAGCCCGACCCTAAGCAAACGTTTTGCTCAACTTGACCATAAATCTTTCTTAGATCAACAGTTAAAAGATTTATTTTTATCTATAGCAGTCAGAAAAAACATGATTTCAACTAATGGTACTTTAGCCAAAATCAAGCCCAAATATAGCCCAAGCTGGCTTTATATCTAGGGCGTGTCTGCAAACTGTTGTATGCTAATTGACACTCCCCGCCCGCTTATGGACGGGGATTCTTGTTTCATAGAGCCAACTTGCGTGAACCTTGCCGGAGTCAGGAAGAGTAGAGGTCGATTCTCCGCAAGGGTATCGGCGTTCGCCTTTGGCGTGGCCTACGGCCAAGCCGACGCTACGCGAACGGATCAACGATCCAGGTTCCAGTATGCCCCACCGTACCTTACCTTTTTTTTACATATAGATAGATACTTTTTTTATCTAATTTTTTTTCATAGACGTTGTCTTGATGCAAAGCGCGAGTGGGGGAAACCACGGCAGTCGCTCATGGTTTGAAGTTACCGTAAGACAGGCTCGCCTTAATCAATAAGTTTTAACCCTTTTTTGCATAACCTACCAACCATAAAGGCTCAACGTAATCAGGTTTCGTCTCCGGGGAGACCCCCAAGACCGCGCTGCCTCCCCAAGACCGTAATGGTGCGCTTGACCCGTAATTAAATTCGCCACGGGTCGCACCTCTGCATCGCTTAAGTCGTGCTTACCAAATTACGCAATATGTATCTGATACATATTTTTTACGTTGTCTACTTATCATTAGATAGTATTTATCTAGTTTTTGGTTTCTTGTTGAGATTTTTAATAACACGCAGTGCGAAAACTGTCAAGTTTTCACTTAAAAAGAAAGCCGTCTCTAGAAGTTACCGTAAGAGTTAAGAAGCCTTAATTAATAAGTTTTAACCCTTTTGCTCATAGCCTGCTCCCAATAAATGCTTCTTAACTCTGAGGCGCGCGTCTCCTATAAGGACGGGGCGCGATTACCCAAAATTTTTGGTAAAAAGACGCACGGAAGTAGCACAAAAACGAATGGAGATTGCTAACAGAGGCGAGTTAACCGACGAACAGTGGGAAAAGCAAAGCGCCCTTATTACCACCTCAAAAAGCTTGGGAACGAAGTTACCGTAAGATAGGGTCGCCTTAATCAATAAGTTTTAACCCTTTTACCCATAGCCTGTCGCCCATAAAGGCGACCCTATCTAAGGTTTCGTCTCCGGACTGGAAAACCAGCACATGACAATCGTTCCATCATTAATGGGATTATCACCGATCTTGAGAACAGGCGCACCCTGGAGAGATTTACCTCCGGATTACGGAATTCACAGTACAGTCTCCAGTCGGTTCTACCGATGGCGAAAACCTGGTATTTGGGATCAAATTTGGGCAGGTCTTCAACAAAAAGCTGTAGCCGTTGGGCTGATTGATTGGGAAGTCCATTTTGCCGACAGTACCGTAGTCAGAGCACATCAACATGCGGCGGTCGCAAAAGAGGGCAACAAAACCAAGCTAAGCGGCGTAGCACTTGGAGGTTTCTCTACAAAAGTCCACAAAGCGAGCTGAAGGGTTTGGAAAACCAATGGTTTTTGTCCTAACATCAGCTTGTAGTCATGACACCATTGCTTTTGATGACTTACTGACTGGAGGAAAAGTCAAAGGAATTGGACTTCGAAGACCAAAAAGTCGATTTCGCTACTTTTTAGGTGATAAAGCTTACAGTAGTCAAGCAATTAGAGAAAAACTGCGTTTTCAGGGAGCAACCCCTATTATTCCCCCCGAAAAGCAATGAGAAAAAACGAGAACGCTTCAATCGGGGTCTGCAAACGAGAACGAAATCGAGTCGAACGACTTATTAATCGCCTCAAGCAAAATCGACGAATCGCAACTCGTTATGAGAAATATGCCATCAATTATCAAGCGATGTTGACTATTGCCTCTATATTACTCTGGCACGAGAAGTGCATGGGGTCAGATCAGTCAAACGAGCAGGGATTTTCAACCAGCCGTACCAGCAATCCCGGTGCTTGTTTACTACCTCCCGTTGATTAGCTGACGCCTAAGGGCTGATAGCACCTCAAGCAGCGTGCGCTACGCGCATATGCTTACGTTGATTTTATCCTAATCAGCATCCCCTGGTGAATAAATCACACCAGGTGTGTGGTCAGGATTAATTTCAACCACCAAGTCTACTAGATTTGGGTTTCGAGTCAGGGGTGTAATAAATAATTCTGGATGGAGAGCTTTCCAAAAATAGTTGACAAAATCTCTAATTTGTGAATCTTCCATCCCTGACTTACCCTGAGCAATCATCTGTTTCTCTGCCTGTAGTCGCCATTGCTGACTGAGGCGGTAGTCAGTAGGGTAGAGTACCATCAATCGGTCTAATCGTTCCCACAGGGGTACATAAAGCCTCAGTTGCTGATTCATATCCCGAGCAAACTCTCGGTCTTCCAAGGTATGAATCGGTTCTGGAACAGAGCCATCAAACGCTTCTGGCTCAATGGGTCGAACCCCAACAAACCACCCTTCAAACAATACAATATCAATACTTTCGACCACCTCTGGAGTGATTCGGTCTCCAGCCCCCCCAAAAGCTGATTTATCAAACCGAGGCACGAGGATTTGTGGCGTAGGGGAAGGGGATCGTAATTGGTCTAATAGCTGTAAACCCAGCTCAACATCATGAGTTCCAGGGGGACCACGCCAGATCAGCCTGCGGTCTTGTTCTTGAAGCTGTTGTCGCTCCTTGTAGGTTTTGTAGAGGTCATCGATAGACAGGCTGAGAGTGCGTTCGCTGAAAGCGGGACGAAGTCCATCGCCTAATTTGTGGAGAATCACACTTAAGACTGCCGCTAGAGTGGTTTTCCCGGTGCCCTGCCCTCCTAATATGCCCTGAATCAAAGGACGTCCCAGCTGTTTACGACAGGATACCAACTCCATGGCTAAAGGAAGCCAGAGGTTCCAGAGGCATAAGAGAGTCTTTTGCTGTGTTTCAGGAGTAGTTTCAAAATACGGTAGACGGAGAATATCTGGGTAGACTATCTCAAACAAATGCGATCGCGCTTGGATTACCTGTTCACCATTATCCTCTGTGATGCCAAACGCCTTTGCCTTTAGGTGATCAGCCAGTTCCTCAGCCAAGAGTTGCTGAGATTCAAGGGGATTGGGTGTTTTTCCTGATACCCACTGCTCGAGAATTTGACCAACGCTCTTGGTGTCACTTGTCATTTATCGTTTCTCGGTCAGTAGTTGCATCAGACGTCTCCCTTGTTAGGATTCAGCAGTAATTACTCAGCAGTGATTACTAACTCATTAGTAACTGATTACTATTTTAAGAGCCAAGCTTGAAGGCTTCTAAATACATACTGTATACCAGACCAATTTTAAAAGCATTGACTACATCTGCCAACCATGAAACCCGGTCAACGGTTTGATTTAATTGGCCTTTTGGAAATTTACCGCTATAAATCAACCGGTTAACTGCTTCTGTAAAAACAATCAACATCCCAGATAGTATCCATTCCTGGCCAGTTCCTGCTGTAGTACACAGGGCTTGTCCTACCAAGAAGCCAAACAGAAAGCTAATCAGGACCATCGACAGGCGTCGCCAGGGATTAGCAAACCATAGCCCCAGCCGCGTCCATAAAAAATCAACTAAATTATTAAGACGGGTATTCTGCATCTACTACACTCGTTGAAATAAGAATAACACACGTGTAGACCATGCTATCCGTTTTTGGAATAATGATAGCCTGCTAGACCTCAATCACACCCTAGCCCATTGATGAAGTTTACATTAGCTAATAGGTTTAAAAATTGGTGGCAATCTTGGCAACAGCATCCCACCACCATCTGGACACTTTCTATTCTGTGGTTACTCCTGATCAGCTGGCTAGCTTTTTTGTGGAATTTGGGCAACATCGGTTTAGTAGATGAAACTGAACCCTTGTTTGCTGAGGCCGCTCGCCAGATGACGGTGACAGGTGACTGGATTACCCCTTATTTCAATGGTGAGACTCGCTTTGATAAACCCCCCCTAATCTACTGGTTGATGGCAATTGGTTACCGGTTGATTGGGGTGAATGAATGGGCAGTAAGACTGCCGTCAGCCTTGAGTGCGATCGCATTAACTGGATTAGGCTTTTACACCCTACGATATTATGGAATTTCCCGTCCTGCTGCCTTTACCCCTGATGTAGATTCTAGTCAGCACAGGGATAGCAAAATCAACCCTTCCTATCCCCAGCGGCAGTTGTGGATCTGTGCCTGGATTGGTTCAACCCTGATGGCAGTGAATCTTCAAACCATTATCTGGGCAAGAACCGGTGTCTCAGATATGCTACTCAGCGGCTGTGTAGGGGGTGCATTACTAAGTTTTTTTCTAGGGTATGCCCATCGAAACCAGAGGAGCACAGGAGCACAGGAGCTCGGAAGCAGCGAAAAAACTGTTGCTAAAAGCCCCTCACCCCCTCACAAATACCCTTGCCGTTGGTACCTAGCCTGTTATGTGCTAATTGCTCTAGCTATCCTTACCAAAGGACCAGTCGGTATCGTTCTACCCACACTAATTATTGGTGGTTTTCTGCTTTACCTGGGCAATGGCAGGGAAGTATTGCAGGAAATGTGCTTATTTAGAGGCATTGTGATTATTTTGGCTCTGACACTACCTTGGTATCTATTAGTAACCCTAGCCAATGGGCAAGCCTATATCGACTCGTTTTTTGGATATCACAATATTCAACGCTTTACTCGCACCGTTAACCGCCACGCTGGGCCTTGGTATTTTTATTTTCCAGTAGTACTAGTAGCTTTTGCCCCTTGGTCGAGCTACTTGCCGTTTGCGATCGCACGACTAAAATTTTGGCGGCGGGTGCGGTGGAGTAACTCACCCCGTTCTACTCATTTGGGTTTATTTGCTCTGTTCTGGTTTGTAGGGATTTTCGGCTTTTTTACCATTGCTGCCACTAAACTACCCAGCTATGTGCTACCCCTAATTCCAGCTGCCGCCATTCTTTTGGCTTTATTGTGGAGTGACCAACTCACCCATACTAGTACCCTTTCCTGGTCTGCCCGTGTGCCCCTTTCCCGATCCATGCTACTCAGTAGCCTATTTAACCTCTTGTTGTTAATTGCCCTTGCCACTGCCATTTTTTTTGCTCCCGAATATATCGGTAGTGGACCAGCAGCACCAGACTTACCGGAGCAGTTGCAAGAATCCGGCTTAATGGTGAGGGGAGGTATTATTTGGAGTATAACTGCTATTGTAGCAGCACTGTTGCTCTGGCGACGTTGGTTGTTTGGGCTATGGATAGTCAACCTAGTGGGATTTTTAGCCTTTCTTATTTTCGTGTTGACCCCTACTTTCTTGTTAGTGGATCAAGTGCGTCAATTACCCCTACGGCAATTATCTGCCATTGCTGTTCAAGAAAAGCAATCGTCAGAAGAATTGATTATGATTGGTTTCAAAAAACCCAGTGTGGTTTTTTACACCCAGCAACCCGTCACCTACATGAGCAAAGGTAAAAAAGCACGAAATTACATGAAAGAAATAGCAGTGACTCAGCCTTCACCTCCCTCCGTTTTGATGTTAGCTAGGAATAAAAGGCTAAAGAAAGCCAAGCTAAAACCTGAGCAATATACTACCTTAGCTAGTCTTGGTCCCTATAAACTCATTCGCGTTTCCAAACAAGTTTTTGTTGATAAATCTAAAATTAAAAACTAAAATTTTAGTTGTCACACTTCACACTTCACACTTCATACTTCATACTTCACAATTTTATTCAAATAACAAATTACTAATTATTAGCTGTTGACTAGTCAACCAAAATTGACATCATTATTTTACTTCTGTTGCTTAAGTTGTAATAGTTGATTTAGTCTGGGGCCGTGCTTGTCAGCCAGATTCCTCGGTCGATAATCAGGCCGCTTCATCCAGCGTTCTATTACACTCTGGTGAAGGTCATCAAAGTTATCCGAAATCTCCCGTAGCTTGCGCCCTGTGAACTTGAATAGACCCAGAGCATTGTTGAAATCAATATCATAATCAAGGTTGATACCAGTAGGAATTGCCCTTGGGTCAAACTCAAGACCAAGACCGATCTTGCCGATTGAGTCCATCATCCACTGCAGTGCGCCGTCGGACAAGCCGCTCTGCTCCTGGGAGCCACCACCGACGGAGCCGTGAACCCCTGGAAACCATACTTCACGAACAACCTGGGTCTGGGAAAGGTGGCTTTTGTCCATTGGCGTCACGTCAAAGACTTTGCGCTGCTCATCAATGGATACAGCGTGCAACCCATGCTCAATAATCGGACTCAAAGAGGTATCGTGGAATCTGTACCTCTTGTTAAACCTTTTGTCAAACCACAAAAAGGGGGATAAATTAGGGATACCAAGGGAACCAACCGTGTCCCAGCAGCCAAGCAAGGTAATGGGGACACTTTCTCCGTATTTTTTGCGGAATTCTACCATTTGTTGGTGATTGGGCTTGATATCCCGAGAGCGGTACATTTCGTAGGCTTCCGGAGCTTTACGGATCTCGGAGCGGGATAGCAAGCCTGATTTATAAATCATTCCAGCTAGACTGCGCACTGTATAAGCCCCACGGCTGAAACCGAATAGGTAGATTTCGTCACCAGGGATGTAGTTCAGGCAAAGAAAGCGATAAGCATCCTGGATATTGGTATCAATCCCTCTGCCAAAAGCGCCACCGAAAAGCTTGCTCTTCAGAGAGTCTTCTGTGCCAATTCCCTCATCGTAGAATACGATTTGTAGAACTCCGTGACTACCCAATGCTTTAACTGCCTGAGAAATCTTAACCACATTGCTTGGGTAAGTACTTGATAACTCTTGCCATGTTCCATCACAACATACCACAAGACGTTTCATGGTCTACCTCCTTTAAAAAACTTACTTACTCTTACTTACTATTTAAATTAACGTAAATACTTTCTAGCAACTCAGATTAAGCGACCGCTCCATTCATTAACCATAAGCAATACTATTGTTGGCACTTATTTTTGGTAATCTTACTATTTAATCATCCTTTTGTTAACCGTAAACAGTTTGTTGGTTTGCCGTTTTCATATTTATTTTTATGCTTGTTATTACGTTTTAACCTTGTCCTGTTTTTCGTTTAATTAGTTTTAGTAAAACTAATTAAACATTACGATATTAATTAGCCACAAATATTAACTATGATTAAATATAAATGCTAAGGTAAACGTGAGATAAATCCAAATAACTTTGGCTGGATAGGAGGTGTCTTCTCCATATTAGCTTGAATTTCGAAAGAAGGCTCACGCCATAATCGTTGATTTGCCGTGGGCTCAATTGCAACCAACCAATATAGCAATTATCATAGCTATGAGGTACAAAATTTCGGGATTTTAGGGAACAGCGGATCACCGGAACAGCGGATCACCTGAAGAGAGAAGAGGGAAGAGGGAATAGGGAATAGGGAATAGGGAATAGGAATGCGCTGCATCAAAACAGGGAATCAACGTCAAAAAAGACTGTACCTCATAACTGCGATCAACGCTATAAATTGGGCGAAGGGCATCCTTATGGTATAATAAACTGATCAGATAGTTAGGAATTGCTGTTGTTTGTACTTGAATCCAAAAGAGGAAGGTTCAACAAAACAGTTTGGCATCATTGGCTTTATGATCCCCACGGCTGGCTTTGTTCGCAACAAGTGTCTCCAAGACTGGATGGACAATCACGGTGTCGGACAATATGACCGACTTGCATCCCACCCCTTTAAAGGGTTGGGTTCATGAGCTGCTTAATCTGTTTCAATAACTGGGTCATTGACTGAGAATGCCAGTGTACAATCTGAGTAGCAATTTTCTCAAGCAGCAACTCCAACTGAGAATTCGAGTTACTACTGTTACTACTCTGGATTACTGGATCGTGCTGCTTAGCCTCTAATCGATGATCCAAAACCAGAATGGGTGGTCGCTCTGGCAATTGAGCAAGAGTTATCAATCCTTTCGAATGTTCTGAAGGATTAGTGAGATCTGTTAATCGAATCAGCAGCAAGTCCACACTTTTTCCCTGAATTTGACGGTATACTTCTGCCCAAGAACAGGCCACTAAGCTGCAATAACCAGCAGTTTGTAAGTATTGAATCAGTGCCTGTAGCCAAGATGTTGATGATTTTCCGGCCATTGACAACCCGTAGGATAAGTGAGAGGATTCAAGGTTCAACCTGTTAACCTGTAACGGATTACCCCTAAACTTTGTCCTCTGCTCCCCCGTGTCCATCACTAAAATGGTAGGCTTGCAACTGATTCCAGCTGCCACTTGAATGACTTGCAGTATGGCAGCCATCTTTTGTTGATTATTTGGTGCTAAACAGGGATAGACCGAAAGACCAGTTACTTGATTAGCAGCTTCTGTAGTTTGGTGATCCAGGGTTACTAGTGGTAAAGTACTCAAGCAAGGATATGATGAAAACTGATTCAAGTAGATTAAAGGGTTTATCAGTCGAGCACCATTTAATACAATCACATCTGGATTCCAAACCCGGCTCAATAACTCAGCTTGATCGAAATCATCGGCTTCGAGTACCCGATAATTGAGGTCTAAGTTTTCTAGACTCAATAGTGAAGTTAACTCATAAGTCAGTGCAGACGAGTCAGGGTTCTGGTAGGACTCTACAGAATAGCCTTTTCGCCCATCACCAGGATTGAGATAGAGAATCGTTAGCACACTACTGGTATTACTCTCATCTTTAGCCAGCCGAGACAGGTTTTCTCGTAATGCTTCCTCTTGTACTGGCAGACTTAAGAAACCATCAGCTTTGTTGTGGGTGGCCTGCTGTTTTTCGGCCTGGGTGGCTGTTACCAAAACCGGGATGTGATTAGTTTGGGCATCGGACTTTAGCAGTGTTAGGACATCCCAACCAGAAAGTTTTGGTAGTAGGGGATTGAGTAAAATAGCATAGGGTTGTAGACGACGGGCTTTTTCGATTGCTTCCGTACCAGAGCGGGCAACCACCACCCAATAGCCTAAACTCTTGAGCTGTTCCGTCAATCCTTCCAGGTAACGAGGTACAGCTTCCACAATTAACACTAAACGGTTGGGCGTCGAAGATGGGGGGTGAGACCTTGCCGTAGGGGCAATCTCTGATAGTTGCTCATCCCAATTGTCCAATTGATCAGATGAAGCGTGGGGAGGACAGGGGGGGAAGAGTAAGGTAAACTGACTACCGAGCCCTGCCTTGGAAATAAACGAGACATCTCCACCATGCAAGTGAGCTAGATGTTGTGTTAAGACTAATCCCAGACCCGTCCCCTCAAAGCTACGAGTCAGAGGCTTTTCCAGCTGTTGGAATTTCTGAAAGATCAAGTGCTGTTTATCAGCAGGAATACCAATGCCAGTGTCCCAGACCGTGAAAGCAATCCAACCTTGCCACCAATTGACCTTCAGACCAATTTCACCACTGCCATCGGTAAACTTAAGGGCATTAGAAAACAGATGGGCCAACATTTGCCGTAAACGCAACTCGTCAGCAATCAGCATCTCTAAACTTGCTTCAATCTCTAGGGTGAATTTTGTGGGATAATCTCGATTGTTGTCCTCCGAGTGTTTTGAGTCTATTTCAGAGCGAGCCTGGTCATAAGCGCGATCGCATACAGTCCGAATTGGCACCGGTTCGAGGGTAAGTTTCAGTTGACCAGTCTCCATACGGGTCAAATCGAGAATATCGTTGACCACGGTCATTAGCTTACGCCCACTCTGATAAATTAACTGCGCATAACGGGATTGACGTTGATTGAGTTCCCCTAGGGCTTGGTCTTTCAACAAAGTTGACAAACCCAAAATCGCAGTTATAGGTGTTTTCAGTTCATGGCTAATACAAGCTAAAAACTCATCTTTGAGTCGGTTTAGTTGCACTAAATCAGCATTTTTTGCTGCCAGTTCTTGGGCAAAGAGTCGTTGCTCTGTGGTATCTTGAGCCAACACTAGGTACAATTGAGAGTTAGGTGACTCAGACCGAGATATTGGAGATGGGGAATAGTTAAAAGCTACCTTAGGCTCGCAACTGTCAGTTTCTAGTCCTCCTTCCCAAAGAGCAGCGATAGCAGGTGACAGAGGAATTTTGACAAACGAGAATACCCGCTCCTGGCTGTTTGAAAGAGTTGGATCAGTTGGCGCAGCGGTTTCCTGGCAGGGGGTATGGTTTGCCCCGGTTTTCTTGACTGGTGGTGAAAAGAGCAGCACGCGCTCGTGAATAGTGGTTGCTGCTTGATAGGGAGTATCAAGAGCACAGTATTGCCCAACAGCAGCTTGTTCAGATGTTTTGTCTCCCTGGTCACAAACATTGCCCACAGATAATGGCCATTGTCCTGGAGATCGAGGAGCAGATTGGTTATGGAAGGTTGGGGAATTCTGGGTATCAGGCTGACGCCACTGGAAGTCTAACGATGTCCTAGGCTCTTCCATCGATTGCTTCAAACCTTCCTTACTGACTTCCCTCGGTATATCATTGGATAACAGACGATTGTAAGAAGAACGGTAGGGTTTCTTTTCCCTACCTCCAGGGTTTTTCTGGGCAGAGGTAGTATTCTTAGTTCCTGTGGTGCTACCATTTCCCGGATTACTCTGGGAGGATGTCTCAATCTGCTCACGCCAGGTCAGATTCTCAACTAAAACTTTTCCCGTCGAGGTTTGTATGCTTAGGGGTAATGGCAGTTGTTCTAACAGTTGCACTAAGGGTTTCATGCCCTTGAACTGGGCACTGTAAGTTAGGGCTTCTTCCTGAGTTTTCAGTCCTGAGTTGATTCGAGATGATAATCCTAGGGAATTGGCCCAAGAACTCTTGGCTGTTAATCCATAGTGTGGGTGGTGAGTCCTGAGGGGATTAGGGTTCAGTCCCTTGGGTTGAGTACGCTTTACTATCGATTCAGAACGTTGTTGGGTGAATGTGGATGCTAAGAATTTTAACAGCAGGCAACTGTTAAGGAGTCCGATAAATTTCTGGTCCCCATCTACTAATGCCCAGTGTTCCTGATCTGGGATGGGGAATTGGTTAAATTCTCTATCCCAGTTTCTGCCCAACTCCCCTAACCCCCCCTCCCTACTTCCATGGTCTTGTAGGTAGTACCAGAATTGGTTTAGACTCAGCTTACCTGGTAGGATGGTTATGGGTTCAATGATGTTTGGCTGTATCCAAGATAGTGGTTTGTGAAGAAAACCAGTTGTCATTGTTGCTCCTGAGCTACCTACCTTAGCGTATGAGAGCAGGTGAGGCATGATCTGCCTTAGGTTAACCACTCCCACAGGATATTGCTGTTCGCTGACTACCACAATCGAGTCATGCCTTGAAGCATGAAAAATATCAAGAATAGTAGCCAAATCAGAAGTCCTTTGACAAATAGGAACTAGCTCGGCAAATTTTTGGATACTGGGAGTAGGCATCGACATAACCAATCTAGCTTCAACAGCGGTTGAGCCCTACAGTAGCAACACATCCTCCTAAAGTAGCAACAAAGGAATTCACTCAAACCCAACAGGGCATGGGCGATCCCCTAATGCTTGAAGAGCAAGTACTTTTCAATATACTGCTCAACACTGGGCATATAGTGAGGCGCGAAATCAAAATTAATTTCAATTATCAGACTGTTTCAATTCAATTTAATTTATATTAAGCTCATTGTTAAAAAAAATGTTAAAATCTTACTGGTTTAAGTACTCTTATATAGTAAGAGTAACCAGTTTGTTATTCCAGACCTGTTGTGTTGCTTTCCCAACTAACCATATGTACGCTGATCAGTTCTGATTCCCTAGCTCAATCCCTTTCTCAGGTTTTGGGTAGCGAGCAGTATATTATACACTCTACTAGCTCCGAATCTGAATTTTTCGAGGTGGTTGAGCAACATAAACAGGATCTTGATTGTTTGGTATTGCAGGATACCGACACACTTCCCAAGGTGATCCACTACTTGTACCTGCAAGGAACCACCTTACCTGCAGTATTTTTGCGGTCGGACTCCCCAGAAATCCCCCCTAGGGTTGACAGCAATCAACAGCTGGCTTCTAACCAGACGACGGATAAATTCACCGCTAGGTCTAGCGCTCATCTGTTCCATCCGGCAGAAGTCGAACTTAGTATTCACCAATTACCTGAGATTGGCGATTTCATCCAACAGGCGATGACAGAGTTTTTGTCCCTAGCTCCCGCCTGTAACTTACCCAGGTCATCTGGCCCAGTTTATCCTAACCTCGCAGTAGCTAATTACAGTTTCTTGAGTAAGCAGCAGCATCGGTTAGCTGAAAAGCTCAGGGAAAGACTTGGATACCTTGGTGTGTACTACAAGAGAAATCCTCGGCTTTTTTTTCGTAATCTATCTCTCAACGACAGGGATGAGCTGTTAGAACACTTAAGATCACAGTATCGTCAAATTGTTCTACAGTACTTTGCACCGGGAGATACCCTAAACCAAGACATCGATCATTTTGTAGAACAAGTGTTTTTTGCGGATATTTCTATATCTAAGATTGTGGAAATTCATATGGAACTGATGGATGAATTTTCCAAACAGTTGCAGCTGGAAGGGCGTAGAGAGGATATACTGCTGGATTATCGCCTGACGTTAATCGACGTGATTGCTCACTTAGGTGAAATGTATCGCCGCTCCATCCCCAGAGAACTGTAAGATCAGCATAATCGGATCAACATTGAGTAGTAAGCTTGATGGGAGGCTCTCCTAAAAAACCGTTTCCTTGAGTTCCTTGATCCCTTGTATTGACCTTTAACCCATCTTCTCCTAAACTTAAGAGCCTATGAGTTCCTATAAAAAAACTTATGTTCTCAAGCTTTATGTAGCTGGGAACACCCCCAACTCCGTCAGGGCTTTGAGAACACTGAAAACTATTCTCGAACAGGAATTCCAAGGGGTTTACGCTCTCAAAGTAATTGATGTTCTCAAGAGCCCCCAACTAGCTGAGGAAGATAAAATTTTGGCAACACCAACCTTGGCAAAAGTTTTACCGCCTCCTGTGCGAAAAATCATTGGGGATCTCTCGGATCGAGAAAAAGTCTTGATCGGCTTAGATTTGCTCTATGAAGAACTCCGTGAAGGAGATTTGGATTTCTAAATATCTTATACCATTTTAGATTAATAGTCAAGATTTAGCAAGTCAGCAACACCATTAAACTTTTTTTTGATTAAGAACATTTACTTAAGACCAATATGAATCAATTTAATCAAAATGAACTATATCAAAACTCAGTAACAACGGTCGGTGTCCAGAAAATACGGACAATGATCGAAGGCTTCGATGAAATCTCTCATGGGGGTTTACCATCTGGTAGAACCACCCTGGTCAGTGGAACGTCTGGCACTGGAAAAACTCTATTAGCCGTTCAATTTCTCTACAACGGCATTAGCAATTTTGATGAAGCTGGTGTGTTTGTTACATTTGAAGAATCACCCACAGATATCAGCAAAAATGCATCAAGCTTTGGTTGGGAGCTAAATAAACTAGTTAATGAAGGCAAGCTATTTATTCTGGATGCTTCCCCGGATCCAGAAGGACAGGACATTGTCGGCAACTTCGACCTGTCTGCCCTGATCGAGCGTATTCAGTACGCCATTCACAAATACAAAGCCAAGCGAGTTTCCATTGACTCAATCACTGCCATATTTCAGCAGTACGATGCTGCTTCTGTGGTACGTCGAGAAATTTTTCGCCTAGTGGCACGCCTGAAAAGCATTGGCGTAACCACCATTATGACTACAGAGCGAGTTGAAGAGTATGGACCAGTAGCTAGATTCGGGGTGGAAGAGTTTGTCTCGGATAATGTGGTCATTGTCCGTAATGTTCTGGAAGGGGAACGCCGACGCCGCACTATAGAAATTCTCAAGCTGCGGGGTACCACCCATATGAAAGGAGAATACCCCTTTACGATTACGGATCAAGGGATCAATATCTTCCCCTTAGGAGCAATGCGACTGACTCAACGGTCTTCCATGGCCAGAGTGTCTTCCGGAATCAACACTCTTGATGTTATGTGTGGTGGTGGTTTCTTTAAGGATTCCATTATCCTGGCAACGGGTGCCACAGGTACTGGCAAAACCTTGTTAGTGAGCAAGTTTATCCAAAATGCTTGCATACAAGGTGATCGCGCGATTTTGTTTGCTTACGAAGAATCTCGGGCTCAGCTATCTCGTAATGCATCGTCTTGGGGCATTAATTTTGAGGAAATGGAACAAAAGGGTTTATTAAAAATTCTTTGTTCTTATCCAGAATCAGCGGGGTTAGAAGACCACTTACAACGGATAAAAACAGAAATTGCTGAATTTAAACCCTCTCGCATTGCCATCGACTCTCTTTCTGCTTTAGCACGGGGAGTGAGCAACAATGCCTTTCGGCAGTTTGTGATTGGTGTGACGGGCTATGCGAAGCAAGAAGAAATTACCGGATTTTTTACCAATACCACAGATAAATTTATGGGAGCTCACTCCATTACCGATTCCCATATTTCTACAATTACTGACACAATTATAATGCTACAGTATGTGGAAATTCGTGGTGAAATGTCCCGTGCTATCAATGTATTTAAGATGCGTGGCTCTTGGCATGATACAGGTATCCGAGAGTACACTATCAGTAAGGATGGACCAGAAATTAAGGATTCCTTCCGCAATTACGAACGAATTATCAGTGGTTCTCCCACTCGGATTCCCGTCGATGAAAAGAGCGAACTCTCTCGGATTGTTAAAGGCGTTCGTGATAAGTCGGGGGAATAATATCTAGTCTTATTAAGTAAGCATTCAGCTATCAGCATTCAGCTATCAGCTTTTGAATAAAACCAGTAAGCTGTCGCGTATTTAAACTCCCTTTGATTAAATCATAAAAAAAAACTGAAACTCTTTTACATTCTGCCTTCTGCCTTCTGCCTTCTGCCTTCTGCCTTGGTGTTGTAGAATTTAAATGCACAACAGCTTAACCATTGGTTTAATCTCTGTTACGTCAGCTCACGGCACCTCAAGTAGCGTGAGCTTTTAGCTCACGGCACCTCAAGTAGCGTGAGCTTTTAGCTCACGGCTGACGGCTGAATGCTTACCTTATTAATCACTTCGTATTCAGGAAAATCGTTAATTGTTAATTGTTAATTGTTAATTGCTAATTCATCCTTTACCCCTTTGGGGAATTAAAAATTAAAAATTAAAAATTAAAAATTTACG
Source organism: Moorena sp. SIO3A2 (assembly GCF_010672265.1). Classification (NCBI taxonomy): domain Bacteria; kingdom Bacillati; phylum Cyanobacteriota; class Cyanophyceae; order Coleofasciculales; family Coleofasciculaceae; genus Moorena; species Moorena sp. SIO3A2. Next base: position 94,797 of record NZ_JAAHHC010000009.1, read on the forward strand.
CATCAAGTTTAGAACAAATTTTGAATTAATTAATTCCGGGTACAAGCCCCCACTGATTGTCATTTTGAATTAATAATTTTTAATTTTGAATTGGAGCGTTCGCGAAGCGTGACCAAAGGTCAAGCGAGTTGACTATTGACAATTTTCAATTTTCAATTTTCAATTGACGAAAAACCTTTAATGATAAGTAGTCAACTGGATACGATATGACCCTATCTCCTTCTGCGGATGGCTTCAACTCACTGTCAACGGATTTAGCAACACTGATTGACCAGCTACCTAATCTAGAAAATCGTAAATTGATCAAACGGTCTCTGGCAGTGCTAGTGCGACTAACTGGGGAAGAAATTGACCGTCTGGACTGGAAAATAATCACCGCTTCTCTAGAAGATATGGAGCGGGCATTTCAAGTTTTTTATCCCTATCGTCATGTTCGGAAAGTTACCATTTTCGGTTCCTCACGCCTTGCCCCAAATACTCCTGAATATCAGCTGGCAGCTGAATTTGCCTATCATTTAACCCAGCAGGGATTTATGGTAATGACTGGTGCTGGTGGTGGCATTATGGAGGCAGGAAACAAAGGTGCTGGCTCTAAGCATTCGTTTGGTCTGAATATTCAACTACCGTTTGAGCACGGATCAAATTCGTTTATCGCAGGGGATCCCAAGCTAATTGAGTTCAAGTATTTTTTCACTCGCAAGCTATTTTTCATCAAGGAAACGGATGCGCTTACCTTATTTCCTGGTGGCTTTGGTACTCAGGATGAAGCCTTTGAGTCTTTAACCCTTTGTCAGACAGGACGATTAGAACCAACTCCTTTAGTACTGATTGATAAACCTGGTGGCACCTACTGGAAAGATTGGGATGCTTATATTCACAAGCACCTCATGCAACGGGGTTTGATCAGGCCAGAGGATTCCAGTCTCTATACCATCACAGATAACTTAGATGTGGCTTACGAAACCATTAATCGGTTTTACCGGGTTTATCACTCTAGCCGCTATGTCAGAGATCAATTCGTGATTCGCCTCAAATCTGAGTTGTCAAACCCTGAGGTTGAACAGCTAAATCAGGATTTTAGCGATATCTTGGTTCAGGGACGGATTGAGAAAAGTCAGGTTTTACCGGAAGAACTACCTGATGAAACCGCTGAACTCCCCCGTCTGGTTTTCCACTTCAATCGACGAGATGTTAGCCGTCTTTACCAGCTACTCGCTACTATTAATCACATGGGTGTTTCCGAAGAAAGTACAACTCATCCGGAACTGAAATAAGGCTTGGATGCTTGCATCCTTAAAATACACAGGAGGCTCGACCAATGACCAATACCGGAAATGACCCACTCTCTTGCTGGTAATGGAATTAGAGCGACTTGATCTTAAAATTCCAGAAAGGGTGCTTGCGTGATCGCATCTAAGTCAACAGACTGCAATAATTTCACCCAATCCTTGATCAGCAGGTCATTGCTATAATTTTGCTGACGTAGCTTAGCTAGAGCATTAAGGGTATCATACCAGATCCCTGATCTGGCATAGATAATCGCTTTCTGTTCTAATGTCGCTTGGTCTAACTGATTTTTGAGGGATGGGTTGAGTGACATCCGTTTTACCCACCCTGTCACTACAGGAGATCCCAGTCGCTCACATTTAACCACAAAGTACCAACGATACTGTTTACCAACCTCAAGGGAGGCGACTGTTGATGGAAGTTCGATGCCTACTACACTTGGTGAGGAAGATGAGGCAACAAATTTAGTCCAGTAGATTTCGTTATGGTTTTCATCTTGTAGCACAAACTCCAAAGGCAAGTCCGGTGTCAGGGCATAGGGAACATAAAACCAGAAGGTGGGATGAGAAACAACGGTTAAGCCGAAAACCGATTCTGATGCAATTTGACCCTCACTGGCAATGGTGGGGCTAGCAGGGACCAAGGCAGTCAAAGGTGGCTCGACTTTTGGACATCCCCCACGGCTTGCCGCTGCTTTTCGTTTACCGGGTACACCTCGTTCCGGTACATTTGGTGGCACCCAATCTAGACTGATACCTAATGGCTGTGGATTCCTTGAAGTAATTCGCTCTTGCTCTCGGTGGTTTTGAGCCACTTCTGCTGTTGGAGAACGTTGATTTGAGTCCAACCGGGAATTGCTAGGATTAGCTGTTGAAATCCCTGGCAAGGCAATACTGCTACTAAAGCTGACAATTGCTAATGCAATTCCTAAGATTGGCGGTGCTAACGGTAGTTTTATCTTGCTCATGATTCATAAAGAGTAATTTTGAAGGAATGTTTTCCTTGTAATTGGTCAGGTGATTGGTCAGTTGTTAGTTACTATCCCTAATTTTTTCGATATCGTTGCTAGGCTCATGATCACTCAATTGAGTGTATAGCGCTACGGGCAATGGCATTGGCAAGAGGCAAAATTTTACTACAAAAGCTTTTCAGGTTGTATCAATTTCCTAACCTTAATGGGTAGTGCTATATCTAATTTTTACTACTGACCAGTGATTATTTTCTATATCTAGTTTGGGGTCTTCAGTACCTTTTATGCGAAAGTTCCAGTTAAAAAACTCATAAAGCTTACTTTACAAGCGATGCAGCTTCGGAACAGGGGAGGCAGTGGGGCTAAAGGGGAGGCAGCTCGGTCTTGGGGGAAACCCCCACTCGCTATTGCCGTTTCCACGGGGCAAACAGCGGTGCGGACGAAGGTTTGCTTTGAATTACCGTAAGGAGAGGGGAGCCTTATTTCATGTAACTTAAAATTATTACTCTTTACCTATCGACTATAAACGCTCCCCCATCCTGCGGTTATGTCTTAACACCCAGCCCCTCCCCATGAGGAACTGCCGTGGTTTCCCCCACTCGGGCAATAATCAAGACAGGAAAATTCTGCTATTCAACTCACAAAATTTTCTGAATACGGCCTTTTTCCACTATTCCCTGCTCCGAAGTCCCTGCTCCGGAGTCCCTGCTCCGAAGTCCCTGCTCCGAAGTCCCTTTGCCAGACTGTTTATTTAGCATAACAAGTACATAAGAACCCTAGTTTGATCTACAATCTAGTAATTGAAGAATCCAGAATTTAAAAATGTTTCATTTTCAGGACTTACTTAGCTATTATAGCTGGTGAATTTCGACTATTTATTAGCATAAAATTATTATTTTGTCAACTGCATTTTGATAGATATAGATAGTTAACAGTTCCGGTAATTCATCCCCAGATCCAATCTATAATTTAGTAGGGGATAGGGATCCGTGTAGGAATTGTGAGAATTTTTGATGCCATATTCCCTACTCCCTATTCCCTACTCCCTATTCCCTTTGCTAGATGATGAGTCAATACTATTAGGATCGTGAAGTTTGGTGGCAGACATGAAAATTTACCAAAAATCTTTTTTGAATAACAAACTCTGTAGCATCCTCTTGTTGCTGACTGTGGGAGTAACATTACTCAGTAGCTGCTCCCCTAACAAAATGGAGAAGTGCAAGCTGATTGAGGTTGAACCCAGGGAAGTTGAGCTAGACATCAAGGACACTGATATTGAGGGATGGGAATTAGAGGTACTTTGTGGTGACCAACTTTGGGATATCCCATGGTCAGAAATTAATCGGCACTTCAAGATTGACCTGAAGAAGTATTACTCGAAGAATCCACAAGCAGCTCAACGGCAGCTGCAACGACTGGAGCAACGACTACTTTTCTATAAACCAGACAACAAGAGGGGAAATATCCTATACGGTTCTTTAGATGGCAATCCAGAGTTAGTTGGGGTGAAGGCGAAAAAAGATGATTAAGATTCAACCGGCACCAAGCCCAAGTCTCACCACCAAATACAATGTCTAATGTCTACTGACCCTTATGCTTGGCTAAAGCTATCCCTGGCCACGATTGAGAAAGCCAATTGGTATCGTTCAGTACAAACTCTACAAAGTATGCCTGGTGCTGTGGTGCAACTGGAAGGGCGAGAGGTGATTAACTTTGCTAGTAATGACTATCTGGGACTGGCGGGCTCACCTCCTTTAATCGCAGCCGCAGTTACTGCTACTAAGGACTATGGTACTGGTAGCACTGGCTCAAGATTACTTACTGGACACCGGGAACTCCATAGACATTTGGAAAATGCGATCGCATCTCTCAAACAAACTGAAGATGCGATCGTCTATAGCTCTGGGTATTTGGCAAATATAGGTACGATTGCGGCGTTAGTAGGGAAACGGGATTTAATCCTAGGGGATCAGTACAACCACTCCAGCCTAAAAAATGGGGCAATTTTGAGCGGAGCCCAGGTAATTGACTATGAGCACTGCAATATGGCTTCTTTGCAGGGTCAACTGATTCAATACCGACAACAGTACCGCCGTTGCTTAATTGTTACTGATAGCGTCTTTAGCATGGATGGTGATTTATGCCCCTTGCCTGAGCTATTAGGGTTGGCAAACCAATTTAATTGTATGCTCCTGGTGGATGAAGCCCATGCTACGGGAGTTTTGGGCGCTACAGGCGCTGGGTGTGTGGAACATTTTGGCTGTACTGGAGAAACGATTATTCAAGTTGGCACCCTCAGTAAAGCTTTGGGTAGTTTGGGAGGGTATGTTGCAGGTTCGGCAGTTTTAATTGATTTCCTCCGAAATCGTTCTCCTAGCTGGATTTACACCACTGCGTTATCTCCAGCAGATACAGCAGCAGCATTGGCAGCAATCCAAATTGTCCAACAAGAACCAGAACGGTGCGCTCAACTTAGGAATAATGTAGAGACTCTCAAACAGTTAATTACTCAACAGCTGCCTAATCTCAACTGTTTGCCCTCCGAGTCACCTATCCTTTGCATTTCCATAAATAGTGCTACTGAGGCTCTTGCTGTTGGGGAAACCTTGAAAGCAGCTGGTATCTTTGCCCCTGCTATTCGTCCTCCTACAGTGCCTACGAGTCGAATTCGGATCTCAGTTATGGCAACTCATACATTGGATCATTTCGAGCAGTTAGTTGCTGCTTTGGAGACCTGTCAGCTATAGCGCTAAATTGATCATGGCGCTCATTTTGGGTCAGAGTTAAAAATAGGTAATAAAACACGAGTTGGATAATCTCCTCCACAACTCACTATCAAAGTAATAATCTCAGCATCCATCAATCGACTTTCACCAGGAAAAGCCCCGGTGCCGGAATTGACTGGATAAGCGGGAAAACAAGCCCCACTTAAGCTCAAGCGCAACTGATTCCCTTGGGCAATACGCACAAAAGTTGCTTGGAATCGAATACGCCACGGATTAGTATTGTCTCCAGGATTCACCCGCCCATATCCCTGAGTGACATGGTAAACCCTGCCATCGGGATGGACTTCCGACAACACTGCACAGATATCAAAACTGGGAGTATCAGCTGTGCAAAACACCTCTACCAGCACATCCCCTACCAAATGTAAATTTTCTGCTAAGGGTGGAGAGGTGTAGGTTAAAACATCTGTGCGACAATCTATGGAAGTGCGATCGCATGAACCGACTGGCATGGCTGCATGACCCCCTATTGCTGGAACTGGACGCCAAGGGTCATGAACTAATAGATCACAGGATAGATCAAAGGTATGCTGGATTTGGGATACTCCCTGTGTCTGCGATCGCTGTTGCATTCCTTGAGACTCTTCTGGGACTAATTTTCCAGAATCTTCCCTGACACTGGCTAAACCGGAAGTTACCAGATAATAAGATTTCTGATTTCCATCAGGCCAACTATCAAAATAACGCCACCGATTAGTTCCCATCTCAAATAGAGAAACAGGGGGTTGCTCAACCACGTTGGTATCAATTCCTTTGAGGAACTGGTCAAACCAACGCACTTGCAAGCCATCAACGGGACTATTCGCCTCGGGACCGTAATCGACTGCTCCCACTTTACGCCCCCAAGGCAGGTGCGCCCAAGGTCCAATGATCAGATGCTGGGGCGAACTGCCATGAGATGCCATATCCTTATATAAATGAAGTGTCCCTCGCAAAAATGGGTCAAACCATCCGCCAATATGTAACATGGGCATGTCTACATCCGGCATCATTCCCTTGGGAGATAGTTTTTCCCAGTATTGATCTGGGTGAGGATGGTCTAACCAGTCGTGATAAAAGGAGTCTGGTGCTAAGTCTTGGAGAATTTGAGGCCGAGCCGGAATTGGGTCATACAGGGGTAAATTCCGAGATGCCGCATACAGCAGTTGATAGGCTTGCTCATCTCCCCGCAATCGTGCCGTTTCTGTTGCTAATTGTATCGCCCAACCCAGATTAGCTTGTAAACAAAACGCCCCTCCCTCATAGGCCCAATCGCTGTATAAATCATAGCCAATCATCGCTGGACAGATCGTTTTCAGAGCGCTGGGATAGCTGGCAGCAGCGTACAGTTGAGTCATCCCCTGATAGGAAAAGCCGTACATGCCCACATCCCCAGTGCTACCGGGTAAACTGGCTGCCCAGTTAACACTATCAAAGCCATCTTCCACTTCGTGGGCAAACAAATCAAACTTACCGTCTGAAGTGCCCCTCCCCCTGACATCTTGAATCACCACAATGTAACCGTGGGCAGCATACCAAGTGGGATGAGCATAAACTACCGTAGATGCGATCGCTCTTCCATAGGGTTGCCGCATCAGCAAGACGGGAAACTCACCAGCACTATCGGGACGGTAGATATCCGCATCCAGCCGCACTCCATCCCGTGTTACCATTGATGCTGTTTCTTGTTTAACCTTCAACCTTCCAACCTTCAACCTTCCAACCTTCAACCTTCCAAACTTCAACCTTCCAACCTTCAACCTTCCAACCTTCAACCTTCCAACCTTCAACCTTCCAACCTTCAACCTTCCAACCTTCAACCTTCCAACCTTCCAACCTTCAACCTTCCAACCTTCAACCTTCCAACCTTCAACCTTCCAACCTTCCAACCTTCAACCTTCCAACCTTCAACCTTCCAACCTTCAACCTGTAACCTCTACCCATCCCAACATGGGGATAGCTACAAAATTCATCAACAAACTTACTAAAATCACCCCCACTATATTTAAAACTAATCCTACCTTAGCCATGGTAGAAATTGGAAAATATTCCTGAGAGTAAACAATGGCATTGGGACCAGTTGCGACTGGCAGCATAAAGGCGAAGGAAGCAGAAAGTGCGGCGGGCCACATCAACAAAGCAGGTGAAACATTTATAATCGATGCAGCAGTAGCTAAAATAGGCATGATCAGAGCCGTGGTTGCTATATTCGAGGTAACTTCTGTTAAAAATGTCATAAATACACAGATGCAAACCACCATCAAAACCGTTGAAAGTCCCTGCAATCCGATTTGTAAATTATCCCCTAGGAATTGAGATAATCCTGACGCAGCAAACCCTTTAGAAATTGCAATTCCACCCCCGAATAGCAGCAATATTCCCCAAGGAATTTTTACAGCGGTTTCCCAGTCTAGGAGGTTTATTTTATCCCCCGTCTCTGTTTTCACAGGAAGTATAAACATGATCACAGCAATTAGGGCAGCCACACTGGAATCATGAACAAAGTTAGCCACCCCCAGATAGGTTGCCCAACCAGTTAATGTAAAGGAACCGATGGTGATATCTGCCCTAAAAATCCACAACAATGCTGTTAACCCAAATAAAATGGCAACGTATTTTTCTCCCTGAGACATTTTTACCAGTTTCTGGACTTCTTTGTCTGGAATATTAAAATAGTCTGACGATAAAGTGTTATTATCAAGCTTTACTGTAATTTTAGTTAAATAGATCCAAGTTAACAAGATAAATATAAAAACAGCTGGCACTCCCACCATCATCCATTGATAAAATGTAATCGGGGTATTGTCTGGAAAATTTTCTTTTAATTGTGCCAGAAATATCAGGTTAGGTGGCGTCCCGAACGGGGTGCCAATCCCACCAATATTAGCGGCGTAGGCAATTCCCAGCATTAGCGAAGTTCCCAGAGTTTTACCTACATCAATTTTGGGATTGACAAGAGCCGTTTGTTCGATGATAGAGATAGCTATTGGCAGCATCATCAAGGTTATAGCTGTATTGGATATCCACATCGACAATACTGCTGTTGCTAGCATAAATCCCAAAATTAACCTGGTCGGTTTGGTACCAATAATGCTAATAATGTGGAAAGCAATCCGCTGATGTAGGTTATATTTTTCAACCGCTTTAGCAATAAAAAAAACTGTCATAAATAGCAAGACTACATCAGAAGCATAGGCGGAAGCAACCTCTTCAGCAGAAACAATTCCTAAAAAGGGGAATAAACCCAAGGGAATTATCGAGGTGGCCGCAATTGGGATAGTTTCAGCAATCCAAAAAATTGCCATGAGAAGCGTTGCTCCTAGCATTTTCACAGCAGTTGGTGGTAAATTTGCAGGGAGTAATGCTGGAAAAAATGAAAGGAGCCAGCATAGGGTGAAAATACTAACTCCTAGGTAAAAGCTTTTTTTCATTAATAGGACTTACGCAGTAACTCTACTTCTCTTAGTAAGATGCTTTCTTAACGAAGCCTACACTATAAGTGAGTTTAAAGTCTAGTTTTTCGTAAGTCATGTTATTCCTGGATTGAACAATTCTGGGATTTTACTAAATACGAATTTATTAACAGTTCCAGATATCCAGCTATTTAATTATTCAACATAAATTATTCAACAAGCTACCAACACATCTTGACGCCCAAGCACTCTCAAATCCTCTTCATCGAATTCAACCGGTGTACCACTGCGAACCAGTTCAGCAAAGTCCTCATTAGGCACCATCCAGCACAGGGTATATAAACGCTCAGTCCCAGTATTTCTAATTTCATGAATTCCTGTAGGCGGAACTAATAACGTATCTCCAGTCCGCAGCGTAACGATTTTGCCATCACAGCTAGCTAGCCCTTGACCCTTGAGGATATAGAACATTTCTACTCCAATTTTATGATAATGGAGCGGAGTCTTTCCTCCTGGCTCAAAAATCTCTACACAAAATGTTATTGAAGCATTAGCACTGTCTGGATCAAAGACAATAGCTAAGCGATTTTTATCTTGGGGACTAATACGATAAGCTTGGTAGTCTTTGGGAGATCTAACTACGGGAATCATGCAACGATTATCCATGGTTGATTTATTACTGTTGAGGGTTGACTGTTGAGAAGTTAATTGAGAATTTAATTAGTTAAGTGCTTTGAGACTTGTTGGAGAATCTTTGACAACTCAAAGCCAAGGATTGGTTAGGATTATAAGTGGTAACTTTTATTCAATAATTTTAGTCAATAATCTAGTAAGATAGTCGCCGCATAGTCTTAGACTAGTTGCAGTTTACTTTATCTACCAATCCCTAGCTATTAAATTTAATATTATCTAAATTTTTGTTGGGCGATTGACTTAATCCGGGAGAGTTTGTAAAGAAATATGAAATAGCCCTTGAATTCCCCTACACCCCACAGCCTATAATTCACATTTTTGTTTGGGGCGATTGACTTAATCTGGGAGAGTTTGTAAAGAAATATGAAATAGCCCTTGAATTCCCCTACACCCCACAGCCTATACTCCACATTTTTTTTGGGGCGATTGATTTACATCTGAGACAGTTTGTAAAGAAATATAAAATCGCCAGTGAATTATCCTAGATCCCACAGCCTATACTCTAACTCAACCAGCAATCTCTATTGGTCTCTAAGTACGTAATAAATAGGGGTAGGTAGTAAATCGGTAGGGGGTTGACAAAATTACCTTTTACCTGATTGTTTTTAGGGTTTTCCATGGCGTCGCATCAGATAATCCAAGATTCGGTCTAATCTTTCGACAGCAGCATTAGTCGAAACCTGTTGTTTAGCGAGTTGTTCTTGTAGAGCCGTGCATCGCTCGATACTTGGAGTAAGTGATCGCTTGGATTCAATTACTAAACATCTGAAACAGTTTAGTTATCCTGTGATGACCATCCCGTGAATCTTGATGAGATTTTACTTCCTGTTGCTGGAGTAGGGCATTCTCCAACACTTGTTCAATGCGATCGCATAAAATAAATTCCATTTGGTTACGCACATCGTCCGGCACGTCAACTAGGTCTTTCTGATTCTGTTGGGGTAATAGCACTCGTTTGATACCAGTCCGGTGCGCTGCTAACACCTTTTCTCGCACTCCACCAATGGGGAGTACTTCACCACTGAGGTTAATTTCTCCGGTCATGGCAGTATCCGTGCGTACCGATTGATTCATCAACAGGGATGCGATCGCTGTTACCATAGTTACCCCTGCAGAGGGTCCATCTTTGGGAATTGCACCGGCTGGCACATGGAGGTGTAAGCCATTATCTTTGAATGCACTCAAGTCAATTCCCACAGATGCAGCATGAGACCAGACATAGGAGCGAGCAATCTGAGCCGACTCCTGCATTACTTCCCCAAGCTGACCGGTGAGCATCAAGTCTTTACCCTGGGGTAAAAAGACAGCCTCAACAAAGAGGACTTCTCCCCCTTGGAGAGTCCAAGCCAGACCTGTGGCTACTCCAGGTTGTGTAGTTTTGCGGATCTGTTCGAGCAGAAAGCGCCTTGGTCCGAGTGAGGCTTCCAACTGTTCCGGATTGATTGCCATTGGCTCAGTTTTACCATTGGCATACTGAACGGCAACTTTGCGGCACAGAGTCCCCAGTTGTTGCTCTAGTTTACGTACTCCTGCCTCACGAGTGTAGTTTTCAATCACCTGGCGTAGGGTTTCTGTGGGTAGTTCCACAGCATTAGCTGGCAGTCCTGCCTTTTCGATCTGTCGAGGCAATAGATATTTCTGAGCGATCGCAATTTTCTCCTGTTCGGAATACCCAGATAATTCAATAATCTCCAGCCGATCTATTAGTGGAGGGGGAACACGAGATAGGTCATTAGCAGTACCAATGAAGATAATCTGGGACAGATCGAAGTCCAAATCCAAATATAGGTCTCGGAAACTATGGTTTTGCTGGGGATCAAGGATTTCTAGTAAAACAGAGGCAGGGTCACCACGATAGTCCATGCCCACCTTATCCAACTCATCAAGCATAATCACTGGGTTCTTCACCCCAGCTCGATATAGCGCCTGTATAATCCGACCTGGCATAGCACCGATATAAGTGCGACGGTGACCCCGTAATTCTGCCTCATCCCGTAACCCACCCAGGCTGACTCGCTCGAAGGGACGACCCAAAGCATGAGCAATCGAGCGACCTAGACTGGTTTTACCTACCCCCGGAGGACCAGCAAAACAAATTACTGTACCGATGCTGTAGCGCTGATCTGGTTTCTGTGGCTGTTCAGCATCCCTTGTTTCGAGATCCTGCTGAGTCCAAGCCATTTGTTTGAGCTTGAAGGTAGCTAGGTGTTCGATAATACGTTCTTTAATTTTGGTCAGGCCATGGTGATCCGCATCAAGGACTTCCCTAGCATGTTGCAGATCCAGGTTGTCCTGCACCGTCTTGTTCCAAGGCATCTCTAACAACCAGTCGAGATAAGTGCGAATCACCCCACCTTCTGCCGAGGCATTCCCAATACGTTCTAAGCGAGCTAATTCTCGTTTCGCTTGCTTTTGGGCAGTTTCCGGTAATTGGCCTTCCTTGATCCGAACCCGCAATTCCTCAATTTCCTGACTATCGGGATCCAGCTCACCTAATTCCTCTTGAATTTGCTTCAGTTGCTGGCGCAGGAAGAATTCCCGCTGCTGCCCTTCAATTTCCTTTTTCGTCTCTCCCAGAATTTCTCTACGCAGGCGCTGGACTTCTACCTCCTGCTTCAAATCCTCCAACATTTTACGCAAGAGCATCTCCAGGTTTTCTTCCTCTAACACTGCCTGCATTTCCGGAACATCCTGCTGTAACAAGATGGAGGTCTGGTAAGCCAACTGTGCTGGATCATCGCTATGTAATAAGACTGCTAAAAGTTCTTCAGGGAAGTTGGAATTTAACATAGCAGCCTCTTGCCAAAGGGATTGAATCGCACTAGTTAGGGCTGCTAGGGTCTGTTGTTCTGTTCCTGCTGCGATCGCTGCTTCTGTAGTAACTTGAGGCAGGAGTTGATAGTTAACAGTGTAGGTGGGTTCGGTCTGAATTAATTGCTCAATTCGGACTCGCTCGAGACCTTCAATGATCAGTTGGACTGGTCCGATGGGTAGTCGGCTTATTTTTTTGACCACAGCCAGGGTAGCAACCGGATAGATCTCGTCGAGGCTATTAATTTCAGCTTTTTCGTCTTCTTCCAGTTTCCCCTGGGCTTCTGGGCGAATCGCAGCCACAATTAGCTGCTTGTGCTCAGTCAGCATAGTTGACTCAGCTACTGCCACAGAACGACGCCTACCTGCTACGATTGGCAGCGTAATCCCTGGCAGTAACACAATGTTGCGCAGGGGAAGTAGTAAGCTGGTTTCCAGCTGTTTCTCTTGCCTGGAAAATACGCTAGCAGTGATATCCATAAAACCTTCCTCTCCCATCGATTCACGTTCTGCCTTTCGCCATCTCCGGGATATTTTGGTTGCAGGGAGCAGGTAAGCAATCTCAACAGCTCACTTTAGCCTGTATTTCAATTTTATGGTATTTTTTGGATGTCCGCATCGGCTAAAGCGTATTATTAGTACTCTACCTTATCGGTTTTTTCTTGCCATTCTTGGAAAGCTCTCAACGCTTCATCCGGCATCAATTGAATTATTGGGAGTTTGCGATCGCTTATCGGCAAGTCCAATTCCTCGTAAATGAACTGGTCATCAAATCCAATTTGAGCGGCATCAGCTTTAGTATTGGCATAGTAAACTTTGTCTAGCCTAGCCCAGTAGATCGCCCCGAGGCACATCGGGCATGGCTCACAGCTAGTATAGAGTTCGCAACCGGTCAGTTGAAAAGTCTGTAAGACCTTGCAAGCATCACGGATAGCTACAATTTCAGCATGTGCGGTGGGATCATTAGTGGAGGTGACTTGATTATGAGCTTTGGCAATAATCTCTCCATCCTTGACAACCACTGCTCCAAATGGACCTCCCTTTCCAGAGCGAACGCTGATCACAGATAGAGCAATTGCCTCATTCATAAAGCGACTGTTAGGCTGTGTCATGAATTTCCATGGTTTAGAATTTTCGCTTTGCCATGATAGCTCAGTCGTCAGGAGCGCAATTTTTAAGAAGGTGGGTTACGGCGCTTTTAAAGACTGATTGATCATCGCTCAAATCCTGGCCGCGCCTAACCCACCCTACTGGGCTGACATCTCTAAAAATGTAAGTTGGCTTGAACGAAGGGAAATTTGAAGAAGGTGGGTTACGGCGCTTTCAAAGACTGATTGATAATCCCTCAAATCCTGGCCGCGCCTAACCCACCCTACGCAATATCTAGGGGTTTGCCTTAACCTCGTGTCATTTTGATGTGCTCCATAATTATCTGCTTCTTAGCCTCTGAATATAAGGAAGGCTGCTCCTGAGGCAGTTCCGTAGTTTTCTGCAGGTGCTCCATGATTTTCTGTTTGCGTTGTTCTTCTGAAGTAGCCATAGTTAATATGTTGAGAAATATTGTCTTACATTAATTTATGTTAAAATTTATCGGATCAAATGGCAAGCTCAAATCCCCATCTTCCCCTAAGGCTTGAAGCTGCTGGAGTTTTTGGGGTGCTAAACCCAGCATCTGTTGAGCTTTGTTGATCTTTGATATAATGTATAGTTTTAAATCCCATACCGAAGTTCTTCTCAATCAGCTGGTGGTTGCGATTGCGTTCGCGAAGCGGTTCTTTTGGAACATTGAATTGTCCACAATCCCTGTCAAAAAATTTTTTTCTCAGCTTGATAGAGAGGATGCTTAGCAGTTATCAGCACGTTGTAACTTCCCCAATTGATAACTGCTATAGAGAGTAATTATATAATAAAAAAATGACCTATTATTAGCTTCGGAGACCAAACTAATGGTAGTGACGAAACCGAGAGCAGATCGGGTGGTTTTACATAACATTTCCTGGGAACAGTTTGAAAATCTGCTGCTGGATTTAGGTGACCATCGCTCTGCTCGTTTAGCCTATGATTATGGTACCATTGAGATTATGACTCCCTTACCTGAACATGAATATTATAAAGAGGTGATTGGTGACTTAGTTAAAGACCTGGCAGATGAACTAGATTTGGACTACGAAAGTTTAGGGTCAACAACCTGGCGGCGAGAGAGTAGCTTAGCTGGGCTAGAAGCAGATAATTGTTTTTATATCCAAAATGAAGCGGCGATTCGAGGCAGGTTGGACTTAGATATCAACCAAGATCCCCCCCCAGATCTCGCTCTAGAAATTGATATAACTAGTAAATCACTGCCTCGTTTGCCAATCTATTCTCGCTTAGGAGTCCCAGAAATCTGGTGCTATGATTCTGGCAAACTAACAATTTACTTACTGCAAGAGGGTGAGTATGTAGAACAAGCAAAGAGTAGGGTTTTTCCTGAGTTGCCGATTCAAGAGCTTCCTAGTTTAATTGAGCGCCATCGGGCTGATGGTAGGCGGGCAATTCGGCGAACAGTGCGAGATTGGGCAAGGAACTATTTTTAAAACATTCGAGATTTTTGGATAATATTTAAGTCATATTAATGTCAAGTAATAAAGAATTATAGCGTTAATCATACTTATAAGATAAAGTCAAGTTTATTCCCCCTACTCCCTACTCCCTACTCCCTACTCTCTAAAATCCCAAGGGCGTAAGTAACTTACCCAAGTTAAAACCCCTATAACTGGTATAGTTAAAACGGCAAACCATCAGATGCACTACCAATCAAAGTATGCCTAAGGCTGATGTTATTGGATTAGGACGGTCAGGTCTTGCAGCCGCAAGACTCCTAAGAAAAGAAGGTTGGGATGTCACTCTCAGCGATGCCGCTAGCCCTGAACGCATCGCTGCACGTTATACCCCAGAAGACTGGCAACACCAACAACAACAGCTTGCCAGAGACGGAATTAACCTTAAACTGGGTTATTCCCTAACCCTAGACTCTTCAGACTTACCCCAGCTAATTGTAGTTAGTCCTGGTGTTCCCTGGGATATACCAGTGTTAGTTGCGGCCAGGACCCAAGGCATTGAAACCATAGGGGAAATTGAACTAGCTTGGCGTTATCTCCAATCCTGTCCATGGGTAGCTGTTACTGGTACTAACGGCAAAACTACTACCACCTCCCTGATTGCTGCTATTTTTCAAGAAGCTGGTTTCCATGCCCCCGCCTGCGGTAACATCGGTTATGCGGCTTGCGAACTCCTGCTAGCACCAGAAATCAATGGCAAAGCCCAGGAAACATCCCCAATCGATTGGGTAATTGGGGAAATCAGTAGTTACCAAATCGAATCTTCCAAAGACCTTGCTCCTCGTATTGGTGTCTTGACAACCTTGACCCCTGACCACCTCAGCCGCCACAAAACCCTGG
The DNA here is from genome assembly GCF_010672265.1 of Moorena sp. SIO3A2. Taxonomy (NCBI): domain Bacteria; kingdom Bacillati; phylum Cyanobacteriota; class Cyanophyceae; order Coleofasciculales; family Coleofasciculaceae; genus Moorena; species Moorena sp. SIO3A2. The sequence continues at coordinate 110,173 of NZ_JAAHHC010000009.1, forward strand.
AAAACTATTATGACATCAAGGCATCTTTACTGCGTCGCTCCCAGTTACAAGTTATCAATGGGGATGACCCTTACCTGGGTAATTTGGGCGTAAACTACTGGCCTGATGCCTATTGGATCAGTATCACAGGTGGTCAGGGGGACAGGAATTTTCAACCTTGGGCTTACATCCAAGATGACTGGGTGATAGCAGACTCAGAACCGATCTTGCCAGTGAAATCCTTACAGATGGTCGGAGATCACAATCGACAAAATTTATTAATGGCAGTGGCAACAGCACGATTGGCAGGAATTGAGAAAAATGCGATCGCATCCGCCATTGCCAAGTTTCCTGGTGTGCCCCATCGCCTAGAAAAGGTGATTACCTGGCAGGGGATAGACTTCATCAATGATAGTAAAGCCACCAACTATGATGCGGCTCAAGTCGGTTTAGCCTCAGTAGCTGCACCGACTATTCTAATTGCTGGTGGTGAAGCCAAAGCTGGTGATGATACCAGTTGGATTGAGACCATTAAACTCAAAGCAGCGGTTGTCTTACTAATTGGTGAAGCTGCACCTGCTTTTGCAACACGCCTTAAGGAAGCTGGCTACTCCAGTTACGAAATTGTGGAAACTATGGCGAAGGCAGTACCAAGAGCAGCAGAACTAGCTCAACAGTATAATGCGGGTGTTGTCCTGCTCTCTCCCGCCTGTGCTAGCTTTGACCAATACCAAAGCTTTGAACATCGGGGGGATGATTTCCGCAGGTTGTGTCAGCAGCAGTTCAGTACTATTTAGCTAGTAACTCACGGTAACGTCCCTAATTGGAGAGCCATGTTATGTCTAGCCAAAACTTTCGCAAGCCAGAATTTAGCAGAGAACTGCGCTTAGGACTAGTGGTTTATGGTGGAGTCTCTCTAGCCATTTATATGAACGGTGTTTGCCGAGAATTTTATAATGCTGTTCGCGGTCGAGGTATCTATAAACTTGTTAAAGCTCTCACCGATTCTGATATTGTTGTTGATATTCTCTCAGGCACGTCAGCGGGAGGGATTAATGGGGTTCTGCTTAGCTACGCTTTGACCAATAGTAGTCAGGATGAAGTAATCGATTTTGAAAACTTTGCCCAAATTTGGCGGGAAAATGGCAACATCCGCAAGCTCATGCATCAACCTAGCCTTAGTCAAGGTAAAAATGATGGGGAATCTATTTTAGATGGCAAGGGCTACTATCAAGATGCCCTAGCTAAAGCCTTTGAACAAGGGCAGATTAATAAAAAGAAAGCACCCTCAGACGAGTGGGTATCTTCGTTTAATGAATTAGATTTATTTGTGACAGGAACTGATGTTATAGGACGGGTTGATACCGTTTTTGATGATACCGGACGGGTGATTGATCTTAAAGACCACCGCACTATCTTTCATCTCAAGCACCGTCAAGGTCGCAAAGAGCCCTTTAATCCCAATTTAAACCCAAACCATTCCACTGTCAAAGACACCTATCAAGCTCTGGCAAAACTGTGTCGCATTACATCGTGTTTTCCAGTTGCCTTCCCTGTAGTTACCGTTGAGTTAGATAATCCTAGCAATCAGGTCGATGCCAAGTTAGTAGAATGGGGAATCCTTAACAATCGCAAGTTACCGGAAACCCCTCCAACCGGTGGGTATCAATTGCACTTTGTGGATGGAGGGGTGCTAGATAATCGGCCTTTCAGTTATACCATCAAAGAAATGTATTATCGTGCCGACTATTATCCAGTTGAGCGCAAGTTATTTTATATCGATCCCAGTCCAGATAATTTTGCTGGCAGCCAAAAGTTTAATCAGATGCCAAAGCCTGATGTCTGGGAGGTGATCCAGGAGTCGTTGTTAGGAATACCGACCTATGAAAGTATTAGTAATGATTTGGGGTTAATCAAAGACCGTAACCAGAAAATCCAGCGCTACCAGTCTCTACTAGCAGATGCGGAATCCCCCTTATTTGCTAAGGCTGACAACTCCCAACAGACAACGCTCCCAGTTGAGACGGGAATTTATTGGCGTAGTCGTCTGATTAGCTTACGCGATCGCACATTACCTCTAGTCTTGAGAATGTCTCAAGTCAGTAGCACCAAATCTTACCAAGAAACCTTAAACAAGCAAGTCCTTTTAGATCAAATAGCTAAGCTACTGACGCAACACATTACTGAACCGGAAAAACGGGAAAATCACGACATTATTCTCCAAGACCCTAGTCAACAGATTAGCAATCTCGATATCGAATATGCCTTAAGGAAGCACTTCTATATCGTTAAAAAAGTTTGTCAGTTGATGAATCAGGATCCATCATTATCAGAGTATAAAACGCTCCAATCCCTAGCCTTAAGGCTAGGTCGTCACATTAAACTCCTAGAAGTCCTTAAGATGGCATTAACTAAGCTGTTGAATCATCCCCAGGTTAGTCAATCCTTCTATGACCTGATATCATCCTTTCAAACGAATCAAAGTTCAGAGTCTACGGATAATCTGCGTAGTCAGATTTACAACCGTCTACTCCGGTTATACCGTTTCTTGCTCGATGCTGAGGGGCTAGCAGAATTTGTACCACAAAACCATCAGCAATCTTATTTAGAAAAAGTCCCAGCCTATTTATTGCAAAAATTACCAGAAGCAGCAGAACAATTAGCTGCTAAATCTGAAACCCAGACAGTTGGAAAAACCACCATGGACTGGTTGCCCCAGCCACTAATTTCCAGCATTTTTGAACAATTTCAGCAAAAAGTTAATCAACTAGAGCAAGAACCAAATCAACTTCAAAAAATCTGGCTTGCTGAAAAATATAAAGATAACGATAATGAAAATAATGGAAAACAATACTCCTCCGTTTTGTGCAAGATAGAGGAAGCATCAGAAAAATTCATTGAACTAAGTGGGCTAAATCAGTCTGAAGAAATATTGACTCGTTTTAAACGATTTCGAGAACTCGATCAAGTTCTGTATCCCTTTGAGTATCTATCTGAAATTGAGGAAAAAGACCTGATCGAGACGATTCGGATTAGTCCAGATGATGCTCAGCTAGGTTTTGGTAAAGGGCAAAAATTAGATAGTAAACTCGCGGGAAATACCTTAAATGCTTTTGGCGGTTTCTTTAAAAAGTCTTGGCGTTCCAATGATATTATGTGGGGGCGCTTAGACGGATTAAACCGGATAGTGGAAGCTTTACTTACTCCTGAAGGTATTGCTAAGTTTCCTAATTTTTTGAAACGACAAGCTCAAGAATATAACATTCCTGAAGCGGGAGAAGAATTTGATCAGTTTAAAGAACAGTACTTAGATTTTTTAATTCAAGAGTCTTTCCCTAACGCTACGGCTGATCACCAGGATAAAATTAAAGATCATCTACGTAAGCTGGCAACTCCTAATCCAGATCTTTCTGAAGCTGATATTAAAACAATACTGGATGATTTAGTCTTGGAAGGACATCGTGATATTCTCAGCACTGACCTACAGAATGTGATTGAAGATGAAATTTCTGAACAACTAGAGTGGAGTAACCAGCGAGTTCAACCTGCTGCTCCTAACGATAGTCTAACCACAAGTCAAACCACAATACCCCAGTATAGTCTAGTTGAGGGTAGTTTTAGTGAAACCATTAGTCTACTAGCAGCTCAGGAATTAGCTAGGAAAAGCATTGACTCCTTACCCCAGGGTAAAGAAAAGTTCTTTCTCAACCATTACCAGGTGGGTTCAGAGACATTCTCAAATGATATTCCCAGTACTATCCTCACAAATCTCGCTACCCGAGCTGCCCTGATTCTGCGAGATATGCTGATCACTGTATTAGGCGATCGCACTCCAGGCTTCGGTAGTAGTTTGATCTATCAAGTCTTGAATAAATCCTTAGAACTATTTTATTGGTGGCAACAGATTAGCCAATCATCAGGGATTAAAAAGGGTGATGGTAGTCGCCAGAAGTTGATTTCCCTGGTAGTGCAAGTAGCCTTGTTGCTGATTGCTATCCTGTCTGTGGTTATTATAATATATCGGTCATGGGTATGGTTTGCGATCGCATTTCTTACTGGGGTGTTGTCTTGGCTTTTAGGGAATCCTTGGAAAGCTATAGAAGAGCGATTAATTATCAAGGATTAATTATCAAGTATGTGTGCGTTGACGTAGCGATTCTCCTTTCGAGACACTACGTCAACCCATAGCTGTTTGCCCCATCTCCCGCTAACCCTTTCGGGCAAAGCCCGACGCTGCGCGAACGGGTATAACGGGAGGGGAATTGGAGTTGAATGATGGGCAATAGTTCGGGAGTAATCACAATTACCAATTACCAATTACCAAGGTCACTAAAAAGATTGCTGCATCGCTTTGAGTTGCTCTAGCTGTTGATGTTGTTGCTCTATTTGCAGTGACAGGGAATCACACACTAGCTCACATAGCTCAAAGATAAAGGGATTAGCTATTTGGTAGAAGACATTGATTCCTTGTTGATTGCGAGTTACAATCCCTGCTTTAGCCAGGATTTTTAAATGCTTGGATACATTGGCTTGACCTAAGCCTGTTTCTTCGATAATTTGACTAACATTTTTTGAGCCGGACTTCAGACAACAGATAATCTGCAAGCGACTTACTTCAGATAAGACTTTAAAGAAATCAGCGATCAGGGTCAAGGAAGTAGGGGATAACTGGGATATCTCACAGTCTGGAGGTTGCTCAGTCCTCAGAGAGGATTTTGGCAAAGAACTTTTAAGCATAATAGATTGGCTGACAGTGGGAATCAAGACTAGGCTTTATCTATTATATTATTATACGGTAGTCTTAGGGAGTAGGGAGTAGGGAGTAGGGAATAGGGAGTAGGGAATAGGGAATAGGGAATAGGGAATAGCGATTTATGAATTTATTACTATCTAATACTACTAATAAAAAACCGTATTTTTACCTATATAACATTTTTATTTATTACCAAAAAAACGCTTTAAAAGAAATTACTTAAATCATAAAAATAATAGCTAAAATACCATCAATACAAAAAATAAAGATACAATAAAAAACAGGCGTTACTGATTAATGGGATGATTGAGGGTAATTAGTAATTGGTAAGCTGTTGCCCATTTAAATTGGATATTATTCAGTTATAAAAATAATCCCCTGCTCCCTGCTCCCTGCTCCCTGCTCCCTGCTCCCTGCTCCCTGCTCCCTGCTCCCTGCTCCCTACTCCCTACTCCCTAAAACCAAAGATTTTGTACCTCACCCCAAAAGAACACTCCCTAACAGTTGTATCTAGTCCTAAAGTCAAAATAACAATGTCTAGCGATTTCCGGCTTCGTACACTCAAACCTCAATATGAACAACTTTTTGCGACTTGTCAGCTCAGGCGAAGCTGCCTAGAGCCAACTGGCCGCATTGCTCAAGAAATCCTCCAACGGCGAGGAGACTACGGATTTGTGGAACGGCAAACGGGAGTGCCTTGGTGGTTTGTCGGAATTTTGCACTATCGAGAGCTGGACTTTCGAGACGCTCACTTGCACAATGGCGATTCTTTAACTAATAGAACAATTCGCTACCCACAAGGACGACCCATTGCTCCACCAGCTAACGGACAAGGATACACCTTTGTTGAGAGTGCCATTGATGCACTGCGCTGGAAACAGTTCCACACTGCCAAAGACCACTCAATCGCAGCAATGCTATGGGGGTTTGAGCTGTGGAATGGTTTCCGTGATGCTAAGGGGGGGAATAATTCCGAGTACCTCTGGAATGGCACCAATCACTTTAGTAGCTCACAGCATTGGAATCAATCCCTGGTAGGCAACAGTAATGACTCCTATGGTCAAGGGCACAAGATCGGAGCAGCAGCAATTGTTTGGTATCTGTATTACCAAGGAATGCTCGATCAACCGTTAGAGTTTGCCAGTCCACAAACTTCTGTTAATTGGCAACAGCCAACCAACACCGGATCAATTCAGTTCCTGGATCTGCTCAGAGGTTATGGGAAACTACCTCATCAAGATGCAGCACTAGCTTGGCTGCAACAACAGCAATCGCCATCAGTGCTCACTGAATTTGCTCGTCGCTGGCAAGATGATGCTGATCGCAAATTAGTGTCTGTGGGGAAGTCTGCTGTTGTACAACTCCCCAATGGCACTCAGTTACCGACTAATGTTGTACTTCCGCAACAATCTAAGACACCAGACAGTCGAGGCACTAGCCCACAGACAGGGATTAGGCTAAGAGTACTGAGCGATACTGTGTTTAAAACAAGCACCCAACAGTCCTATCAGCTGAAAGACTCACAAAAAGTTTTCGTCAAGGCAAACACTGAGTTTGAGATTACATCGGATCAGCCAGCAGAGAATAAGCATATTCAGGTTGTCCTGGCCAATGTTGCTTTAGGCACACCACCATTAAAAACCTGGTACGTCTTCTGTGACCATGTTGAAATTGAAGGCAGTGAACCCAATAACGCACCTAAGGATCAACAACAATCTGACTTAATTAAGATTAACTCTGACAAGACTGGTCCAATTCAGTTGCCTGGATATGACAAAACGGTTTACCTATCGGAGGCGATTATCACTGGTGGTCACTTTAGTTGGGCAGAGGCAACCAAAAATGGTACCCGCATTCCTACGGAGAAAAGTATTGTGGAGGGCATTCTCAGAATTGCTGAGGTAATGGAGGTTAGTAGACAGTTATGCAAAGTGTCATAAAGTCTAGTAAAGTCTTTTCATAATTGTTAGAATAGAGACATGACACTAGTACCACGACCTAAGGCGGTCGAACTTACGGGACTCTCTCAAACCACT
>NZ_JAAHHC010000090.1:0-15254 GCF_010672265.1 Moorena sp. SIO3A2
TTATGCGGATCAGGGGGGTTAGGTAACAGGATTTGGGAAATGTCGTTGTCAGTCAATGGTTGGTGAGCACTCAATCGCTAAAAACCTGCACCGGTTCTAGGGAGCGAACCTATAAGTCATAGCTTATGAGTGAGACAGCGATTGCTTTGGCACACCGTCAAATGGCTACGACACGACCTTTTGGGTTCCAATCAACCGCAAAATCTTCTCTATATCATCAGCAATCGACCGGAGTGCCGTGGTGATAGAAGAATAACCGTGGTAGCGTAAGATAGCGATGACTAAACTACGGTACATTGAGAGATTGCCAGGAGCATTACCAAATTGTATCCTGGAACTATCCTGATCAAGTACCACGTCCTTAACCCAATGTAAACGATTTTCAATTCCCCAATCACCACGAATGCCTTGGGCAAATTGTGCGGCATCGAGACATTTACTACTAATATAATAAGCGAGTTGTTGGTAGGGCTTACCTGCTCTTGTACCGATGCGTTCTAGTTTGACAAGACTAGCTAGACCTTGCCACTCGTCACTTATGCATATGATGTCATCAAAAACAGATACAGTTAATGTGGTGAGACGGTCACTTCTTTTTTCCCGGCTTATGTCAACACTTATGGGTTGAGTTTTTTGAGTGTTGAGTTTGATTTGTTTGTAGAGATTTTTGGGATTACCTTTCACAGCCATTACATAGTCGTTTCCACTTTCGACAATTAGTTTGACAGTTTTTTTTGACAGTGTAAAGCCTCAAAGCTCAATATTACTCCTTCTATCCCTAAATTGGCTAAAAGCAACGGCACAACGTCAATTTCACTACTTTTTTTATTACGAAATTGTTCTAGGGCTAGGGCTACTCCACAGCGACTACTGAAAACAGAAACTACCGAAACGAAGTCTTGATAAGCTTGAGCATAATTATTCACTGTCCCTTTGATACTTTTGCCATCAACTCAAGCACCAATCACCCTCTTGGGTAGGCACACCATCCCTAATCCAGTTGGTCAAAACTTGGGCTAATTGAGTAAAATCAATACTCATCATTACTCTCCGAAAAGTCGAGTAATAGGAAAACCCATTGGTGGTAAATCTAAGTTTTCGAGCAAGGCTTGGTGATGACGACGAGCAAAATCTTCCAAGGCTCGATAACCATAGCAATCGCTCATCGTTGCCATAATCACCAACAGCCAAATTAACCGCGTTTTCCTCTGGGAGCACGAAAATCTGGGAGCTGGGCTAACGCTTCGATCAGATTAGTTTTCATCAGGGAGAGGAACGAGAGTTCCATATTGAGTTCACTTTGATAGTTTACACTAGTTTCTGGCTACTCTAATTTTCTGTGATCACAATGAATTAGCCCTGCTTTTTTAAGGGGGATTTAGGGGGATCTCCGAGTTTGAAGACACGCCCTAGGGGTGGGTTCCTCTTACCTGCTCCCTGCTCCCTAAAACCCACGATTTTGTACAGCAACAGGCCGTCAGCCTTTGGCCAGGCTACGCGAATGGCTGACGGCTGACGGCTGACGGCTCACCGCTGAATGCTTAGCTAAGCTTGTGGTTCGGCAACTATTGAGCTAGCTGTACTAAAGTGAAAGTTAGTGTAATCACTGCTAACTTTCACCATGGCTAGAATTCGAGGTATAGGGTTGATTATCCAAGCCCTGATACCAGTTATTTACCTATTAGTAGTTATTCTAACCTTAGCCACGATTGTGCTGGATATCAACAGTCTTGTGGGTGGACCAGTACAAGAAATCGATAGCGCTCTGGTGACTATCAGTGGCAAATTCGAGCAAACGGGAAATGTTATTGGTAGTGCCATAGCACCGATTGGTGATCTAGATAAAAAACTGGCTAAAACGGTCGAAACAATTGATAGTATTCCTGAAGAAATAGAGCTTCCGACTATTCCGATTCCTGATGCTGAACTGCCGATTAAACCAAAAGTTAAATTGAGCAGCAGGGAGTTAAACAAGCCAGTTGTGTTCGTATTTGATATTCCCAAGATTCCTAAAGAACCTATTCTTAAGATTCCTAAGGTGCGAGTTGAGATTGAAAAGGTACCTGTTGCTTTACCTGATATTCCTGGAGTGAAGGTTAGTGTATCAGGACTAAAAGAAACGAAAGCCCTTTTAACTAAGAATGTTGAAATTATTGGCACTTTAAATAAAGTTATTGGCATTCTTCCCAATCTTGAGGTGATTAGAGACCATTACCAAAGACTAATTGTTGGGGAGCAGGGCTTACTAGTAATCATTCAAAAAATTTGCCGTAATCTATTCATTATGATCATCCTGTTGGCAGGGACTGTCATGCTTTCACTACCCTGGTTGGTTGTGAAATATATCAAGTGGGCTTCCCCTCAGGTAACTGCTGGATGGCAATTAATCAGGGGAGTATCTCAATAGGGAGCTTCGGAGCAGGTAAGATATAGCAATTATATATCCCATAAGGTACAAAGTGATCCCCCTAAATCCCCCTTAATAAGGGGGACTTTGAGGTTTAAAACCGTACCTCATAACTGCGATAAACGCTATAATAGAGGTAAGACGATGAGAGTTGATCAAAGCAGTGGTTTAAGGCAACGACTTAATGGTATAGTCATGATTATCTATGCCTTAATCCCGATTATCATAGTAGTGGTATTTTTGATTACTTTTTTAACAATTTTAAATGACATCAAGAGTCTGGTTACTGGCCCTTTAGTGGAAATCAATAACACTCTAGTGGAAGTGAAGGAAAGTACTCAAAAAGCCAAAGAAGAAATTGCTAATATCATAGAACCGATCAAAACAGTAAAGGCAGAGGTGCAAGAAGCCTTAGAGATAGTTGAACAGATTCCTACAGGAGTAACTTTGCCTAATCTTGGCATCCCAGATGTTAATCTTCCGGTGAAACCAGATGTCAACTTGGGGGGTGGATTTCCGCCTAAGGTGAATATCGAAATGAAAGAGGTTTCAGTGGCTATGCCTACTATTCCTGGGTTTGAAGTACCAGTGGTTGGTTTGCAACAGGTCAAGGCAGTTTTAAAGGATAATTTGGAAATACTTAGGGTTTTTAATACTATTGTCAGCGGTATTCCTAACCTCGATTCCCTTAGAGAAGATTCCCAAAAAATTGTAGCAGGGGTGCAGGAGTTGGTGAACGGAATTCATAAAATCGGGAGCAAGGTATTGGGGCTGATGATATTTAGCGCAATCATGGTGATACCCTGGTTAATTAAGTTATGTATTGCTCCCTACGCTACTTGGGCTTACGGTCAGGTCACCACAGGATGGGCATTAGTTCGTGGTCAAGTAACTGAATAAATCAGATGGGGAAATCTAAAGGAAAAATGCGATGCTCTAAAGAGCCGCTAAGCGAACGCTTTGGGTGCATCTCATTTTTGCCGTTTGACCAGATGGTGCGTTAGGGACGGACGCTGCTGGCGAATTCGTGAAACCCTTATTCTGCCGTAATCTGCTCCCCTCTCCCAAGGTTGGGAGAGGGGCTGGGGGTGAGGGCTGATCGGGCTTCTTGGTAAGTTCGCGAAATATTTCGCCAGCAGCATCGGGACGGAAAGCCTCTGATTTTCCGCCTCTTTGCGCCTTGAACAGTCCGTCCCGTAACGCACCACCAGGCTACTCCCTACTAGACCCTAATAAAACACTAATCAATCGATAAATATTTTAAAAAATAGTAAACAGTCAGCACTCAGCGGTCAGCCTTCAGCCTTCAGCCTTCAGCCTTCAGCTGATTTTATTCAAAAGCTGTTATCCTAGCGTGACCATAGGCTGATAGCTGATAGCTGATACGCGACAGGCTGATAGCTAAGAGCTTACGGTAAAATAACCAATTTAAATTGCAATTAACAAGTTTAAACTAACTAAGATGCGCATCGCTAAACGGACTAGACCTAGACAATTAGACGTAATTATCAAAGGGTCATCCCATAACCATTGGCGTGACCCTTATCATATAATGCTGACCGTTAATTGGCCCATATTTTTCGGGCTAATTGCGGTTTGTTATTTAACCATAAACATCGTCTTTGCCCTATTGTACCTAGCGGGAGGCAATTGTATTGAAAACGCCCGTCCAGGTGCTTTCTTAGATGTCTTTTTCTTTAGTGTTCAGACCATGGCATCCATTGGTTATGGTGCCATGTATCCCGTGACCTCCTATGCTAATATCATCGTTACCATAGAAGCTCTAGTAGGTTTGATGGCCCTAGCCATGGCAACCGGACTAATGTTTGCCCGCTTCTCTCGCCCTACTGCCAGAGTCATCTTCAGTCGTAGGGCAGTGATTGCGCGCCATAATGGGGTAACTACCCTCATGTTTCGCACGGCCAATGAACGGGATAATCGGATTCTGGAAGCTCAGCTCAGGGTAAGTTTGCTGCGCTATGAAGTGACCTTAGAAGGGGAATCCATGCGTCGATTCTACGACATGAAACTGTTGCGTAGCCAAACCCCTAGCTTTGGTCTAACTTGGACAGTGATGCATCCGATTGATCAAAGTAGTCCGTTATATGGGGAAACACCAGAGTCTCTCGCTGAAATGGAAGCTACACTTATTATCACCCTAGTCGGTATTGATGAAACGGTTTCCCAGACTATTCACGCTCGTCACTCCTACACCGCATCAGAAATTTTGTGGGATAGGCGTTTTGTCGATATGTTTCATAGGAAATCAGACGGCAGTAGAATTATTGATTATAGCCACTTTCATGATATTAAGTAATAGAAATTTATAGGGTTTTAGAACTGCTACATAATTAATAGCTCTGAAATACCAACCTGACGTATCTTCTCTAACTCGATCAGCCTGCGATTAGCTTCTTGACATTCCTGCCAATAGTATTGCTTACGTTGCCAATCATTACTAAGGTCAATTTTTTGCCATTGCTCTAAACAATAGCGCCGATGTTTTTCCAAGGCTACTATTTCTAGAGAAGCTGCTGCTGCCTGTATTACCATCGGGGCTCGCAAAATATCTTCTGTACAGGTTTCGTCAAGATGAAATAGATGGGCGACTTGAGTCATTTCCCTAGGAAATTGTAAACTCCGGTCTTGTAAACGGGAGATTAGCTGTTCAGGGGTGGTAGTGTAAAATTGTGTCCCTATCCCTTGCAGTTCAATAATTTGTTGCCACAAGAATCGATGATGAGAAAGACTAAACAGTAAATCTCCCTGGTCTAGAGTATCAATAATTGTTTGTCGATACTCCGGACAATGTAAATAAATCCGTAATAGTAAGGCTTCGGCTCGTTCTAAAAGGGTACGTTCTTTACCAACAGGTAGGTTTGAGTCTTGATTACCCTGTTGTTTGGTTTTCTTTAACCGAGGTGGGGATTTCTTAAAGGCAGCTCTCAGGGGTTTTTGGAGTTGAGTTTGGAAATTTTCGATGTATAGAGATACTAGTTTCCCTTGTCCTTGACTGAGAATTTGAGCACAGTAGTTAATATAATAAGTGAGCTGATTAATGTCCTCCAGTTGCTTGAGTAACTTAACCATAGCTTGGGCGACTTGCTGAAATTGATCGGCTTGTTGGAGGTCTTTGCCAATCAGGAGTTGATTAATCTGCCAATCCAGCCACAAGGGAGCATTGAGCAACAGTTGTCGGTATTGTTCCGTAGCGTCAGGAGCAGATTTTAGGAATTCATCGGCATCTTTGCCATCAGGTAGGTTGAGTACCCGTAGCTGGACAAGCCCTTGGTAAGCTAGGTTAGCAATTTCTCCAATAGCTCTTTGGGCAGCAGTGGTACCAGCAGCATCCGCATCAAAGTTGAGCACAATTTGCTTCGATTCAGTATAGCGCGATAGTTGCCGGACTTGATCTAAACTAAAAGCGGTACCAAGGGAGGCGACTATATTAGTAATTCCTGCAGCATGGAGTGCGATCGCATCAAAATATCCTTCCACCACTACAGCTTGGTCTTGCTTGGTAATGGAATTACGAGCTTTATCTAGGGCAAAGAGGGTTTTACTTTTATCAAACAGGGGAGTTTCTGGAGAGTTGAGGTATTTCGGTTGCTCATCCCCGAGACTTCTAGCACCAAAGCCAATTACTCGACCTTGGGTGTCGTGGATCGGAATCATAATGCGATCGCGAAAGCGATCATAATACCCACCATTGTCCCTAGGCTTAATCAATCCCGCTTGCTCAACTAGCTTAACTGGCTTCCGTTTGTGTTCCACCAGATAACGGTAGATGGTTTGCCAACTAGCTGGAGCATACCCTAGCTCGAAAGTAATGATGGTTTCCTCACTCAGACCCCTTTGACCGCGCAAGTACTCTAGGGCCTGCTGTCCTTGGGGTTGTCTGAGGGCATGTTGATAGAAAGCTGTGGCTAAGGCCAGAATCTCGTAGAGTTGCTCTTGTAGAGAAAGTTGCCGTTGTAATTGCTCCCGCTGTTCCGGTTGCAGGGTTTGGACTGGCACCTGGTAGCGCTGTGCCAAATCCAGCACCACATCCGAGAAGGAGTGCTTGCCAATCTCCATCAGGAATTTAATCGCATTCCCTCCAGCTTGGCAGCCGAAGCAGTAATAGAGTTGTTTAGAGGGACTGACAGTGAAACTGGGAGTTTTTTCCTCATGGAAGGGACAGAGACCGACATGGTCTCTGCCACGCTTACGCAATACCACATGCTCCGAGATCACATCCACAATGTCAGACCGTTCCTTAACTGCTTCAATAGTGTTTGGGTGTAGCCGTGGAATGTTCATTGCTGGATTACGTGGTTACAATCGGTCAGGGTGTTCTTTATTGTCCCACCATACTCAAACCCTAAAAAACATGCCTGAGGTTTAGTGCCATTGCAGTATGACGACTGTGGGCAAGACTTGACACAAGATGCTGTTTCAGATCTTGGTCAAAAAGTCAAGATCCATGGGATCTGTTTTTAGCCAGTTGATCGGTGAAAGGCTACTAACACTACCCCCAAAGAATTAGGATTAATGACCCGACAGCCACACGACCAATTTGCGAAACAGTATCTCACGGAGTTGCTAACACCTCATGGTCAGGTGCAAATCAGCCGGGAAGTAACCAGTGAAGTTCGTCAAGTCGATATTTGGTTTCTACCAGCACCTTCGACATCCACACCACCCCAGGTTTTAGGATTGCTCGGTCAGATGGCATCAACTGCCTGTTTATTGGAACCGTTCCGCAATGCCACAGGGATCATGGCGGTGCGTAATTGTCTGCTAAAGTTGTTTGCCCTGTATGGTGAGCTGCAGCGCCAGGCACGACGAGAGGTGCGACCCGTGGCGAATTTAATTCGCCAAGGTCAAGCGCACCTAAGAAAAATTCTGTCAGTGAAACCGACTTGACCTGTTTATGGATTCTGTCTCCTTACTGTTCAACCAAGCTGTTGAATGGTTTTGCTGCCAAACTTAATGATTCCGGTAATTGGATTGAGGGAGTCTATTTTTTGCCTGAGTTGTTCAAGACAGCCCTGGTGGCCATTAACCAGCTACCGGTTACAGAAGAAACCCTCTGGTTGAGAGTTTTGGGACGCGATCGCGTAGCGTGCGCGTAGCGCAATCGCACTCAAACCCAAGCCATTAATGAGTTGGTAGCACTACCGGTCGGACACCCTTTACTAGGGGACGCGCAAGTCGAAAGCCCCGCGTTTTTAAACCGGGTCAGAAGTTACCGCAAGAATAGGGCAGCCTTTACGGTTGGTCGGCTATGAGCAAAAGGGTTAAAACTTTATAATTAAGGCTGCCCTATTCTAAGGTTTCGTCTCCGGGATGAAGACTCGCAGCGACTTTAGTCGCCGAGTTGACAATACTTTAGCGCTATAGTATAATTCAAGCATAGGGTACAGGCTGAAAAACCGAGGCTGAGCCGGGAGAGAAACCCGTAACTTATTGACCTTAAAGTAGTAATGCCCGGAGGGTAGGGAAAGTCCTCCTTAAAAACCCAACCATCAACTAACAATTGGTGTGTGAACCCAGCAAGAAAGATAACACTTTGAAAAAAAATGGTACGGCGGGGCACGCCGAAACCAAGTGAAACAGGGAAGCAAGGGACTTTATAAGGCACTTCTCAAAAAGTAACTAAACGCTATCGCGAGACCAGCCCGCTGGGTCTTTCGTAAACTGAACTAGAATCTTGGTCTTGACGGGATATTGGTTTAGGTATTGCCGCAAGGATACGGAGGTTTAAGGCCGGTCGTAGATCTAGGAATCCCCGCGTCTTTAGACCGGGGAGTGTCAAGAGGCAACATCTTAGAGATTCTGGCCAACTGGCGCATCGCTTTCTTATCCCCCACACCCCACACCCGGTCAACCCACACCCCACACCTGAGGTCTTTGTTAAAAACCTACCCCTGTGAGGGGGTTAGGGGTGGGTGCCAATGCCCTTGCGCGTAGCGCTATAAAAGCTGACTGCTCAGAAGCTGATCGCTGAATTATTACAGCTAGAGTGTATCTGTTTAACCATTTAAAGGTAACTTGTCAACTGCTATTTCTTCCTGATTAAATTAATTTTTTTTAAAAGTTTTGCTAGATCAATAAAAATCTAGTAAATCCCCAAATTGTTCACAAAATATTAACAAAATTAAAGTACCATTATAAGTGGATACTTACTTTATTTTTAGATATTTTTGGCTCCTTACTATTTCTAGCGTTTATCGCAGTTATGAGGTACAGTATTTTTTGACGTTGATTCCCTGTTTTGATGCAGCGCATCCCGATTACCGATTACCGATTACCGATTACCGATTACCGATTACCGATTACCGATTACCGATTACCGATTACCGATTACCGATTACCGATTACCGATTACCGATTACCGATTACCGATTACCGATTACCTAAAATCCCGAAATTGTGTACCTCATAGCTATGATAATTGCTATCCACGACACAATATAAGTAATTAACACAAGCATTGGTCACGAAAAAAAAAGCCTCTGTAGAGATGTTATGAATAACGTCTCTACAGAATATATAAGACTAGATAAAGTCTCTACTCTGTTTATTAATCAGGGATTGCATACATTCTATGAATGCTGATGTTACCGCTGACCGCTGATAGCTAATAGCTAAATATTCGTTGGTTTTAAAACCAATACAAAACCCTGATATGACTATAGCAATCCTAAATCATTTTAAAAATAACTGGACTTCTGAAAAACTAGCTCATTCTCCATTAAAATCTGCCTTATGCCTTCTGCATACTGCCTGAAAGCAGCCCATTTATTTCACGAATAAGATAGGATTACTAGGCTCTCCTAGAGTGGCTAGGATAAATTAGTACAAAATAATCGCCATAGTTTTTGCTTAGTAAGCTCTTGAGTAATTTAAAAATGCAATTTTAATAAAAGCGATGCAGAGGTGCGACCCGTGGCGAATTTAATTCGACGACTGTAAGGGCACCTAAGCGGTCTTGGGGGTTTACCCCGGAGACGAAACCTTAGACAGGGGAGCCTTTATGGTTGGTAGGCTATGCAGATGCATGATTAAAACTTATTGATTAAGGCTCCCCTGTCTTACGGTAACTTCAAACCACTCGCTATTCCATCAAGAAAATGTATTTTTAGTTGATTGAATCCCTTGCTATTTAAGGGGTTAAGCTCATTTAAACTACTAATTTACTATAATCAGTCTAGGAGAGCCGATTACTATAGTTATTTTTAAAGAGAAACGTAGGTATATGACAAATCTAATCATACGTCCCATATACGACATCCAAGGTAAAGGTCATATCTCACCATTTGTTGGTCAGTCTGTCACAACTACAGGTATTGTGACTGGGGTAGCGAGCAACGGCTTCTACCTACAAGACCCTTATGGAGATAATAATAATGCTACCTCAGATGGAATTTTTGTATTTACTAATTCTACTCCTACGGTCAGAATCCGTGACAAGGTGCAAGTGAGTGGTGATGTCCAAGAATTTCGGCGTAGTAACCGTTCCGATGACTTAACCCTGACTGAAATTACTAACCTGACTAATATTAGGGTCTTATCATCGAACAACCCTTTACCTACTGCGGTGGTTATCGGTGAAGACCGTACAGTACCTACAGAAATTATTGATGATGATGGTTTAACTGACTTCAATGAAGCTACTGATAGCATTGACTTTTACGAAAGCCTAGAAGGGATGCGGGTGCAAATCAATAATGCTGTAGCGGTTGCTCCCACTAATAGGTTTGGTGAAATTTGGACGGTTCCAGGTGATGTCAATCCTACTGGTGTTAATAATCGTGGTGGCATTACCATTAGTGACGGTGACTTCAATCCAGAGCGAATTCAGATTGATGACACTCTATTCAATGGCATTTCTCCTACAGTTAATGTCGGTGACCAGCTCGGTACTGTAACAGGGGTACTTAGCTACAGTTTCGGTAACTTTGAACTCCAGTCTACTGAACCAATTAGTGCTACATCAGGTAACCTAACGCCAGAGATAACGAATTTAGTCAGTAGTGCCAATCAACTTACCATTGCTAGCTTCAATGTCGAAAACCTCGACCCCAATAGTCAAGATGGGGATGATGATATCGGTGATGGTAAATTTAATGCGATCGCATTTCAACTGATCAATAATCTCCAATCCCCCGATATCATTGCTCTGCAAGAGGTTCAAGACAATAACGGAACTATAGACAATGGTAATGTGGATGCTAGGGAAACCTACGAAACTCTGATTAATGCCATAGTTGCTGCTGGTGGACCTCAGTACTCCTTCTTTGATATCCCCCCTGTGGACCGTCAGGATGGGGGTCAACCTGGTGGTAATATCCGCGTCGGTTACCTCTACAACCCTAACCGAGTTACCATCAACACTGATTCTGCTCAACGTATTGGTGTTGGTGAGACGGCTTTCGATAATACCCGCAAGTCTTTGTTGACGGAGTTTGAGTTTAACGGTGAAACCATCTCTGTTATTAATAATCACTTTTCTTCCAAGGGTGGTAGTGACCCTCTCTTTGGTGAGAATCAACCACCACAAAACGGTCAGGAGCAGAAACGGAATCAGCAAGCTCAAATCGTTAACGATTTTGTCGATACCATTCTGACTAATGACCCTGATGCCAATGTCCTAGTGCTGGGAGACTTCAATACGTTTGATTTTGAAGAACCACTGGAAACTCTAAAAGGATATCACAATTCAGTGCTGACCAATCTGACGGAAACGTTACCAGAGGATGAGCGTTACACATTTATTTTTGAAGGGAACTCTCAGGCACTTGACCATATTTTGGTCAGTGATCACCTAGTTGATGCTGGTGCTGAGTATGACATTGTCCACGTCAACAGTGAGTTTGCTGACCAAGCTAGCGACCATGACCCAATTTTAGCTCGCTTTACCTTACCTGAGCCAACTATTATCAATGGCACCGCAGGTAGTGATCAGCTGACTGGTACTGATAACAATGACATTATCACTGGTTTCCAAGCTCGAGATTTGCTCACTGGTGGTGGTGGTAATGATCAGTTTGTCTACACCTCACACCGAGATGCTGGCGATCAGATCACCGACTTTGAAGTGGGAAGTGACAAAATTGTTCTTACTGAGTTATTTAATAATAACGGAATTACAGTTGCTAATTATGATGATGCGATTAATCGGGGCTTTCTGAGTTTTGCTTTACAGGATAATTTTGCTGTTGTTTTGTTTGACCAAGATGGCTCTGATGACAGCAATTATCAAGGGGTATTCAGGGAATTAAAACAAGAATTTCCGTTCCCTTTTTTAAATACTAATTCAGATGGAAGTCAGATATTTCTCCTTCTGGAAAATGTTGATGTTGTTGAGCTACATGATTCTAGTAATTTTGTGATATAAAAGGTTGAAGGTTAGTTTGTTGAAGGTTAGTTTGTTGAAGGTTGGGAGGTTGAAGGTTGGGAGGTTGAAGGTGAGTTGCTTGAAGGTTAAAGGTTAAAGGTTAGCAGGTTGAAGGTTAGGAGGTTGTTCGCGTAGCGTGGCCAAAGGCCAAGGTTATTTGGTTGAATAATCTTTATCCTGTTCCAAATAATGTTTAAGATTTTTGAGCTGATTTTCGGTGCTTATCAAGGGCTACAATAAATCCCGCTACTGTTAGATTTGGTGTTAGCATTCAGCTATAGCGCGTGTCGCGTATCAGCTTATGGGTTAGGTCCGATGGGTCGAAGCCTGTGCCACGCTACTGTTCCCACCTCAAGCAGCGTGGCCACAGGCCAAGGGTGCCCGTAGCGCAATCGCTGCTTTTCAATAAAAGAGGTAAGCATTCGTTTAATCTTGAGTTATGGGAAGCTGACGGTTGACAGCTGACGGCTGAATGCTTACGATTTGGTAGTCTACTCAAAAGACCTCTTGCAAAACTCCAAAACTATTGCCGACTCCCGACTCCCGACTCCCGACTCCCGACTCCCGACTCCCGACTCCCTACTCCCTACTCCCTAAAACCTAAAACCTATCATTTGCGCCAAGACAAACGAACAGGCATTTCCGAGCGTGGCATCAATTCTGGGATCTCATGGGTAGCTTTAAACCTGGCCATGCGCTTACCATACCAGTTAGCTCCTGGAAAAGCCGTTAAACCATGAGCAAACACACTAATCAACACAGTTACTACCATAGTGCTAAACATCACTTCACTACCCTGAATTCCATCCCCCTCTAAAATTAGTAAACCATACAATATTGAAGCCACTCCCCTCGGTCCAAACCAGCCCAGAAATAAGATAGTATACCAACGCAACTTCATCCCAATCACGCTAATAGCAACCCCTACCATCCGAGCAATGGTCAGAGTAGCAATGGCGTACAATACCATCTGCCAATTGACGCTATCGAGAGCAGGAAACACCATCATTGAGCCATAAATCATAAAAATCAGCAGCACCAGCAACTGTCCCTCTGCTTCTCCAAACTCATACAAACAATCACAAATTGATGGAGCCGTATTCCCTAGGGTTAAGCCAGCACAAAACGCCGCAATAAAACCATTTCCCCCCACTAATTCTGCGATCGCATAAGCGCATAACGAGAGTCCTAATACCGATAAATCTTCAAAACTATGAGTAATCCACTTGCGGCGAACACTCTGTGACACCAACCAACCGCCAATATAGCCAACTGCTACCCCAACGATTGGCCCGAGAATCACTTGCATAGCAGCAAAGCGAAACCAAAAGCTTGCTGTTCCCGTCCCTTCCATTGTTCCAGCTAAGGAAAGGAAAATTAATAGAATCGGTAAACAAATACCATCATTCAAACCACTTTCAACATTGAGGGATTGACGAATACAAATTGGCACACGAGGACTGCTGACCACCGCTTGTCCTAAAGCAGCATCAGTGGGAGCCAGAATTGTTGCCAACCCTGCTGCTTCCCAGAATTCTAAGCTACCTCCAAGCAACAGTACTGCCAAAATTGTTCCTAGGATAATTGTCAGCGGTAGACCAATACCTAACAGACGTACCGGTAAATTGTAGTCTCGACGCAACAGTTTAAGATTAATCCGAGAAGCATCAGTGAACAAAACCAGAATCAACGTAAATTCAGCAATTATCCGAACAAGCTCATGCTCTACCTCCAGATTCAATAAACCCAACAATTGCGGACTCAATAAAACTCCAAATATCACAAAAGCCATCGGTGGCGTAATCACACTTTTCTCAATGCGCCCAGAAATTAAACCAAAGCCGAGGATAAATAGAGCAATAATCGCAAATAGTTCAGTGTTCATGGAATTTATCTAAATCCTGAGTGTGTCAGTGCTATACCAAAGGGAACAGGGAACAGGGAACAGGGAACAGGGAATAGGAAAAAAATTCTGTGTACCTGATAGTTATGAAAAGTACTGATAGCTGATAGCTGATAGCTGATAGCTGATAGCTGATAGCTGATAGCTGATAGCTGATAGCTGATAGCTGATAGCTGATAGCTGATAGCTGATAGCTGAATGCTGATAGCTGAATGCTGATAGCTGAATGCTGAATGCTTAAGTTACAAAAGTCTGCTTTTGCCACCCAAGCCAATCAGCCAGATCACAACAAACAACCAGTGAATGACTACAGCTGTCCAGATGGAGCCACTTTGAAGATAAGCAATAGTACAAATAATTCCCAAAAGTGTAGCTAGGAATAGAAAAATAGGTTTAAAAAATGTTTCCATTGCCGCCGGATAGAAGGTGATAGCATTCAGTGGATGATAGATAACAAAAATGACTAAACTGACTGTAGACCAAGCGGATAGTGAAATTAAGGAAGGGTTTTCTGAGGGATGAGGTAATAATAAAACCCGGAAAAATATTTCTTCAAGTATTGCTGGGGTAAACAGAGCAGTTATCATAATCTTTCCCACTAAATACCAAGAGGTTTTGACATTAACAGCACTTACATCAGTTTTCCTGAATAAAGGAGATAATGGGGGATTATCAATAGTAAGTAAGTTCTGATCTAGTTTTAGAAAGCCGTTCCGGAAACCAATCGGTAAAGCAATTAAACCATAAATCACGATTAAGATAACTACAATTACCCAAGCTTGACCATCAGGAAACGTTAATATCCCAGCCATCAAGCGCTCGGTAACTCTTTCAGCAAATTTGGCTAACATCTCCATACTGACATCTCTAGAACTAGTAACATCCTTATGTTACTAGGTAAGCATTAGCTGAATGCTTACATTCATACTCCTTTAAACCCAAATTCCATTTCTTTCATCGATTCTGCCACAATGATAGTATCAGTTTTAGGAAGTTTGCGAGAAATACCAATTTGATTCAGGACAATGCCGCAAATAATTACAGCACCACCAATATACTGAGCTATTGTTGGTACTTCTGATAGAATCAAGTAAGCTGCTAAAATGCCCGCTACCGGACTAAAGGAACTCGCCAGAGAAACATCGGATGCAGTAGTAGTCTTCAAACCCTTAAACCAACAGAGTTGACCTCCTACTACAATCACAGCCCCATAGAGCAGCATCCATTGCCAGACAAATGGTGATAAAGCATCCATAAAATGACCTACTCCAAATAACTTAATCACCGCAACCAAGAAAATGACCGTACCTGTAGCAGTTCTGAACACGGTAAAGATTCCCAGAGGGATTTGGCGCAGCTTGACTTTACTAATAATGGTAGAAATTGCTAATGCGATCGCTCCTGCTGCTGCCATCAATTCACCGACACCAATAGACCTCTCCAAAAAACAAACTTATGGTAAAATAAGATAAAATTAATCACTTTTATCAACCTCAAAAACCATGAGCTACACTTGGAACTACATCCAAAAAAATCCTAAACAAACAAAAAGATTGCTA
>NZ_JAAHHC010000091.1:0-14041 GCF_010672265.1 Moorena sp. SIO3A2
AAATACGTTCTCTAATATTTCCATTTTCTTCTATTTTTAAGGCTTTTTGAAGTATTGTTTTTTGCTGTCAGATAATTTTTTGCTGGCATATTTCCTATTATTGGGTTATTTATTAATTTTTATTATACCAATTTAAATGCCGAACAGCTTACCGTATTTACGTCAGAGCAGTGAAGGCCGGATTATTAACATTGTTTCCAACGGTGCTAAATACATTGAAGACAGTAAAGTTGGCTATTCTATCAGTAAGTTTGGATTTTTAGCGGCATCACATGCCATGTTCCATGCCGCTAAAGAAGATGGTGTAAGAGTAACCGCCCTTTGCCCAGGATGGGTTAACACAAATATGGGCAAGGACTCTTCTTCTTTATCCCCAGAAAAGATGATTCAACCAGAAACTATAGCCGATATAGTGCTAATGTTATTGAATCTTCCTAATACAGTAGTAATCCCTGAATTAATTGTTGATAATGTATGAGGATATTTAGATGAAAAACATTTTGTTATTAGGTTCGGGTGTGTCAGTTGCTCCTCTGTGCGACTATCTGAATGAACGAGGCTATCACATTACTGTAGCCTCTAGGAATAAGATGACTGCAGAAGAAATTGTCAATCAGCATTCAAGCCGCAGTTTCTCTCCGATTGAGATTGATCGGTCAAATCCCGAAAATCAGGCTCTTGATCAATTGATTAAAGAAAGTAGTATTGTCATCAGCTTTTTACCCGGTCCCTATCAGCCCCTTGTGACAAAATACTGTCTGGAACATAGTGTGTCATTGATCATGACCTGCCATATCGGCTACTTGTTCAAGACTCAGCAAGAATTCGAACAATTGGATCAACAGGCAAAAGAAAAAGGCATTGCCATTGTGACAGAGGCTGGCACAGATCCTGGATATGGCAGCATGATCGGTAAAAAGCTGATTGACGATGTGCATGCTAAGGGCGGAGAGATTATCGATCTCTGGTATCATGTTGGTGTACTACCCTGTAATCCTAATATTAATCCGTTTGGTTATAAGTGCTTTTGGGCTCCTAAAAAATCCCTTTTTGCTTCGGTTAAGATCAAAGATGGCTCTGGAGACTGGATCAAGGACTCGCAGATACCCCTAATTCCAGGAGACAAAGTTTATTTAGAAACTAGAACGGTTGAAGTTCCCAATATAGGGACATTTGAATCTCGTCCAAATTCAGATTCTGGAGCTTATCTATACCCTAAGGTTTACGGTATTGATAATGTTAGAAACTTCTATCATGGAACATTAAGATACCCCGGTTGGGGAGAGACCTTACAGGGATTGATTGATCTTGGCTTCTCAGATACACAATATCGCCCTGAGCTGCTTCAGAAAACTTATCAGGAAATTGTCCTAGAACTGTGTGGCAGCACAAATGGTGATGCTAAAGCGTTGGTTGCTCAGAAATTGGGTATAGCAGTTTCCCATGATCTTATCATGCGCTATCAATGGCTGGGTCTGTTTGACGATAAGCCGATTATTCCCCCCAAAGATTCGCCCTCCTATTGTGATGTAATCTCTGACTTACTGGTTCAGAAACTGGGGGTTTATCAGCCAGGGGATACAGAAGTGGATCAAATTATCATGTATTACGACATGCTCGTGCAATACCCCGACAAAAAAGAACGCATCATTTCTATAACCAATCCTTCTGCTAAACAGGGTGACCATTACTCCATCTGTTCACAACTGACTTCCAAGACCGCTGCAATGATTGCTAGAAGATTATTGGAAGGTTCCCTGAATCTTACAGGTCTGAAATATCCCAGTATTCCTGAAATTTATGAGCCTGTTCTACAGGAGTACGCAGAGGAAGGGATTAGAAGTAAAGAAACCGTATTAGCAGCTTAACATCTGCGTAAGCATTCAGCTGACAGCTGACCCCTGACCCCTGACTGCTGACCGCTGACTGCTTACGATTCAACTGACTGTAAAATTCCATCTTCTAACTGATAAATTGCTGTCATAATCCCAGTTTCAGGATTGTTCAACAAAGATTTTTTGACCTGTTTTAAGTATCCTAATATATTGCTGCGTAAAATAGGTTTCTCGATTTTAAGGGTGTGGCGGTAATCCCAAACATCCCAAATTAATAAACCGATACCAGCCAGGGGATCAATTATACTTGCTCCTAACTCCGTTGCCACTAAACCACCGGTTTTTGCGGCCATTTTGCTAGCAGCTTTCCCAGCTAGTTTGGTGCTAACTTTACTCGCTACTTTTCCTCCCATGGAAACTAGGATAGGTTTAGCGACCAAGTAACCACTACCACCAATTAACAATTTCAGGGAAATATTGGATAGGTTTCCTTCTGTATCATTAATTGTCGTTGAAATTTCGTTAATATATCTATCCCACTGACCTTGAGGAATTTGATATTGGCTTTGGATGTCACTAAGATTGTTGCCCAACTCAGCCATATATAATTCAATCGTATCATTCGTGATTAGTTCCATCCTCATTTGAGCATTTTGAGGAACCAGTACTCGTTTAGAAAATTCTTTTTGGAACGTCTCGGTAAGTTTGGCGTCAATCGCTTCCTTGCCAGAGGGTAGCTTGGTATTGATTTGATGCATGATAGCATACTTTCCCCACATAAAAGGAACTGAAAGCTCCATCTTTTTCTGATTGAAATAATCAAAATACCAATCCAAAAAACTATCCACACGGGGGATTAACTCTGCTTCCCAAACATCTAACTCCTGGGCCGCAAACCCTTCAGCACTGGCGTGAGATGCTTTAACGGCATCAGCAACCGCTTGATTAACTTTACTAAAGTCGGGACGAGGTTCAATAACAACTGTTGGTTCAGTCGAGGGGGTAATTTGAGCAGGATTGGTCGAATGGGGGATTATAAGTTTGCTGACTAAGGGAATGAATACAATAATAATTACTACAGTCCAAATCAGTGGAGCCACTGACTTAATCAGTTGGGTAAAGGCTTGGATGCGCTCTGTCTTTTGGGTATAAGTTACTTCCTCTTCCTGTTGAATCATAGTGATTTCTCCACTGATTTAGGACTAGTATATTTTATACTATTTTAATCAATTTTTTTGTAAGCATTCAGCATTCAGCATTCAGCATTCAGCATTCAGCTATCAGCTATCAGCTATCAGCTATCAGCATTCAGCATTCAGCTATCAGCTATCAGCTATCAGCATTCAGCTATCAGCTATCAGCTATCAGCCAAAGGCCAATACTGACGCTACACGAATGGCTGACCACTGACCGCTGAGGGCTGAGGGCTGAGGGCTGAGGGCTGAGGGCTGAGGGCACCTCAAGTAGCACCATCTGTAGCGCATATGCTTACAAGCTCACTGGCGATCGCTTAAGTAATAGCGATTACCCAGGTACAAAGCTGCTGCCATAGCTAGTCCTGGCAAGGTAATAACCGCTGCCCAAGGAGAGCGTAACCAATTCACTTGCTCAGATCTTATGTAGTTAATGGACTTCTTGTACATACAAGATTCAGCTGGACTAACTGAACCCAACAAAACAGCACTGGCAATTCCAGTAGTTGATAGGAAAGCAATTAAGGTTAATTTGGGTTTGAGCATGGTTGAGATTCCCCGCTAGCTTCACTTGGGTAATTTTCCTTAGTTTAGCTTTCTTGATCCGATAGCATTCCATGGCACCTAGCTGCTGAGTGCCTGGCTCAATGTTACCTAGTCTGGCGGAAACGGGAAATCTATAAAGTGAGTCCGCTTGAATTGGTCCAGATGCCCTATACCCTCACGTAGGTATGTCACCCATGAACACAACTGCTCCCAACATTAAAGGCTATTGCATCACTGACCTGGTCTACCATGGGTCGAGAACCCTAGTTTATCGTGGCACTAGGAACTCAGACCACACACCAGTAGTACTCAAACTGCTGAATAATCCCTATCCCAGCTTCCAGGAACTTGTCCAGTTCCGCAATCAGTACACTATTGCCAAAAATCTTGACCATCCCGGAATTATCCAAATCTATAGCTTGGAGTCCTACCACAATACCTTGGTATTGGTGATGGAAGACTTTGGTGGCATCTCCCTGGAAGAGTATACCACTGATAGCTTGCACCAAAGACGGATAACGGATCAGCTAGAGCATCCCGGTATGATCCGTGAGCAGTCACTTCAGGAATTTCTCCACATCGCGATTCAAATCGCCTCCATCCTGGATGAACTCTATCGCCACCGAGTGATCCACAAAGACATCAAGCCTAGGAATATCCTGATTAATCCCACCACCAGTCAAGTCAAATTCATTGACTTCAGTATTGCCTCCCTACTCCCGAAAGAAAGCCAAATCCTGACTAGTCCTAACTGCCTCGAAGGTACCCTGGCTTACCTGTCTCCGGAACAAACTGGACGGATGAATCGGGGAATTGACTACCGCAGTGACTTTTATGCTACTGGGGTAACCTTCTACAAGCTGCTCACCACAGAGTTACCTTTTAGCACTACTGACCCGATGGAGTTGGTTCACTGTCATATTGCTAAACAACCATTAGCTCCACACCAGCTGAACCCCGCTATTCCCCCACTCCTGTCCCAAATTATCAGTAAACTGATGGCTAAAAATGCTGAAGACCGTTATCAGAGTGCTTTGGGACTCAAGTATGACCTAGAACAGTGTTCCTATCACTTGCAAAGATTTGGCGCGATCGCTGACATTAAGTTGGGCAGTCGAGATATTTGCGATCGCGTAGCGGCTCCTAGGTCCGATCGCTTCGTAATTCCGGAAAAACTCTACGGGCGTCAAGCCGAAGTAAATACCTTACTGGTCGCCTTTGAGCTAGTCAGTGAAGGATCTACAGAAATGATTCTGGTAGCTGGCTTTTCCGGGATTGGTAAAACCGCTGTGGTCAATGAAGTCCAAAAACCAATTGTGCGGCAGCGGGGTTACTTCATCCAAGGTAAGTTTGACCAGTTCCAGCGTAATATTCCCTTTAGTGCCATCGTCCAAGCACTCCGGGACTTGATGGAGCAATTACTCACGGAAACTGATAGCCAACTTATGCAGTGGAAAGCACAAATTCTGTCTGCTTTGGGTGAGAATGGTCAAGTGATGGTGGATTTGATTCCAGAATTAGAAGGGATTATCGGCAAACAGCCTCCTGCTCCCGAACTTTCCGGTACGGCGGCCCAAAATCGGTTTAATTTGCTCTTTAGTAAATTTATCCAAGTTTTCACCACTAAGGAACATCCCCTAGTGATTTTCCTCGATGACTGGCAGTGGGCAGATTCGGCTTCCCTGAAGTTGCTGCAAGTGTTGATGGCAGAAACTAATACCTCCTATCTACTGCTAATTGGTGCTTATCGAGATAATGAGGTAAATCCTACTCATCCATTGATGCTCACGTTGTCCGAGATGGCCAACGTTGGCGTTTCACTCAATACAATTACCCTCGACCCCCTGAGTAAATCCGACTTAAACCATCTGATTGCCGATACCCTGACTTGTGGGATAGAACTGGCCGAACCCCTGACCGAACTAGTCGCTCAGAAAACTAAAGGAAATCCGTTTTTTGCTACCCAATTCCTGAAATCCCTCCATCACGACCGATTAATCACCTTTAATTTTGATCAAGGGTATTGGCAGTGTGATATTGCTCAAATTAGACCCTTGGCCCTCACGGATGATGTGGTAGAATTTATGGCACTTCAGTTACAGAAGTTGCCAAAAGAAACTCAGGATGTCTTGAAAGTAGCGGCTTGTATTGGCCACCAATTTGATTTGGATACCCTGGCGATTATTCATGATAAATCCCCAATCGATACGGCGAATTATTTATGGAAATCCCTGCAAGAAGGGTTGGTGTTACCCACCACTGAAATTTACAAGTTCTTCACCGTTAATAGTAATTCACCATCAAGCACTGAGGCCAAATTATCCCAATCAGCAATCAGCAATCAGCAATCAGCAATCAGCAATCAGCAATCAGCAATCAGCAATCAGCAATCAGCAATCAGCAATCAGCAATCAGCAATCAGCAATCAGCAATCAGCAATCAGCAATCAGCAATTGGCCACGCTACGCGAACACCAATCCCCAAGTTACAAGTTTTTACATGACCGAGTGCAGCAAGCGGCTTATTTTCTGATTCCGGAAGACCAGAAACAGTTAACCCACCTAACCATTGGGCAACTGCTGTTGAAAAATATCCCGACAGCAAAACGAGAAGAGAAGATTTTTGATATTGTCAACCAGTTGAATTATGGTGTGGAGTTAATCACCGATCAAGCTCAGCGAGATGAATTAGCTCAATTAAATCGTATTGCTGGAGAAAAAGCGAAGGCGGCGACGGCCTATGGGGCTGCTCTGAGATATTTAACAGTAGGTCTGGAACTGCTGGGGAAAAATAGCTGGCAACGTCAGTATGACCTAAGCCTAGCCCTATCTCAAGCTGCCGCCGAGGTGGCATACCTCAATACAGACTTTGAGCAGATGGAGCAAATGGTCCAGGTGGTGTTGGCACAAGGGAAAACACTACTGGACAAAATCACAGCGTATGAAGTCTCGATTGAAGCCTATAAAGCTCAAAGCCACGGTGAGCAAGCCATTACCACCGGGCTCCAAGTCCTGAAGTTATTGGGGATAGAACTGCCCCAACAGCCCAGTCCAGAAGAGATTGGGCTGGCACTACACCAGACACAGTCAGGTTTAGAAGGTAAAGAGATTGAGGACTTAATTGATTTGCCGGTGATGACCGCACCCGAAAAACTAGCGGCGATGAGTATCCTCTGGCGACTGATGCCAGTTGCTTATAGGACCAATCCTCTACTGTTTCCGTTAGTCGTTTTGAAACAGGTCAATCTCTCCCTCCAAAATGGCAATTGTCCTTTGTCTGCTGTGTCCTATGCAGGTTACGCAGTCATTCTCTGGCAGCTTTGTGGAGATATGGATGGCAACAATCGATTCGGTCAACTGGCTCTGAAGTTATTAGCACGGTTCAATGCGAAACAGCTTAAATCTGGAGTAATGTTGCTGGTCAATTTCGGAACAAAGCCCTGGAAAGTGCATCTGAAAGAAACATTAACCCCTTTGCTAGAAGCTTACTCTGTAGGGGTAGAAACTGGAGATTTTGACCAATCTGCCTTCTGTGCAATGTTCTACTTAGAACATTCCTTTTGGCTCGGCTTGGAGCTGGCTGAGCTTGACCAGACCTGTGCCAAATATCATCAAGGGATTGATCAACTCAAGCAAGAGATGCCACGTCAGTTTACGGCCATCACCTGGCAATTGGTCTTAAACTTGCTAGGACAGGCTGAAAATTATTGTTGTTTAAGGGGTGAAGTCTACGACGAACAGATCATGCTCCCACTCCATCAGGAGTTCAATAACCTCAGGGCAATTTACACCCTACACCTGAATAAATTATTCCTCTGTTATCTATTTCAGGATTATCGGCAAGCTTGGC
Organism: Moorena sp. SIO3A2; assembly: GCF_010672265.1. NCBI lineage: Bacteria > Bacillati > Cyanobacteriota > Cyanophyceae > Coleofasciculales > Coleofasciculaceae > Moorena > Moorena sp. SIO3A2. The sequence continues at coordinate 7,424 of NZ_JAAHHC010000091.1, forward strand.
AACATGCCACCATTGCCGAAAATTATTTAGATGGAGCACCAGCCGTTTTCGTTTTTGCAGTTTTCTATTGGTACGATTCTCTAACTCGCTTAGCTCTCTATCCTCAACAGAATCACGCTCAACAAAAACAAAGTTTAGATAAGATAGCCCACAATCAAGACAAAATAAAAAAATGGGCAGACCATGCCCCGATGAATTATTTGCACAAATTTTATTTAGTAGAAGCCGAACGCTATCGTGTTTTGGGTCAAAAGCTTGAGGCTATGGAGTATTATGAGCGCGCCATTGCTGGCGCAAAGGAAAACCAATACATCCAAGAGGAAGCCCTGGCTAATGAACTGGCTGCTAAATTCTACTTGGAGTGGGGTAAAGAAACTATTGCCCAAGCCTACCTGAGTTGTGCCTACTATGGCTATAGTCGCTGGGGCGCATTGGCTAAGGTGGAGGATTTGGAAATTCGCTATCCCCAATTTCTCAGTTCTATTCTTACCGAGAAAACTATCAATATCAGCACCGGGGAGACGATCACCAACCTCACCACTCAAGGAGTTAATACCACCACTACTAACGGTTCAACCACTTTCGACTTGGCTACGGTGATCAAAGCATCCCAAGCTCTATCTGGGCAAATCCAGCTAGATCAGTTGCTCTCGACTTTGATGCAAGTGGTGATGGAGAATGCTGGAGCTGACAAATGCGCTCTAATTTTGGTTAAAGGTGACCGGTTAGTGATCGAGGCTATGGAAACTTCTAATCAACTGGCTTTCGTTGAATCTATGCCAGTGGAAGAAAGCCCAGATATTCCCCAAAGTGCGATTAATTATGTTAAACGGAAATCGGAAACCTTAGTTATCAATGATATCACGGTTGAGACTATCTTAGCTGCTGACCCCTATTTTATTAGTCAGCAACCCCGGAGTCTGATGTGTACTCCGATCATCCATCAAGGTAAACTAATTGGCTTACTTTATATAGAAAATAATCTCACCACTGGATCCTTTACTTCAGATAGATTAGAAGTCTTAAATCTGCTCACATCCCAAGCTGCTATTTCCCTAGAAAATGCTCAACTTTACAGCAATTTAGAAGAGAAAGTTGCCGAACGCACTGCTGAATTAGCACAAGCCAAACAAGCAGCTGATGCGGTTAACCAAGCTAAAAGCGAATTCCTCTCCAATATGAGCCATGAATTGCATACTCCTCTCAATGGCATTCTTGGTTATTCTCAAATCCTCAAGCAAGACGGGTACCTAGGCACCAGGCAAATCGATGGTTTAAGTATTATTGAGGAAAGCGGCAACCATTTGTTGACTCTGATCAACGATATTTTAGACCTATCTAAAATTGAAGCTCGCAAAATTGAACTTTACCCCAGTGACTTACATTTTCAAACTTTCATCGAAAGTGTGGTAGCGATTATTCGCATGCGAGCCTTAGAAAAAGATATCTTGTTCAAATACGACCCTGTGGGGAATTTACCCAATGGGATTCAAGCTGACGAGAAACGGTTGCGACAAATCTTGATTAATCTCTTGGGCAATGCTGTTAAATTCACTGACCATGGTCAAGTAACGTTGCGAGTTAGTTTACAGCCGTTTTCAGATGAATTGACCTCACTACAGACAGCTGCAAGCCCCCTAAATCACCCAATTCTGGGGGACTTTAACTCAATTTCCCCCACCGGTGCGCTTTCCGTAGGGGAATTAAATTCGCCACGGGTCGCACCGCAGAATTGCGGGGCTAGGGGGGCGAAACTTGCTGTAATTGAGCAACAACAGACTACTTCAGTTATCCGTTTTGAAGTCATTGATAGCGGCGTTGGCATGTCCCCGGAACAGTTAGAAACAATTTTCCAACCCTTTGAACAAGTGGGTGATACCCAACGGCGCTCTGCTCGCACTGGCTTAGGCTTAGCCATTTCTAAACAACTGGTGGAGTTAATGGGGGGTCAACTGATGGTAACCAGTGAATTCGGTAAAGGGTCTACCTTCTGGTTTGAGATCCCCTTTACTGTGGTCAAAACCGTTACCAAAGCTCAACCGGAAATAGTGGGTAAAATTAAGGGCTACAAGGGTAAACGATGCCAAATATTGGTAGTGGATGGTCAACTGGAAAATCGCTTAGTTTTGCTCAACATGCTCGCACCGATCGGCTTTGATATCGTCACCGCCGAGGATGGTGAACAAGCAGTATATATGGCGGCTGAACTTCACCCCGACCTGATTTTGACTGATTTAGTCATGCCAGTTAAAACTGGCTTTGAAGCGGTTAACGAAATCCGACAAATTCCTGAAATTAAAGACATACCCATCATTGCTGTCTCAGCTAGCTTCCTGGATATGGATCATAACAAGAGTAAGATAATTGGCTGTCAAGCTTTTCTGTCCAAACCCATTGACCAGAATAAATTATTCGCTTTATTGGAGCAATATTTACCGATTGAGTGGGTGTATGAACCAATTGATGACATGGGTTTGAGCAAAAATGGCACTATCTCAAGTCAGACAGCAGCAATTATCCCGCCGCCCCCTGAGGAAATGGAAGTACTCTACGAATTGGCCATGCTCGGCAGTATGAGAAAGATTCGCGATCGCGCTATGTTCATAGAACATCTCCATGAAAACTATCGGCCTTTTGCTAATAAGCTCAAAGATTTAGCGGATGGATTTCAAGAACAAGCGATTTTGACTTTAGTGGAAAGTTATATTAATTGAGCTATTAGTCGGGAGTAGGGAGTAGGGAGTAGGGAGTAGGGAGTAGGGAGTAGGGAGTAGGGAGTAGGGAGTAGGGAACAGGGAAGAGGCAAGAGGCAAGAGGCAAGAGGCAAGAGTGAAAAAAATCTGTGTATCTCATTAGAATAGAAACCGCTGTACAAAAAGCTATTGATGAAGTAGAGGGTAATCTTAATGATGATCAAACTTAAATATCAAATGATAATTCAATGGTCAGAATAAGATAATTGTTTTTTAGTTGGTTTTCCCGATTTACCAGGACAAAAATGGCGGAATCATGGCGATTCTTATGAAGAAGCGGTTAAGAATGGAACTGAAGCGTTAGAATCTTTGGTAATAGCTTATCAAGAAACAGTAACGCACCACCGGGTCAAACTATAATAAAACAAGTATAAATTTACAAAGTGACGTCATCGGTATGCCTACCTTAGATATAACAGTTGAGCAAGTCATCATGTTAGTAAAGCAATTACCTTTAGAGGGAAAGAAAGCTGTATTTAAGGTACTCCATAAGGAATTCTAATTTCAATAAAATCCTTGGTTAAAATTGGCTGGAAAATATCAAGACGATTCACAATTTGATGAAATGTTAGCTTACATCGAAGCTGAATGCTTACATAACGCTAAATAAGAGAATTACCACACTCACCAAACTCCCCACACTCCCTACACTCTTCCAATTCCCAATTCCCGATTCCCGATTCCCAATTCCCGATTCCCTTTATATATACATCCCAAAAGCAAAAAAAAATAGCCGTAGAAATACTATCCACGGCTAGTTCAATGATTCATGTCAGAAGAATACCCGAAACCATTCGGATGTGATCCTATGCTATCAGACCAAACCCAAGGCTCCCGGGGGGGAAACCCCCCCAGAAATTTAGCGATGCAGCGCGGTCTTGGGGAGCCAGTGCGGTCTTGGGGGTTCCCCCCATGAGCAACTGGCGTGGTTTCCCCCATGAGCGACTGCATCAAGACAAGGTGTTATGGCAACAACCAATACTTGGTCATGGTTGTGATCACTTCGCCTGGAACATCAGTAGGCTCCAGAGGTGTCCACTCGGCAATCTCCGCATAGCCCAATGAATAAAGCATCTGCATGCTATAAATTACTGCTTCACGAGAACCCTTGAGAGTTTGTTGAGCAGGTTGTTTCTTGAAGTTCCGAGTAAATTCTTCTGGCATAGGTCAAAAACTAAACTTGTTACATTGATTATTGTAATGATTATAATTTTGATTGTCAAGGGTTTTAAAAAATTTTTTTTGGGGATTTTTAGGAGTAAAAAAAAAAGCGATTATCTGTATAATAATCGCTAAAATGCTCTTAAAAATGGTAAACGGCTGAATGCTTACAGCCTTATCAGTCAGTTAACTAGCCCATAACCTTTGAATTGGATAAGCATCAAATTTATTATCCCGACTAATCAAAACCAGGGATCTATTCATGGCTTGAGCAATCAACATTCTATCAAATGGATCACGATGATGTAGGGGGAGATTAGAAATTTGCAGAGTGTCGATAAATGCAATAGGTAGTAAACTAATATCTGATGATTGAAGTTCAGATTCAATGGTTTGATAACTTCGTTGCAGTGATAACTTACCAAGATTCAATTTAATCGCAATTTCCCAGAGACTAGCAATACTAAGATAAACGCTATCTGCGACATCAATCATATCTCTTAGTCTCTTTGGCAAATTTTGGTCATTTTCAGATAACCAGATAAAGGTATGGGTGTCTAACAGAAAAAAAGTCATTACATATATTCCTTAAAATCTTCTAATGGTTCATCAAAATCATCAGGCAATGGTAGAACAAAGGTTCCTTTTAAGATACCTGAACGACGTTTCTTGACAGAATGCTGCTCTGGGGAAACATCTTGGGAGTAGTTTTCCATCAGATACTTGGCATAATGCAGCAGTTCTTGTTTCAGGGATTCTGGCATTATCACAACTGTTTGAAAAATTTCTTGGTCAATAGTCATGGGTTTTACTAGTTTATTTTATTTCCAATAAATTTGATTTAAATATATAAAATAGTATAGCATTTATCGTTGAATTGTGGTCAGTTATCAGCAGTCAAACGTTTGGTGATAACTGATAAATGATAACTGATAGCTGATAGCTGTTCGCGTAGCGCTTAAGCTGATAGCTGACCTTGCCTCTTGCCTCTTGCCTTTACCTAAGAGATTATGTTCACAACTCAAATATAAATGCTCCATTTAAATTCAAATAGTATAATATTTTAATAGCTATTGTATAGCAGTTGATGGCAATGCCTGACAATACATCTGATGCCCAACTTGACTTTCTAAAGCAGGTACTACAAGCAACCGCAAACAGTAGGGGTAATAAGCAGGTAATTTACCGATTACTGGCAGCAAATACAGACAAACTTAATCAGAAGTTAGCAGAATTATGGCGGGTTTGGGCAACAATTCAACTGGCGGAAGCAGAAGCAGATGAAGCGAAATACTTAGCAGCAGGTATTGTTAACTTCAGCACTGTAATTCAGCAATTCCCCTTGGGTGACCAAGCCAGCAACATCGAAATTGCCATCACTGGCTATGAAGTGGCACTAACTGTTTTCACCCGTCAAGCTTTTCCCCAACAATGGGCAATGACTCAAAACAATCTCGGTATTGCTTACTCAGAAAGAATCACAGGTCAGAAGGCACAAAACCTAGAAATTGCCATCCCTTGCTACCAATCGGCTTTAGAAGTCTACACCCGCGAAGCTTTTCCCAAACAATGGGCAATGACTCAAAACAATCTCGGTAGTGCTTACTTAAAAAGAATCACAGGTCAGAAGGCACAAAACCTAGAAAATGCCATCGCTTGCTTGCAATTGGCTTTAAAAGTACGCACCCGTGAAGCTTTTCCCCAACAATGGGCAATGACTCAAAACAATCTCGGTATTGCTTACTGTAACCGAATCAGAGGTCAGAAAGCACAAAATCTAGAAGATGCGATCGCTTGCTACAAATCCGCTTTAGAAGTAAGCACCCGTGAAGCTTTTCCTATTGATTGGGCAATGACTCAAAACAATCTCGGTATTGCTTACTGTAACCGAATCAAAGGAAAGAAAGCACAAAATCTAGAAGATGCGATCGCTTGCTACAAATCCGCTTTAGAAGTACGCACCCGTGAAGCTTTTCCCGAACAATGGGCAATGACTCAAAACAATCTCGGTCTTGCTTATAAGAACAGAATCACAGGTCAGAAGGCACAAAATCTAGAAGATGCCATCGCTTGCTACAAATCCGCTTTAGAAGTACGCACCCCTAAAGCTTTTCCTATTGATTGGGCAGGTACTCAAAACAATCTCGGTCTTGCTTACTCTGACAGAATAATAGGTCAGAAAGCACAGAATGTAGAACAGGCGATCGCTTGTTTCCAAAAGGCTCTTACAGTAAGAACCTTTGACGCTTTTCCCCAAAACCATGCAGAAACTTTATTCAACCTAGGGCTGACTTACAAAGGTAGTAACCAGTTTACTTTAGCTTACACCAAATTTAAATTTGCCATTGACACCGTAGAATCTTTGCGGGAGGAAATCGTTTCTGGTGATGAAAGCAAACGCAAGCAAGCAGAAGAATGGAACAAACTTTATAGGAGCATGGTAGAAGTTTGCCTAGAATTAACTAATATCACTGAAGCCATTGAATATGTTGAACGGAGCAAAACCCGCAATTTAATTGAAGAGATTCTCCGCCGTGACCTGAAAACCATCTTTTCCGTAGATGTTGTCTCTCAACTCTGGGGGGGCGACGATATGGCTTGAAACGATTGATACGTCAAGAGTGTAACGATCTGTGATAGAAAAAGATAGGTCTCAAATTGTCAATAAGACCTATCTGTTGCAAATGTTACCCTTATTCTATCA
>NZ_JAAHHC010000092.1:0-13132 GCF_010672265.1 Moorena sp. SIO3A2
GGTTTCCCCCATGAGCGACTGCCGTGGTTTCCCCCATGAGCGACTGCCGTGGTTTCCCCCATGAGCGACTGCCGTGGTTTCCCCCATGAGCGACTGCCGTGGTTTCCCCCATGAGCGACTGCCGTGGTTCCCCCATGAGCGACTGCCGTGGTTCCCCCCATGAGCGACTGCCGTGGTTTCCCCCACTCGCTATTGCATCAAGACACATTTTGATTCACATGAGTCTTCTAGATAAGATAACTTTGCCCACCCTACTTTAATTGGCGTTGCTGAATTAAGGAATGAAGGTGCGATCATCTGGTTTTATGAATGCCCCCTAAATCCCCCAAGCGAGCAATCCCTCGCTTGGGGGACTTTGATAGTATAGTTCCCCCCAAGCGAGCAATCCCTCGCTTGGGGGGCTAGGGGGGCGAAACCATACCCAGAATGAGCAACACCCTACTTTAATTGGTATTTTTTTAACTTCTCTCAGAGGTTGTCTGAGAAGTCTCATTTGCTACATCCAAGCCCCCTAAATCCCCCGAGCGAGCAATCCCTCGCTCGGGGGACTTTTAGCAGCAAATTGATTCTTGTTCCCCCCAAGCGAGCAATCCCTCGCTTGGGGGGCTAGGGCGTGTTTTCAAAGTTTTCCGCCAGATGATGATCCCCCCCAGCCCCCCTTAAAAAAGGGGGGAGCCATACTCAAAGTCCCCCTTTTTTAAGGGGGATTTAGGGGGATCTCCGAGGCAAGAAAACACGCCCTAGGGGGGCAAAATTCAGTATAAAAAAACTTTTCAGATATCCTCTCAATTTACGCTGAAACTCAGGAGTAAGTTGCACCTCAACTAAGGGAGCATCAGTCAAGGTCAATTCCCTCCCAGATTTGAGAAATGGGTAAGGTTTGTCCAGTCACAGCTTGCTGCCAAGACTTGCTAAAACTTTCTGCTGAAAACTCAGTATTATCACCTTCTGGTATAGATTGAGTTTCTAGGGCATGGTTCTTTTGAATAATTGTGGATAGTATTTTGAGTAGTTCAAGCTGCTCTGCTAATGAAAGCGACTGAGCAATGTTGACCGCTTCTTGAACCTGTGATTTCATTAATCTCCTCTATTTATAATTTAATTGTCTACACCAAAATAAAATAATATTCTTTACCAATTCCCGATTCCCGATTCCCGATTCCCGATTCCCCATTCTAAATTCTAAATTCTAAATTCTAAATTCTAAATTCCCTAAATTGGTAACTCCTTCCCTGCAACCTTCAAGCCTTCAGTTACCTCCAATTTGCCATTAATTTTAATAGTTTTTGATGGATTAAGAGGGGACAATTCGATATCACCTTGCTCAGAAATATTAAGGCGTAACATTTCCTTTCCTTTCATCTTGATCACAAGCCCCGCCTTTGCCTCTGAGACATCCAACACCAGCTCATCCTTAATCGTGATTCCCTTCTCAGCAACAATGCCTTTCTCAGCAACAAAGGTTCCCGTTGCCGTTACCTTCTTATTCGTTTCTAGGGAAATACCATCCTCTTGATGTAAACAAATTAGAGCATGACCAGAGCTATTTTCTCCATTAGGACATTGATCATCTGTGCCCTCACACCAACCATTTTCATCAGGTTCCTCAATGGGGCCAGGCATATCATAAGGACAGATGAAAATTTTGAGGTAAACAGGATGGTCCCCTTTTACCTCTTGAATTGAGCCATCCTTAAATTTATAATCGCTGTTTGCCCCTTTGATTCTAACCATTACCCCACCTTGGTATTTCTCGCCTTGGCCTGAATTGAATTAATCTTCTCTGTTGGCACCATCACCGGACAGGGAGCGCCGAGATTACCCACATGGGTGTGGGTAGCCAGAATAATATCGTCATTATCACCAACAGCATTAGCCGGTAACCGTCCACCAACTTGCACAGAAGCCGTGGTTGCATCCCCAATCTTGATCGAACCTACACTTTTGACGGTGACATTAGAGCTAGCTGCATCAATGGTGATGCCGCCACTTTCAACTTTAATCTTGCAGGTGCCGTTATCAATAGTGATATTACCACCAGATAAAGCCACAGTACATTTTTCGTTTTTCAGGGTAGCATCTCCTCCTTCGAGGGTGACATGGCACTTTTCGTTGGTGAGATCAATTTTATGATCATCGACAGTAATCACCTGCTTCTCATTTTTACTAGTAACAGTAACTACCCCCTCCTGATCAATTTTAAAACTACCCCCCTCTTTCAGGTTATGTTGTAGGTAGAATTCCTTTTCCTTGTTGACAGGGGGTTGGTCTTGGTCATTGTAGAGCCGACCAATAATCACAGGAGCATTGAGATTACCGCCAATAAAGGTAACTAACACCAAATCTCCCACATTGGGAATATTAACCAGTCCTAAATGGGGAGTTGCTACTGGCACTTTCCGCAGTTCAAAGTCTTTGCCGTCTGGCTGTTTTTTGTTCTTTAACTTAACTGAACATTGGTAGTTGTCCTTGTCACTCTCAGAGGTATGGGGAAACACCGCTGTCACAATGCCCAACTCAGTAGTGTAAACTTTACGTGCTTCCTGCTGAGCAACCTTCTGCATTACTCCAACAATCGAGTCTGTCACACTTCCTCCCAATCAATTACAGTACAAAAACCACTACGGCGATTGAGACGGTGGCTTACTCCCGTCACTTTGAAGCTACCATTCAGGGTAGCCATCGGCATTTTTGACACCTTGATCTCATCTCCTAGCTTGACATTAGCATTACCTAGCACCTTAATTTCACCCCGTTGCTTCTGGCGCTGCTTAGCCAAAACCGCCTCAGCCATTTTCTGAGCAACTGCCTGGGTACGAGCTGTGGGGTCAGTCAGTCGTAGAGTAGTGATACCAGAACCGGAACCAGCAGTACCCTTAACCTCCTTTTTGGTTAGCCAAGAGTACGCCTGTTCTCCTTGTCCTTGACTGCTGGGACTTTCTCCATAAATTTCCACCTTCTCAACCCCAGGATGGGGTTGCTCCAATTCCAAGGCCAGAATGTCTTCCCCATACTTGAATTGATGGCTACTGGCAGGTTTATATTTAGCAAATACAGCTTTGTCTTGGGTGTTGGCATAGAAATCAAAGCCACATTGTTGTGCTAAAGTTTCGAGATGGTCATAAGCTGACATCAAATCTCCCACCCCATAGACCGAAAATTTCAGACCATTCTCCACTTGCCCCACCTTCACCTTGCCCCACTTGAGAATATCTTTGACAATATCCCCAGCATTCGGTTTTTCGTAAACCCGATTTAACCGAGCTGCGGTTAAACTCCCAAAAGTGCTGGCAGCCTCAATCCTGACACGGTCAATGCTCCAGTCTACCCTACTAACCTTACCGGTAAAGACTAACGTTTGCTTATTCTCATCGCCCAATTCCACCGATACCAGCTCTTCTGGACTGATAGTTAAACCCTGTGGCAACCCTAGAACAAGACAGCAGGTATTCACCGGAATAGTTAACTCACTATGCGATCGCAACTCAATCAGCTGCGTTTGTTGCCCTGCGTTACAGACAACGCTACCAATTTTAATGGTGTAACCAATTTTTAACATCAGGGGAATGGGTAATAGGTAATAGGTAATAGGTAGTAGGTAGTAGGTAATAGGTAATAGGTAATGGGTAATGGGTAATGGGTGATGGGTGATGGGGAATAGGTAATAGGTAATGGGGAATGGGTAATGGGGTGCATCTCACTTTTGTAAATGTTCGTAGGGTGCGTTAGGGACGGGGGAGCCATTATTGTATTGGTAGCCAGTGTTAGGACAATCCGTCCCGTAACGCACCATCTGGTCAAACGGCAAAAATGAGATGCACCCTGGGGAATGGGTGATGGGTAATGGGGAATGGGTAATGGGTAATGGGTAATGGGTAATCGTAAAAATTAGCCATCAAGATCAACTTAACATAGCACTACCCTCCCAATCACCTAATACCTAATACCTACTACCTATTACCTACTACCTACTACCTATTACCCATTACCTACTACCTACTACCTACTACCCATTACCTATTACCTACTACCTACTACCCATTACCTATTACCCATTACCTACTACCTACTACCTATTACCCATTCCCTATTACCCATTACCTAACTAAACCGGCAAAGCATTCAACAAGCGATCAAAAGAATCAGCCACATCCTCCAAACCAATATCCAGCTCACTTTTGAGAGCTTCTAGCCGTTGCCGCAGTTCTGCAAAAAGTTTATTAATCGCTTCTCGCAAGTCTTTGGTCTTTTTCACTACTTCTTGCTGATACTGGCTATCTAGAGCATCACCCACTGCCTCAGGAATGTCTCTTAATAGTTGGATTATCTTTCCATGTAACTGGTCTAGTTCATCAACAATAGTTTGAGGATAAATCTCTTTGAGCTTGTCTTTTAGATAAGGGAAAATTGATTCCATATTCATCACAAGCTCTTGGGGATAATTCGCTTCGATTAACAAACGGTTAAAGTGAACCAGATCACCCAGATCACTTTTATAGTCACCTAAACTTAAAACTTTAACCTCGGTAGTCAAGGTTACTTGCTCAAACTGTTGCTCATTGTAGAAGTCTTTCTGGATCAGCAGGTTATTCAACTCTTTAATCACCGCTTGCTTAGTTCCTGGTTTATTCGCCGTTAGCAACGATTTAGTTTGATCAGAAAGCTTACTATTGATGTACTCAGAAACTTTATCCTTGAAAACTTTATCCTCGGGGGTAGCAATTTTTTTGATTAAACTATTAATATCTTTAAAGTCACTCTCATCAAAGGAATTCAGCAGTAGCTTCGGCCTCAGATAATTTAAGGTTTCCGAAATTGTTTGATATGTCCCTTCAATTGCTTTTACCACCTCCTTACTCAGACTGTCAATTGCCTCTTTAAGACCATTAATTGCCTGACGAATTTGGTCACCTAGCGTCTTAGCAACCTTGCTGAGAATCTCCACTAATTGTTCCGGAGCCTTTTCGATACTGTTGATCACATTGTTAATGTCACCAAGAACAGTACGAGGCTGCTTTAGTAATTCGTCCAAAGCCAGGAGAATTTCCCGCAGAGGATTGACAATCTGTCGGTTGAGTTCATCGGGAATAACTTTCTTGAAGTGAGCAATTACCTGCTGAGGAGAAGTGCGGTTGGCACTTTGTTGCAAGCGATCGCGTTGGCTCTCATTCCCCTGGAGTCTAGTGGTGTCTGTAACGATAGTATTCAGTTGTTTTAGAACCTCTTGGAGGGATTGGGGGGAAGTTTTAGTAACCTCCTGGGGGGAGGTGTAAGTAAATTTATGATAAAGGTTTTCCAAGCGTTTTCGCAAATCTTCATAATCTACAGCAATTTTTGCTGGTGGAGTTGGCAAGCTGGCTGCTGGTGCTGCTAGAGTTTCTACCGCCTGGTGATAAGCTTTCACTTGTCCGGCAACGCCATCGGTTGCTAGATTGGGAGTCTCGGTGTAAGTTGCGATCGCTGTTTGGAGTTGCTGCAATTGCTGTGTCAAACCCTGCTCATCAACTGCATTCACTTGGTCTACGATCTTATTTCGGATATTATTAACCTCTTTAATTTTATCGGTAAACTTTAATTTCAATATGTCCTGCAAAGTTTTCCAAAAATCTGACTTGAGGACATCCGACAACCCGATATCCGCCATCAGCTTATCTACTTGACTCAAACCATCCGTCACTTTGCCCACAAGCTTCTCGACAGGTAAATTATCTAGGTGGGTTTTGACAGTTGCCAGCTGCTGATTCAGGAAATCTGTGATCATTGTGGGAGATAAGGACTCAATCACCCCTAGTAATTTTTGGTATAATTCTTCTAACAAATCCAACAATTGCTTGGGATTAATCACTTCTAGTTTTTCCAGGAGATTATTATAAAAGTCTTTGACTGGTTGAAGAAGTATAGAAGGCTTGTACTCATTTAATTTATCCACAAGAGGAGTAAGATAGGGGTCGAGAAACTTCACTACCAGAGTACCAGGTTGTAAAGATTCAATTTTGTCGTCAATTTTATGAAATTCCCCTTCCATTAAAGCCACAATATTGTCTAAGGGAGCTAAAATCTCATCAAAGGCAGCTTTCAACTCAGGGTTAACGACACCCGGAACATCCACCGCTTTAATTACCTCTGTTCCGACTTTTAGTGCGGTTTTAACCGGGGTACTAAGGGTAGAGACATCAACCGCTTTTAACTCCTTCTCCAAGCCATTGCTTTTGGTTACCACCACTTGAAACGCTGGTTTAAGGGACACTTTTTTGAGATTTTCAGTAATTGTCCCCATACCCTCTTCAGCGTCTTTTAGGGCATTAGTAATTTGAGGACTATTCAAAATGGCAGTAACTTTTTCAAACAGATCCTTGATTTTATTTTCTAACTGCTCTTGGTTGAGCTGGTTTTTAATTTTATTGTTAACGTCGTTAATTGAATCTTCTATTTTTTTAGTTTGCTTTTTTATTTCTCCAGAAAATTCATCAACTTTACCAACAATAGTTGTCGAGGCTTGATTACATCCTTTTTTAAAGGGTTTAACTAATTCTTGGGACTTACGAGAAGTAGTTTCAATAAACTGTTTTATTTTTTGAATAATTTCTTTAATATAGCTTTTAACTGTATTTAACAGCTCTTCTCCTTGCTTAATTTTGTCGGCAATACCTTGGGTAACTTTAGTGGCAATTTCCTTCACTTTACTAATGGCTTGTTCAATAACCTCTGGTATTTTCTGGGCAAACTCTCTGAGTTTATCGGTAATAGTTTTAACTTTAGCTGTCAGAGTCTCAATATAAGTCTTGATTTTATTAAAGAAAGGAACTAAAGCTCCTGTAGTAGCACCATCTCCTGCAGTACTAATTAATTCTTCTAAAGCAGTTTGGAAATTGGTAATATTAAAGTTTTGTAAATTTGCCAGAGCTGTATCTGTGCTAGCATCAAGGCTCTCAATTTTTCTAGCAATCGCTCCAATGCTTTTTCTCAGTTTTGGAAATTGCTCTTTTTTTAGGGAAGTAGGGTCTTTTAGTGAACCCAGCAGTTGTTTATACTCTGCTATTAATTTAATTCGATCCTCGATATTCATTTCAATGCGGCTAAGAGCCTTGGAAGGAAGTTGTTCTGCTAAGGAGTTAATCTGCTCCTTAAAAATTTCGGTGAGGGCTTGTGAATCAATTTTTTTCAGTAATTCATCTGGATCTGACAATTTATCGAGGAATTTTTTTAGTGCTTTGAATAAAACATCCAAGGTGCGAACAGGTAACATTCCTGCCTTGGTGACAAATTCTTCAAATTCCCCAAAGATAGTTTTTGTGTCTGTGGGCAAGTCTCCGATACTGAAGCTACCTGTCAAGTCTTCAGTTAAAGAGCCAATAGTCTTTTTAATTTCATCAGCAATAGTCAAGTCTCCGAAATCAGCTGCCTTGGGTAAGGGAATGGCTGCGGTAAGGCTGTCGAAGTTAATTTCTGTAAGTTGGTTGATTTTTCCTGATAATTCTGCTTTCAGTTCCTCAGCAGATAAAGGCACCTGGGAAATTATATTCTTTACATTTGTCAAATCGACCTGAGGAAGCTGCTTTTCTATTTGCTGCTGATAATTACCAACATCAGGAAGACCATTTTGACCCAGTTGAGCAACAGTACTTTCCGCTTGAGTACATTGATTTTGAGCATCAGCAAATGCTACTTGAGGATTAATATCTTTTAATTTATCGACAATAGAGAGTGCCATAATCTTGAGTCTGATTAACTGAATCTTGTGTGTAAAAGCCGGTTGAAAGCTAAAAACGGCAACTTAAATACGTAAGCATTCAGCTGTCAGCCGTCAGCCGTCAGCCGTCAGCTAAAAGCTCACGCTACTTGAGGTGCCGTCAGCAGTCAGCTTATTTTATTCAAAAGCTGTTCTGTGTAGCGTGGTCACAGGCCCGAAGGAGTTTCCCCCACTCGCGCTTGGGATCAAGACAGCGTAAGGGTATTGCATTAGCTGATAGCTGATAGCTGATAGCTGAATGCTTACTTAAATCCCAAAAATAGCTTTTAATCCTTCTGTCACTTTATCTAAATCTTTTGTGGCTTCCTGTACGGGTTCTAAAGCTCCTTTTAACGGTTTAAATGGGTTAGTAATTTCCGGAATAGTACCCAGTTGTAGAGCATCAGGAAGAGTAGCAACATCCATCAGATTCTTGGCCTTAACCTGAATCGACTGGTCTACCTGAGCAACAGCTGCACCCCCTTGACTACTAGGAGGATCAGTATACTCAGCAATGGTCAAAGTATAGCTGAACTGCTCTGGCTCCTTAGCTAATTGAAACACCTCAAATCGTTCCACAATAACCTGGCCAAAGTAGCTTCTGCCAACAATTTCGGCAATAAAATCCACCGGTTTTCGCTGTTTGTAAATTTGTCGCAGTGCCTCCAAGTCCTTACTGGCTGTAGAACCGTAAAAGATACCGCTAATCCCTAATAAGACTGAGTCCCGTCCCAAGTCCTGTACAAGGTTTCCTGCCATACCAGGAACACGATGGGAGATCAAATTCGCTTGCTCTAGGGTGACCAGGCGATGCACTCGGTTTAGCTTAATTTTTCCTAACTCAATAGCCATGATTAGCTGCTCCCATAAAATCTGCGGTATTCGCGACTGACTTTGCTAGCGATCGCGTCCATAATCTGATCTAAGTCCATTTCTGGTGTACCGTTGCGCCTGATCATCTCTGTTTCAACCTCTGTTTCTAGCTTGCTGGGATCGGAAGAATGGGTGATGGGTAATGGGTAATGGGTGATGGGTAATGGGTAATGGGTAATGGGTGATGGGTGATGGGTAATGGGTAATGGGTAATGGGTAATGGGTAATGGGTAATGGCTGATCGCTGATCGCTGAGGGCTGATCGCTGAGGGCTGAGGGCTGATCGCTGAGGGCTGATCGCTGAGGGCTGATCGCTGAGGGCTGATCGCTGATGGGTCACTGGAAGTTTGAAGAGCCTGGGGTGGGGTAATATCAGTATCCGCACCCAAGGGAAACCTCTGCCAGGTTTCGGGACTCCCACCACTGATTTCCTGGGGTTGCTTAATCATGGCATGATTTGAAGAGTTTTGTGGAATGGGCATCTTGCCTGTTTCCTGCCTGGGGCTAGGGCGTGTCTTCAAACTCGGAGTACCCCCATTATCCCCCGAGCGAGGGATTGCTCGCTCGGGGGACTTTGAGTATGGCTCCCCCCTTATTAAGGGGGGCTGGGGGGGATCATCATCTGGCGGAAAACTTTGAAAACACGCCCTAGCAGGATGCCCACCCCACTCATATTCATCCGAAGATTCAGCAATGCCGATTTGCTCACCACTCCGATAAGAATCAATCAGTAGATCGGGAGTTGCATGTGTAAATAGTACTTGATCTCCCGTGTGCTCGAAGTCCCCCCGATCTACTAGGTTTGAGTGCAACGTGGGATCAGAGGCACTAACCAGATTAGGGTTTGCTAAATCTAACTGTTCCTGGGAAGGTAATAATTCGGCAAGTTCTTTCAAGCCCTGAACATTATTCGAATGCTTTGGTAAGAGTGCTTCATTCCTGTCCAGAGTCGGTTGTTTAGATCGAGATTGGGTTGAGGGAGCAACAGAGGAAGAAGGGAAGAGTTCTTGATCTAGGGTCAGCTCCTGGGCAAGAGTAGTTGTGGGCACCTTCTGCCCTGTGCCTTCTGCCTTCTGCCTTCTTGTAGCCCCTGATTCCACCCTAGAGAATTGTACATCCCCTGAATTAACGAAAACGTCGCTATTATTCCCCTGGCTTACCTGATCGCCACCGACTGGTGTTGACCAACTATCCTCCATAGTTGGATTCGGACTTGGGTGTTGCTGAATTGAAGTATGAATGGGCGATGGTCTGGTTTGGGAAAAGCCCCCTAAATCCCCCCGAGCGAGGGATTGCTCGCTCGGGGGACTTTGAGAGTTTTGTTCCCCCCAGCGAGGGATTGCTCGCTGGGGGGCTAGGGGGGCGCAATCATACTCAGAATCAGCATCAAAAGGAGTTGCTAAACCTTTTGGGATAAACCCGGAAGTTAGCCACGTCTCCAAAGCTGTGAATTCCTCACTTAGCTGTCCAACCTGAGATACAACTTTCTCTAAACAGCGGAGTTCGGAGCAATCTTCACTGGTCAAATAATTCCCAGCTAATCCCCCTGCGGTGTATTCACCAATCAAGGCTTGAAACTCACTACGTAGGGATTCCCCAAGAACGACCAGAGCCTGATTGATATTAGGAGAGCTTTCCCCAGGAATCGCCATCACTAACTTCCTCATCTAACATTTGTAAGTAGATCGAGACTTGCCCCATGGTCATTGCTTGCACTTGTTGGGGAGTCCAGCCAAATGCACGGGCTAAACGGTAGCTGGCTTTTACCAATGGGGAAGCACTCAAGCCATTTAGGTTTTTTTTTCGGTCAGCCCACTGATTTGTCTAATTTCAGCGATCAAAAAGTTAACCAACCCCAGATGCATCGTTTTGACTTGTTCTAAGGAAAGGGCTGGCTTTACCAGTGATTCCTTGATCATCAACAAGGGAATTAAGCTTGGATCATTTTTCCCTGCTTTCATAATTAGCCCAAAGGTACCAATAGTCAAAGGACGTAGCTGCACAACCAGATCAGACTCTGACTGCTGATTGCTTTGAGTAGGTTGCAAGATATGTGGAGGCACCACAACATTAAAGATAACGGTAGAACCAGCTAGGAGTTCTTCTGGTGTTGGTTCCATTTGAGCATTGATTAGTTAGTTATTTGTCATTGGTTAACCCTTTTCTTCTGCACTAATGCGTAAAGCTTTAAAGCTAACTCCTTCCATCACAAAATCATCTTCAGGTAATTGAAAACTCCAGCTTTCAAACTTAACACCAAACACAGTAAGAGTACTACTTTGGTCAGGAAAGGCTGGATTTTTCAGGGCAATAACGATATTAAAGGAAGGTTGAGGAATGGCGGCAATTGGCGGAGGACTTGTGGCCCCATCACCCAGCAGCAGCCGAATTAAAGCCCCATTAACATGAGCTCGTTGCACGAAGCCAGAAACATTGATATTTCCTGGACGCAACTCCGTTGGGAAACGCTTACCAATTTCGTGGTAAGGTCGTAACTCATTTTCCACCTTGACCGTTACGTTCTGTAAGCGGCCAACTATACTCGAAAATTCATACTCACCAATTAAACTATCCGCAAGTTTACCTTCTACTGACTCACTGTCATCGACAGCTAGAACCAACGAGGCATCAGAACCGCGAAAGACATTAACATTGGGCATACTAGTCCTCCTAACTATTTCCGAAATTTAAGGATTTTCATCCTTGGTTGTGAGGGCAGCTGATGGTGCGTGACCCCTTTGGGGAATTAAAAATTAAAAATTAAAAATTAAAAATTAAAAATTAAAAATTAAAAATTAAAAATTAAAAATTAAAAATTTAACAAATTTTGCAATTTTTTAATTCCGGGTACAAGCCCCCACTGATTGTCATTTTGAATTAATAATTTTGAATTTTGAATTGGAGCGATCGCGTAGCGTGACCTGCATGTCAAGCGACTTGACTGTCTTTTTTTATTCGAGATACATCGTCACCTGGATAAAGTCGATGCTAAAGGTTGGCATCAGAGTCATGGTAACCATCACCTTCCCTTCTTTTTCTTGAGCGCGGGTTGCTGATACATCAAGTTGATAACTTACCAAGGCTTCATTATCTACCATGCGCGTCAAGAAAGCATTCAAGGTAGCTTTCATCGCTCCCCGCACTCGTTCATTATTCAACTTACCTATATAGGGATTGCAACTGCTACGAACCCCGTAGATTGCATAGTCTACAATCCGTCTGGTAGTGATTTGCTTCCAGGCTCCATCATCGGTGGTTATTCCTTTAACGATGCGAAATCCAGCCCGTTTTTCTACTGTTAAAACACGTTTTGTGACCAGTTTTTCCAGTTGTGTACTGTTAAATTCCGTAGTTAGACCTTCAATTGTTAGAGTTTTGTTAGTGGGACTGGTTTGTACAGGCAACGAAGACAGCATCCCAG
The DNA here is from genome assembly GCF_010672265.1 of Moorena sp. SIO3A2. NCBI lineage: Bacteria > Bacillati > Cyanobacteriota > Cyanophyceae > Coleofasciculales > Coleofasciculaceae > Moorena > Moorena sp. SIO3A2. Next base: position 12,024 of record NZ_JAAHHC010000092.1, read on the forward strand.
CCACAGCAGCAGCTAGGTAACTACCGGGTAGCTTGTTTTGTTTTCCTTGAGATGAAACCAAAATTCCCGGTGCTGTAAAAATGATGCGGTCATTATTGATGGTGTGCTTAGTAATATCGTCTAAGCTATCTTTAGCATTGCTAAAGCCACTACCAATAATGCCAATGCGCTCTCGCTTGATTCCTGCTGTTGTCTTCAGGTGTCCTTCTAGAACGGTTGACATCCCTGTTGTGGTAACATCTTGCCCAGCCAGTAGCACAATGTTAACGATTTCATTCTCTAGGAGAGCTAAACTTCTAGCGTAATCATCACTCGTAGCATCAGCACCATTTTTGCCTCCAGTGAAGTTGGCATAATCAGTTACGGATTTTGGTGTTCCCTCGGTTGTAGTCCCGTCAACCTCCACCAAAGCTGATTTTTGATTAACCTCAGTTTTGAGTTCAGCAATATTTGTTACTGAGTATGTTTCCTCAATTGTGTCCTGGGAGAGTTTGACTGTTATTTCTGTGTTAGGTGTAACTGTAATCTTGATCTGATTTCCCGAAGTACCAGTAGTTTTAGCTTTCAGGGTCAGAAGCAATTTATCCGAATCATCTTTCAATTCATATGTTGCATAAGATAATGTTGAATTCTTAGCTGTCCGCACGGCATAAACATTCTGCCCTCCATTTTTATAAATCAGCTCTAGAGCACGAATTAATGTAAGTTCATTTTTAGTCCCGTCTTGCCACTCGTCGCTTTCACCAAAAATTTCTTTAGCTTCAGACAAGCTACCGAGCAATTGCACCTGGTCTACAGGTCCTTTTTCCGCTGTGCCGACAATTCCAATGTTGCCTGTAACTACGCCGCCAGGACTAATCAAGCCCTCATCACGCACCTCAATATAAGTGCCTGGTAAAACCATCGTCTGAGTCATGAAAACCTCCACCGGAATTGAAGCATCATACTAATTCTCCTGCGCACTGTGAAGTACCCCAACCTGCTTCGCTGAGGGTTGGGGCTTCCAATTCTCAGGTCAATTCAGGGACGGTCTTATTCGTCTTTCGGGCTTCCCGCTTCATCCGCCGACGCCTCAACCAGAGGCGCGACTCTAGGCCGGGTTCCCCGGA
>NZ_JAAHHC010000093.1:0-12382 GCF_010672265.1 Moorena sp. SIO3A2
CCTTTTTCTATATAGTTTATTACTTTTTTTCTGAAATCTAGACTGTATGGCATTGCTGTCAGTTATTGAAAATATACCCTTTTCATTTTACCTCATCACCGTCTTATCCTTAATTGAAACAACTATAGTTGTTGACGGGTGGTGCTATGGATGGTTACTGGAGTTATCAAATCACCACTGCGTTCATAAGGAATTATGACTAACTGATTGTCGTGCTTGCCAACTGCGATCTGTCTGCCTGTGACGGTATCATAATATCTCTATCCAGAAAATCTCAGGATTTCCTCGATCTTAGCTAGGTCAAATCCCCTGAGTTCGGCTCGATACTGTAGATAATTTGACCAGACAATTTGTGGCATTTGTTAAACGTTGCTGAAGTTTGAGTTGCGAGCACAACTTCTATAATACACGCAAGCAATCCCACTCCTTCTTACAATATCTTCCAATTCTAACCAAAACGCGATCGCCTACGGTGGATACTTCGTACCATCCTAAAAATACCTCATCCTTAATATTTAATCCTTAAAACTTAATACTTCTAATACCTAGTTTCCAGTCAATTGAGCAATTTGCTTCAAATCCACATTGCCACCGCTGATAATGACACCAATCCGAGCATTGGGCATGTTAATGATACCTTCAAGTAGGGCAGCAGCAGCTAAGGCACCAGTGGGTTCAACTACAATTTTGAGCCGTTCCCAGAGGAAAAACATGGTACGGATAATCGCAGCTTCCGATACAGTTACCATGTCATCGACGTAATTAAGGACTAGGGGAAAGGTAAGTTTACCCAGGCTGGGAGTTCTGGCTCCGTCAGCAATGGTATTGGGATTGTCAACAGTTTGGAGGATTTTGCTATGGAAGGAACGGGTGGCATCATCGGCCTGTGCTGGTTCTACACCAATCACACGGCAATTAGGATATAGGGTTTTGGTTGCGATCGCACATCCGGAGAGTAAGCCACCACCACCACAACACACCAGTAACAGATCCAGTGAACCAACTTGTTCTAGGAGTTCTTTGGCCGTAGTACCCTGTCCAGCAATAATGTGGGGGTGATCGTAGGGAGGAATGATAGTGAGTTTGCGATCGCGTGATAACTCTTCCGCTAATGCTTCTCGTCTCAATTCAGCCCGATCATATAAAATTACTTCAGCACCATAGCCACGGGTAGCGGCTTGCTTGACAGCTGGGGCATCTTTGGGCATGACTACAGTGGTGGGAATACCGAGGAGAGTGCCAGATAATGCGATCGCTTGGCCATGATTACCAGAAGAAAAGGTGAGAACCCCTCGCTGTTTTTGTTCTTCAGATAGTTGTGACAGAGCGTTATAAGCCCCTCGAAACTTAAAGGCACCAATACGTTGGAAGTTTTCGCATTTGAAGAAGACTTGAGCCTTGGTGAGCTGGTTGACAGTCCTGGAGGTATGGACTGGAGTTTGATGGGCATTGCCCAATAGGCGTTTAGCGGCGGCTTCTATGTCAGTGTAGGTTACGGGTAATGCTTGCAGTTCCATAGCAGTAGGGAGTCGGGAGCGGTGCGACCCGTGGCGAATTTAATTCGCCTACGGAAAGCGCACCGAGGGAGTCGGGAGCGGTGCGACCCGTGGCGAATTTAATTCGCCTACGGAAAGCGCACCGAGGGAGTAGGAAGTCGGGAATCGGGAATCGGGAATCGGGAGTCGGGGTAAGAAACTTGAATGTACCTGATCAATATAAGAAACAGGCTTACTAAATTCTCAATTCTCAATTCTCAATTCTCAATTCTCAATTCTCAATTCTCAATTCTCAATTCTCAATTCTCAATTCTCAATTCTCAATTCTCAATTCTTAATTCTCAATTCTCAATTCTGAGATTACTTGATCAATTTTAGAGGATATGGTGAAGGTTGATCATAGAGAACAATAAAACTACCAATAACCACCACAGCCAATGCTGAGGGGACTAATGGTACCCAATACCCTTGTTTCAAAAGACCTAAGCAGGACCCGTAGAGAATCGATAGAGCCAACAGCAACACACCCAAACGTAGGGAGGATTTACAGCGCCAACAAACCAGACCAACCGTTAGGCCCCAACCCCAAATCCACACTACTTCACGCCATGCAGGCCAATGCCGTATCAGGGGTCGCTCATCTAAAACAGCACTGAGAATCTGACTTACCATGTGGGCATGAATAATTACCCCTGGTGTTTGATCCTCTATGTCATTACCTTTACTATAGGGTGTAAACAAATAATCCTTACGGCTGGGAGCAGTAACCCCAATCAGAACAATTTTTCCCTTGAAAGCATCAGGATTGATCTTACCCTTTAGAACTTGAGAGAGAGTGACTTGGGGCACAAAATCCTCTGGAGATTGGTGAAAACGGTAATTCAGCATGATTTGGTGTCCCCAGGCATGAAGCTTATGATAACTGCCAGTATGATGGGTTAAGGGTTTAAAGACTACATCACCTAGCTGTAAGTATTGTTTATCTTGTTTTTGAGCTTCTGTGTATTTGGGAAAGATTCCCTCTGCCACTAGATACCGCATGGCCAACTGGGTACTCAGAGCATAAGAAGCACTACACACTGATTTTGGATCAGGGTTAAACGCCAACAGATGGCGACGGATCACCCCGTCTGGGTCAACTACAACATCACTAAAGCCCAAGTTTTGTTTCGGAACTTCTGGGGGCGGTGAAATTCCTTTATCCTCTTCGTTACTGGCTTTGCAGACCGTAACCAAATTCTCGCTTTGCTCTAGGAGCCTTCCCAAATCCTGATAATCTGGGGCTACAGGAAAATCACGATGAATATCTAGGCCAATGACTTTGGCTTGAGAGGAATTAAGTATTTCTAACAGTTGTTGGAGTGATCGGTCTGATAAGGAGGTAGCTGGTCTTAAATCCGACTGCTGAGCTTCAATATCTTCTTCAGTCACCTCTACCACTATCAGACGGGAATCGGGAAACTCCGCTGGTCTTCTATTGATCAGGTGGTCGAAGGCTTTCAACTCCAAACCTTGCAGTAAACCGAGCTGCTGTATAACTATCAAGAAGCATGTAATTACTAAACTGCTCACTAATACCTTGACGAAGCTTAGAGGCTCAGGGCGTGGAGGTGGAGGTGGAGGTGGAGGTGGAGGTGGAAGTGGATATTTTCCATCAAAACTGTCCCTCAACCCTGGCCAAGTCGGTGGCTTTGCGGCAGGATTCTGACAAATTATCGGTAACCAAGTTGCACAAGGAAACTCGTCTTCTATCCCTTGTAATCGTTCCCTAGCTTCCCGCACTGCTAAATAGAAGGACTGCCCCCCAGCAAAAGCGGTTAAAAAATATTTCAAAAATTCCTGTGAAACCCGGTCGGGTACCGGTTCTCGCATCACAATAATTTGGGGAATCTGTAAATTAGCCAGATTCGAGGCTAAACCCAATCCATCACAAGAATTAAAAATAGCGATTTTTAAGCCTTTTCCAATTGCTCTTTTTAAGCCAAACTTTAACTGATTAATGGTTAAACTATCGGTTTTATTAATATAAATGTGACCCGTTTTACCATCGTTTTTACTGGAACTATGACCAGCAAAAAAGAGGATATCCCAGGATTGCTCCCAAAGGGCTTCATGGACTTGCTGGCGCTTGGGTTCTATAAGGAACGTGAGCTGAGCATCAGGTAATTTCTCTAGCAACTTCTGATCCGCTTCGGTATCAATACCAATACTATTGCCAATAATTGCTAAAATTTTCACCTTCTGGTGGGGCTTGGGATTTAGAGTGACTGGTTCAAACTTTAAGGCACTTAAAGCAATTTCTGCCTTGGAATAGCGTTCCCAAAAATCCCACAGATGCCAGGGCAGTCGCCGTAAACAACTGTTCTCGGTTTGAATAATGAGACGAATTTCATCGGAGGGTAATAGTTGTTCGAGTAATTTCTCCTTAATCGGTCGAAATGGCTCTGAGGATAGCCAAGCATTTAAGCGATCGCCTAAGACTTGGGCTGCATTGTAGCACCGTTCCAGTTTAGATACATTGGTCACTTGTACCACAGATGCTTCTAGACGGGAACGTAACCCCAAACTGTGATAACTCGTTGTCCAACTTTGGCACGATTGCATAATTTCCGGAGCAGGAGGTAACCTGCCAGTGATTTCCAACAAAGGGCTTTTGCCCTCTTCCAAAATCTGTAAAGTGACTGGAAACCCTTGGTCAAAGCAACCATCTCCTATCTTTAAGACAACTAATTTACCAATGCTGCGCGTGTTATTTGTCATTGGTCATGGATCACTGGTGTTGCAGATGTGATTTCTACCCTCATTTTACTTATTTATAGAGGTTTATAGAGGTTTATAGAAGGTGTATCGGTGCCTTAGGATTGACCACTGACTGATATCAAAACTGATATCAAACAAGACACCAGATAACCGATCTATCCCCGAAGGACTTTGAATTATAACGCTTTCGGTGGTGTGTCGATGGCTAAATTCAGGAATTCCTAGATTGGCCGTAGGCCACGCTACGGGATCAGATTGCAAAATCCTCAATAATCCTGGCATCGCCAAGGGCAACTTCGACACTAAATTGCTCTCCTGGTAAACCACTGAACTGCAATTGAATGTAATTATCGATTTGTCTGGCTTGGGCTTCAAGAAACACTGTTCCCGATCCATCCAGCACAGTGAGTGTGAGGTTGGGAGGCAAATAGGTTTTACTACCGGTGGGATATACCTTGAGGCAAATATTTTGCTTGAGTTCAGATTCTGGTAAAAGTTCCACCACCAAAGCCACGGGGGAACCCGCTAGCAATAGGCCTAAGTCGATTAACTTAGCCCGCCTAATCCCCACATCAAGATTTTCCTCTAGGGGTAACGCCTCAGTTGACTCTAGACCAGAAGAGCGGAAAGCGAAAATTGGTTCGGGTGGGTTTAACAAGTTTTCCAAGCTTTCGAGAGTTTGCCAACCGGTTTCAACCACATTGTCTAACCACTGACTCAAGTTTACCCTAGTTCTCTGGGCTAGCTCTGAGATGGGTTGATGGAACTGATCGATTAAATCGTCAACGGGTCGTAGTTGGCTAATGGGTAATTCTTCGGTATCAGCAGTTGGAGTAAATCCCAACACTGTTCCCTGGGACGATTGTTCATCAATCTGAACAACTACATAGCCAATCCGATCACACCAAACTTCGGGGGGAATATGGCAAAGGGAATCTTGGGCTTTGATCGGTCGGCATTCGATACGACCGATATCGGATATTTCCAAGTCGGCCACATTAGCTAACAGGCGTATAATAGGATTCCAGCTGTCTGAGGCTTTTAAATCTGTAGGCATCCCCAGCATTTGCATGTAATCATTGACAACCAACACAGCCAAGGTGTTGAGTCGAACTTGCTCAGCTTTTTCAGAGGTAGGCTGCTGCCTAGCAAATTGCTCAGCACTCCTGCGTGCATTGTCAGTAATGGGCAGAGGAAGGGCAAATTGTTCTAGGTTATGGGTGTTGTAGGTCATAGGAATTGTGTTTCTGTACTGATGTGAACACCTTGACTGAACCAGGTTAAGGTTAAGGTAAGTCTTTTTAAGGAACCTCCTATTATAGATATCCTTCCGATTCTCCAAATTTACGCAAACGGGGCAAACATTGTCGCTGATAAAAGCTACTTAATGTAGAAATTGATACATTAAACTCTTCTGAGAGAGTTTTCCAGCTAGTTTCTGGAGGCAAGCGTCGTAAAATTAAGACTTGGCAGGTGACCTCTGGATGACCTTTAACATGGGTAGTGCGTAGATCACTATCAACACCCGCCGTTTCCACCCATTCCCTAACATCTTCGAGTAACCTAGGCACCTCAGGTGGAGCTGCCACACTATTGATCGGGTCAAGGTTTTCACCATTTTGAGCCTTGATAGGAGAGACTGTCTGACGTTGTCCGTCTATGTTCTTGATGCGAAAGTCTTGGAGTCGTTTCTTCAAGTAGAAATTGAGCCAAGTGACCACACTGCCACGGCTAGAGTCGTAGGGATTACCGGTTTTGCCTTCGCAAATATTCTGGCAAAAGTAAATCCAGGTTTGTTGGAGTGCGTCTTGATAGTAGGGAGTATGTTCTTGCCAAAGTTTCTTAGTGACTAAACGAATAATTTTTGTTAAGTTTTTTTGACGGTGAGCGCTTCCAGGTGGATGACTACATGCTTCCGTCACTAGCTGGTTGAGCTGCTCATATAGTTGAGTCATAATGCGATCGCTCCGCCTTTGCTGATATTGCCTTTCTCCGAAAATACTATGTTCACACAGGTATGTATATGTTATGCAGGGTCAGCCTCAGGTCTGTAATGTGACGCTCCTACACCAACCTTAAAGGTATGGTGTAGGCTTCTCAGGCACCCCGAAGAGTGCGTAGAACTTCCTTGGAGGTATCATCAGTAATAGAATCAACTATTTTGATGCTACCTTTAAGGCGTTTTATAGTGGGGAACACGTCCAGCCCCACTCTCTTGATGTTGATAGCAGCATTAATATCTCTATCAACCCAGAGGTTTTCTATTTCATCCCAATATTTCCGGATACCGCAATCAGTAAAAATCACTTGATCTCGATAGGATAACAATTGAGAGGTATAAGCAGGATTCTTGGCAACCACAACGGCTCCAGCTTTCGCAGCTATGTGACCAAGGATTACAAAGAATTCTCCAAAAGCGGCATCCGCCCAACTTAGGTTGAGCCCGGACTTGGCCGATTGACCATTTGGTAGGTATTTCCCTTCTTTGTCTTGTAATGGTGCATTACGCTTACTTAAACCTTTAAGGTTGAGGTTTTCATGAAAGAATACTTTCTTGCCTGTACTTACTAAGCTGTGGGCAGTCTTGTATTGGAAATCTTTTCTGGCGCGAGCAATTTTTTGGTGTTGCAACCCCTCTTTTTTCGCTAGTTTTCGGCGTGCTTTACTGCCTTGAGGTGCGAGCATTTTTCTTTTTGGAAATTTTGGCTAATTTAGATTGATTTCGCCTCAAAAACTTGGCGGATGGTAGCTTTCCCCCTAAAGATGTCGCCAGATAGTACTCCTGGTGAAGTACTGCATCCATTCCTAGGGAGTTCTCCCAATTCGGCACGATTACATCAGGTGTAATACCAGGAACAGTAGGATCATCAAGTTTAAGGTTTACAAACCATCCATCACTTTTTTTGATGAATTGCACTTGTTTGAGGATTGCACCATCCGGTAGATGGCGGTGAGAGCGAATTTTTAGCAAGCCGATCTTGGGTATTTTCAGGTAAAGGAACTTTCCCCCAGTCGAACATGAATGCAGGGTTAAACCTGCTCCTTCAACAATAAATGAGCGATAACGAGGTTGAGATTTGAAGCGAGGCTTACCACTCCTATTGCCGTTATTGTCCCCATAAATAAACCGATCAAACGCCTTATCTACACGTTTACAGACCTGCTGCAGAGTATTAGCTGGAACCCGTGAAAAATCTAAATCATATCCTGACCATTCCACTGTTACCTTACCCTTTTTGAGTCCTGGTAAAAGTTTCTTTTGGCTGTAGTAGTTGGGGCGATCGCGCAGTTCAGGAAGATGACAGACCAAGGGGCAAGAGTTAACCGAAGTTCTGTTACGTTCCCACCAATCAAACCTTTCACCAAGCTGACGATTATACCAGTACTGGCAAATCCTTAGCCAAAGATTTATCTCTAGCTTTTGGTCGGTGCTTGGAAGTGCTTTATACTGGTAAGTGTATTTCATCCCCTGGTGTTGGTCACTATAGTTAATAATACACTAATTAGTGTATAGATTTTGGAAAGGTTGCCATGAAAGATGATTAAATTATTACGAAGATATATTAAATCTCAGGATTCTTTGAAAGTGTAATTTGCTGTTAAAGGGGTATTGAACCCCTTTAACAGCCGCGCATTCCTCTCACACCAAATCAAAGATTATGGTGTGAGGCTCCTGCTAAGCTAGCTCAACTACTCCAGGATACTCGGAGTTTTGGTTAAGACTAACCCAGTATTCAGCTGTTGACAGTCTAGGTATTATGTGTTAATTACTAGGGACTAGAAACTTTGATTAACTATCTAACAGTTAATATCTAACAGTTAATATCTAACAGTTAATATAAAATATCACTAAATAATTACTTGGCGGTTAAAATACAAGATTTTAAGTTAAGTTGTAAGACCTAACACCTAATACCTGATACCTAATACCTAACACCTAACACCTAACACCTAACACCTAACACCTAACTCCTAACACCTAAGGCAAGCAGTGATGTTTCCCAATTGCCAGAAATTTCTGATCAAATTTTCGGGAATCTGTGGAAGACACCTTGTATTAAGTAAGTAACGTAGCTTTACTAGAGCTTGTCAAACATCTTGGACAGTTTTTGACATATGCCTCTAGGATTTCCTCCCAGTTGATGTACAGTGGCGGTTGTAGCAATGGTTGCAGCCGCTTTTTTTTTTGGAGAGTAATGGGTAATGGGTAATGGGTAATGGGTAATGGGTAATGGGTAATGGGTAATAGCCACTGCTGTATTGAGGATTTGCCGAATGCGTTCGCGTAGCGGCTCCAAAGGAGCATCGCATCACCGATTACGCAGTGACCTTAACATAACTTCATAGTTATGTCATCCTGAGAAAAGAGTTGTAAATAGACTCAAGAAAAGGCCAATGTCAGAACTCTCAGAAAGAAAACGAGTAGTTGTAGTCGGTGCTGGATGGGCAGGCTTAGGCGCAACTCACCACTTAGCCAAACAAGGTTACGATGTCACTCTCCTAGAAGCAAGTTCCTCTCCCGGTGGTTTAGTGGCAGGATGGAAAACGACCGGTGGACGTTCTGTAGAAGGGGGAATTCATGGTTTCTGGTATCCCTATCACAACATTTTCAACCTCGTAAAGGAACTCCGACTCAATCCTTTCACTCCTTTCACCCGTTCTTCCCAGTATTCTCCTGCTGGATTAGAAGTCGAATCCCCTATATTTCAAAATGAACCACGACTTCCCACCCCTCTAGGAACCTTCCTCTACACTGATTTCAAACGCTTACCCCTGATTGATCGACTCTCTGCCTTACCCCTGCTCTATGCCGTTATTGACTTCGATAATTCCCACCAGGCGTGGGCTAGGTACGACTCGGTAACCGCCCGTGAATTATTTAAACAGTTTGGGGTTTCGGCTCGACTCTACAAGGATTCCTTTGAGCCCATGCTGTTAGTGGGTTTATTTGCTCCAGGAGAGCAATGTTCAGCCGCAGCCGCCCTAGGAATGCTGTATTACTTCATTTTGGCTCACCAACCGGACTTTGATGTGGTCTGGTGCCGAGGAACGGTAGCACAAATGATATTTAAACCCTGGGTGGAACAGATTGAAAAAGCCGGGGGAAAGGTACTTACCAATAAACGGGTTAATGACATTATTTTAGACCACACAGGCAAGGCCAAAGGGGTGATGTGTGGTGATGAATGCTTTGAGGCTGACGCGGTGATTTTTGCTGTCAGTATCAATGGTATGAAGAAAATCCTTCAGAGTAGCACCATGCTCCAAAGCCGCAAGGAATTCCGCAACCTGATGAATTTAGGGGCAATTGATGTGCTATCAACCAGGCTATGGTTTGACCGCAAAGTTGAGATTCGTCATCCCTCTAATGCTTGTTTTGGCTTTGATGCAACCACGGGTTGGACATTTTTTGACCTTAATGCCTTGCACGATGAGTACCGGGATGAACCTGGTAGCGTGATTGAAGCAGACTTTTACCATGCTAACCAGTTGCTACCCCTGAGTGATGAGCAAATTATCCAGAAAGTTCAGCGTGACTTAGGCACCTGTGTTTCTGGTTTTAGAGAGGCAAATCTGATTGACAGTACTGTGATTCGAGTACCCCAAGGGGTGACTCACTTTGCTCCCGGTAGCTATCAGTATATGATGCAGCGAACCACTAGTATTCAAAATGTATTTATGAGCGGGGATTGGATTGTCACTCGCCACGGTTCTTGGTCTCAGGAAAAAGCGTATGTTACCGGTTTAGAGGCAGCAAATTTGGTAATTAGGCGCTTTAGACAAGGGAATCTAGCTAAGATTATTCCTGTTGATGCAGATGAATTCCATATTCAGATAACACGGAATATTAACAAAACTGTACGGGAGTTTGGTCAGACGTTATTCACTAATTTTTGGTTACCTTGATTTTAAGCATATGCGCTACGCGCACGCTACGCGAACAGCGGTCAGCGGTCAGCCTTCAGCCTTCAGCCTTCAGCCTTCAGCCGTCAGCCGTCAGCCGTCAGCCTTTGGCTGTTCGCTTAGGGTGCGCGTAGCGCATAAGCACCTCAAGTAGCGTGCGCGTAGCGCATAAGCTGAAAGCTGATAACTGATAGCTGATAACTGATAGCTGATAGCTGATAGCTGAAAGCTGATAGCTGATAGCTGATAGCTGATAGCTGATAGCTGAAAGCTGATAGCTGATAGCTTACAGTTTGACTTGGTAGTTGCTGAATAAACTAATACAGTAATAATAAAGTAATGGAAAGGGTTCAGAACTCAGACAAGCTTGTTATTAGCTTCTACAAATGGGTAGGTATTCTGGTTTTGGTTTACCTACTAATTTTGGCAGTAGGGATAATTGGTACAGGCTTTAGGTCAGCTACTGGGGAGCAAGCTAAGGAATTGTTCGAGTTTGCTACTAATCCCTTTGCTGCTTTAATTGTCGGTACCCTAGCAACTGCTTTAATCCAATCTTCAAGTACAGTAACCTCGATTATTGTAGGTCTAGTAGCTGGTGGTTTGCCAGTGGCAACGGCTGTTCCTATGGTTATGGGCGCTAACATTGGCACCACCATCACTAATACACTGGTTAGTTTAGGACATATTCAAAATAAGGACGAATTTAAACAGGCTTTTGCTGCTGCAACCATCCACGACTTATTCAATCTGATTAGTGTCGTTATCTTCCTACCTTTGGAAATTACCACTCACTTCCTGGAAAAGATTAGTCTGTTTTTAACAAGCCTGGTTGTGGGGGAAAACTCGCTCAGCTTAAACAACGTTAATCTGATTAAATTTGCCACTGCTCCAGTCACTGATAGGATTAAAACTATCAGTAACATTTTCCCAGAACCATTTAATGGTATTGCCCTGATTGTCCTAGGTATCAGTGTTATTTTCCTATCCATCTTTTTCATTGGCAAACTGCTCAAAACCCTAATGGTAGGACGAGCGAATCAGATGTTGCACACTGCTATCGGTAACGGTCCCATTGCTGGGATTGCTTCTGGGACACTAGTCACTGTAATCGTGCAATCTTCCTCAACTACCACCAGCCTGATCGTTCCCCTAGCTGGTACAGGTTTATTGAGCTTACAAGAAATTTATCCCTTCACCCTAGGGGCAAATATCGGAACCTGTATCACTGCTTTACTTGCGGCGACCGGAATAACGGAAAACCCAATCCCTGCTCTAGAAATAGCTACAGTGCATCTACTTTACAACAGCCTCGCAGTTGTGATCATCTACAGCATTCCTGTGTTGAGACAAATGCCAATCCTGGGTGCAGAAACCTTAGCCGCTGTTGCCACTGAGCGGAAGTATTTAGCCTTTGTCTATATTGCAAGCGTTTTCTTCTTGATTCCTGTACTACTTCTGAGTCTATCCACCTTGCTGTGACAGCTTAGCACTTCCTTAAGAGCAGAGTGCTGGTAAGCTATCAGCGTGTCGCGTATCAGCTCTCAGCTATCAGCTATCAGCTCTCAGCTATCAGCTATCAGCGATTAGCGCTATCCGCACGCTACTTGAGGTGCTAGCTTATGGGCACGCTTGGCCAAAGGCCAATGGTTTACTGCTGAATGCTTAGATGGGCTTTTACCCAGACTTTCAATTTGATAAAATCTCCAACTCTTAAATTTTTTGGTTCCAGGTTTATGTAAAGCATTAGGCTGTTCCCATAGCGTGAGCCTAATGCTCACGGCTGACAGCTGACGGCTGACAGCTGACGACTGCTGATTCTCTATAGTCCACTTAACTCTAGAGAGTTCATTAATAATAATTATTGCTAAGCAAACCATAGCAAGCCTTACTATACAAGCTTGATCTTCTCTAAGGCTAACTCTTAGCTTATAGGCTTAGGATAGCTTTAGTAAAATTTATCAAAATAATTTCTCAACTATTGACTGCCGCGTTGCCTTTGAGTTACAGTGTAAGCTGTTGCGCATTTAAACTGTGATAACAGCATTGCCTTTGTTTTTTATTTTTCGTACCCATTTTATAATTAACCCTCCTTCATTTAAAAGATGATTTAACAAACATTCTAATTCTTCAATTGATTTGAAAACTCGATTGGCAATATATTCTTTTGCTGAATGCCAAACCAATTCAATTAAGTTATAATCAGGACTATACTCGGGAAGATA
>NZ_JAAHHC010000094.1:0-11664 GCF_010672265.1 Moorena sp. SIO3A2
ATAGCTGATAGCTGATAGCTGATAGCTGATAGCTGATAGCTGATAGCTGATAGCTGATAGCTGATAGCTGATAGCTGATAGCTGATAGCTGATAGCTGATAGCTGATAGCTGATAGCTGATAGCTGAATGCTTACCTAAAACCTATTTCAAATGCGTTTTAGGTTACAGCCTTAACTGATTTAGTAGACTCTTGCTGAGCATCTGCTTCTGCTTTTAATTGCCGAAACCTCTGCCGTGCAGGGGAAGGATTACGTTTTTGCTGTTCTCGTTGTTGACGGCAAAACTCTAGCCAGTCAGCCAAGTAAGCCCTGACCTCTTCTTTGTTGTGTAGATAGTAGAGGATGGTGGCGTAGACTTCTTCTAGCGATGCAGCGCGGTCTTGGGGGTTTCCCCCATGAGCGACTGCATCAACACAAGGTAATGGTATCAAATTGTTCGGCAATTTCTTCCGGGGTTTTGGCACGATAGATGTATTCGTAGAGGACACTTTCGATGCCAATGCGGCTACCTTTGATGCGGATATCATCAGAGGCTAGGAAGTTGAAGTAGTCTTGGATTTGCATATAGCAAAGGGAACAGGGAGCAGGGAGTAGGGAGTAGGGAGTAGGGAGTAGGGAATAAAAATTATCACAATTCCTACACGGATTGCTATAGCAATTTGCAATTACCAGGTGAAAGTTCTTTTGAATTATAGCGTTTCGTGTAGGAATTGTAAACCAGGATTACAGTTTTTGACCTTGTCCTGATGCAGTCGCTCATGGGGAGGGGCTGCATCAAGACAAGGCAGGGTTGATTGATAACTATCGGCTGCTAGCACAAAATAGCGTTCTCTTTCTTGCGCTTACTCTGACATTAATGTTCCATAATTTTTGAAAAAATTTGTAGATGAAACAGTCTTTTTAAAGATGAATATTTATGCTGACTTCTGGAGGAGATCTTGTTTTAAATTAAAGCTGCCAAAGTCTTTTGAAATTGAGAGAATTCAAAGGTCTCAAGTGTTCGGGGTCGTAACTGTTCGGGCTGGTATATCATTTTGTTGGGATAGGAACCTTGCAGAATCTGAATGAGACTCCAGGCGATCGCATTCACATCTTGTGGATCAACTAAGCATCCAAGGTTGCCATTTTCCAGCGGTTCAACAGCCCCATCCTGGTTTCCAGCTAACACAGGTTTACCACAAGCAAGGGCTTCTAAATAGACAATTCCAAAGCCTTCAATAGAACTGGGTAAAGCGAAAACGTCGCAGAGATTATAGTAGTCACATAACTTATCATCCGGTACAAATCCAGCTAAAGTAACGCAGTCTTCTAAGCCAAGTTGCTGAACTAATGCTTCAATCTCAGGTTTGGCATCTCCCTTACCAACAATAATATAATGAACCTCCGGAATCTGACGGCGAATTTGAGGTAAAGCTTGAATAATTTGGAAGTAGCCTTTGTGAGGAGCAGCAGTTTTTCCTAAGCGAGAAACCGTTAAAATAATAGGCTGGTGGGGAGAAAGTTTATAGTTTTTCAACAGATGAAACGGTTTTGGTGCAATGTTAAATTGCTTTCCATCGAAGGTATTGGGTAAAATAGAAAGATGAGAAGGATTGAGCTTTTGTTCATGGAGAAGGCGATCCCGTGTATAGTGACTAACGGCAATTATTTGGTTTGCATGACGTAATGCTTTCTGGCGGAGGGGATGTTTGAGGTTCCAAACTTCGTCACCATGAGCCACAACCCAGTAGGGAATCCCTGTCAGTTGTTTAAGCCAGTAGCAAGGAATGCTGTAGTTGATGTGGGTGGTAATCATAAGAGTTGGTCGTTGCCAAATTCCCATTAAAATAATTTTCAGGGTAAGGAGAATATTTTGTAGAAAGCGGTAAAATTTACCAAAGCAATGAAATCGACTTTGTGGTAGAAATTGAGAGTTAGGCTGACAAGAGGTATCGTATTTGAGGAAAATATCGTATTGGGCTTCTGGATAGAGAGTTTGTAAGGCTTGGATCAAAAAGGTGGAGTAGACTTGAATTCCGCCTTTGAAGTTAAAGATGTTGGGAACAATTAGGTAGAGATGAGGTGCTGTTGAATGTTGGTTAAACATTTTGATATTTTATTGTTGGAATTATTTTTATGAAAACACCTTCCACATTAAAATAAAATGTAGAAGATGTTTTTGGATTGAATATTTAACCTGTCGGCAGAATTCAGGCTGGTCTTAGTTTTACTCTTACAGGATTGAAGGAAAGAGTCACGGAGGGTTGATCATCCCCCTTACTATCTCCTTGAATTGTATATTCTCGCACTAGCTCATCATTATCTAGAGAAATAGTTTGAGGTTCAAGCAAATCAACATCTATAGTTTCTAAGACATCTCGGCTATCGCTGATAATTTCATCAATCACAAAGCCTGGATAACGTTGACTAACATCAACTCCAAAACTTTCAAGCACGCCTGCAAACGTTGTAAAATCTTTTATCGTCTCTTCAAAAGTTGCAATTACATAAGGACTTAAGATAGTGCCATTTGCACTAATTTCCGTCTCAATTTCAATACGTGGACCGTTACCGTCGAACTCATCATCTCCCCGAACTCTTGGAGGTTCAAATGAAGTGATATCTCTCAAAAAGAAGGTATCTTCTACTAGCTCTCCTGTTGTCGATGATCGCAATCTTAGTCTTACCGGATTGAAAGAGATAGAAACAAAGGGTTCATCACTACCTCTTCTTAGTTTTTGCCGAGTGTCTCCTTGAATTTCATACCTTGCCACCAAATCGTCTCCGTCTTGGTATATTACTTGTCTGTCGTGCAAATCGACATCTGTTGTCTCTAAAGTATCTAGTCCACCGCCTCTAATAATCGAGTCGATGACAAAGCCAGGATACATACTGCTGATATCAATACTACTTGAGAAAAAACCATCAAAAGTTGTGAAGTCTGATTTTGTTTCTTCAAAAATGACATTGCCTGTAGCTTGTAGCGTAGTACCTCGCTCTACGGCTTGGGATTGAATTCGGATTCGAGGGCCATTTCCTTTAAACTCACGATCTCCTCGAGTATTTGGAGGTGTAACAGTAATGCTAGGGATTTGAAGATTGATTTCAGGTCGAGCTTGGATCTGCTCAAGTCTTTGAATTGCTTGATCTGCTTGAATTAAACCAGAGCCTGTTGCATTATCAATTCCTGGATCTAAGTCAGGAGTATAGGGATTCTCCATATCCAGAGCACTTTCTTGTATTGCACGATAAAGTATGTCAGGAGGAGTGCCTGGAAATGCTTGCAGCATCAGAGCAGCTACACCAGCAGCATGGGGA
Organism: Moorena sp. SIO3A2; assembly: GCF_010672265.1. Lineage (NCBI taxonomy): Bacteria > Bacillati > Cyanobacteriota > Cyanophyceae > Coleofasciculales > Coleofasciculaceae > Moorena > Moorena sp. SIO3A2. Next base: position 3,298 of record NZ_JAAHHC010000094.1, read on the forward strand.
GCAGCAGCAGAGGTACCAAAAAAATTTGGGAAATTATCTGGTTCAAAGTCATTATCGTCTACGCCATCTCCGTCATTATCTACAAATGCAGGGAAGAATGTTGTATTGGTTCCATGAGGAGCCACAATTTCAGGCTTTTGACGGATTTCCGGAGTTACTAGCCGATTACCTGATTGGTCAAACAAAATAGTGGTAGGCCCAATTGAGGAGCTTGGTGCTAAAGTAGTTGGATTTCTATAGAACCCTGACCCAACAGCCATTGCACCAACTGCTGCATGATGTCCATATACTGTCGGTGAATTAGTAGAAAATTCATTAATTACTGTTGCTCCTGAACCTGGGTTGAAAAGAATATATTTCAGATTTCTAGGAGCATCTCCGCGAGGGTTCGTGATTGCAAGGTTGAATTGGGCTGGTATTGGATTCCCATTAGCATCTGTATTTCTGTTGGTAAATCTAAGAACCTCTACTGCATCTCGACCAATATTTCGATCTGTACTTCTTGCTAAAACTCGATTACCAGTGTTGTCAAGTAAATAAATATCAAGATCGCTAGTTGCACCCCCACTTTCAGGACTAGCAGAAAGAAATGGAGAATCCCACTGCAAAGAAACAACCAAGTTGGCATTCCCCGGAATCGTAATTTGTTGTAAAGTGTCTACACCTGGTCCTGGATTAAAATCATGAGCCACAGAACCTTGAATACGTTGACCACTAGAGACGAATGAGCTTTCATAGGAGTTATTAGCTTGGTTACCAGCACTTGAGAAGTATGCAACGCCTTGAGTCACGACTTCATCAACAGCTTGTGCAATAATTCCATCTTGGAACATTGGCTCAGCGTAGATACTAAGATCATCGACAATTATGTTAGCACCAGCATCATCCATTAATTCTTTAATTCCGTTAGCAAAATTAGCTGTGCCATTGAAACCTGTATGGAATGCTAAACCAGCACCAGGAGCTACATCATGTATGAGTTGTGACATAGCACGACCTTCATCTGTATCCCTAGAAGAGCCTTCTTCCAAGATATTTACAACTGCCGTGAATCCATTAGGATTGTTAACTCCTGGAAGATCTCCACTCCGTATGTCATTAACTTCTCCTCCCAATACGTTGTAACTATCTGAGATAACTCCTACAGTCACTCCAGCTCCATTTACATTGAAGTTTTGGCGTGCATCATTAGAATTGATAGCTTGGTCAATCTGGCTAATAGGAGCTCCTGCATCAGCAGCTCCTATGTTAGTTAATGGCTGATATGCTGGCTTTGCAAAGGCTAGGCTGTTCAAAGCAGATACTTCATTGATTAATTCAATTGGTAGTAGCCCTGACACAACTGATTTAAATGCCACACCTTGTTGTAAGCCTAACGCTGTGAGGTCATTTAGCAGCGTATCTGCATCGTCAAATGCAACAGCATCGATAACGACCTTTCCTTCATTAACTTGTAACAAGAAGTTATCTGGCTCAAATTCTGAACTTGATTCATTTGTTTGTTGATGAGCGATATATTCCAATTGAAGCTCAACGAGATCAAAACCTACTTTAGAGCCAGACGTATCTGGATCACTCAACTGGAAGTAATCAACTAACGCTTCACCTAAGTCTGTATTTTGCCAATTACTTTCTGGAGTCACTATCTCACTGAGTAATGTTGCCTCTCCTGTTGCCCCTATAACTTTAAAAATCAAGTCGTTATAATCACTATCCGGTTTACCCCACTGGTCATCGAATCCAAAAGTATGTCCATGACCTGTAATATCTACCATTGTTCCCAGACCATAAACATCCTCTGAGTCAGCAGCCGTCATCGAGAACAATGGACGTTTAGAACCGTCAATACTCGGATCCTCAAAAACTTGCTGAACCTTGCCTTTGGGAACAAACAAGATGCCAAATTCATCCCCAGGATTCATGGCAAATGTCTTGACATCCTGATATTCTCCACGATTCCAATTTTCTTTTTCATGTTCTCCTAAAATACCACTAAATCTTGACCCTTCTTCTAGATCAGAAATTACCACATGACCTAACTCTGAACCAGTCAGAGCGCGACGAGCAGCTTCTCGAATAAATGCTTCTGAACCGGGTTCAAATTCAGCCATATCTTCTAAACTGAAGATGGCTAATTCTCCTTTGTATTTGCCCCCATCAAATAAAAAGTCAAATGTAATCTCGCCATCTGCTCCGACTGTTAAAACTCCTGAATCAAATTCAGAAGTATCCAAATCATCAAGATTTCCTACTAATGTCTCTGAGTTACTTGTACCCGTCAGTAAATCGCTGCCGTCTTGATTAGCTTGAGGTTCCGTAGCGGTTGTTTCCAAGTTCAAATTTAGGTCAGTTGTTAAGTCAGAATGGTCAGAAATCAAGAGTTGATCTGAATCCAGGTCTGAACTGTTAAGGGAAAGTAATTGTTCAGAACCACTGAAATTAAGAGAAATTTTAGAGCTTTCTAAGTTCTGGTCTAAACTCAGCAAAGTATTCTCCGAGTTGGAGATGGGTTCAACAATATCCAGCACAAATCCTCCTATCCATTGTCGGATTGGTAAAATACTGATCAGCCATTTTTGCGGCGGGCTTAAATTAGCCTTCCGTTGAATACATCAATATATCGGTGGTTTTGAAAAAAACTGTGCAAAATCTGATCTAAGTCATTGCAAAGCCAGTAATGATCAGCTGTATAGGGTGCATCTGAGATTTGTAAACAAGAAGGTAAATGATGTAAGTGTGGTAAATGTAGTAAATGCTGTAAATGTGGTAAATGTGGGAAGTTTTGGCTAATTTCAAAAGCGATGCAGTGAGGTAGCGCGGTCTTGGGGAGGCAGCGCGGTCTTGGGGGTTTCCCCCATGAACGACTGCCGTGGTTCCCGCCATGATCAACTCCATCAAGACAGTGAGATGCAGCCCTTCAATCTCAAGTGCTTCATAAGAATTATAATTATCAACAGAAGAGTCATTGTTAGTTCCCTCTCAGGGTAAAGGCAAAAATTAATAATGGAGCATAATTATCAACACTATTGATAAAAGTATGCAATAGTGCTGATAATCAAGGCTTAATATGGTCATAATTATTGCCCCATATCACATTTTGGCTCAATTTTTCTGGCGCTTACCCTAAGTTCCCTCTGAATATTCTTGTTTATTGAAATATCAGGGATTAAAGAGTAATCTACACCAGTTATCAAAAAAAAGATGACTATGACAGATCAACAATTACTGGCACTTATTAATAAGATTTGTGGCAATCAGGACTTTCAGAGTGAAGAACGGCGACGGGATATCCATCGACTATTACTTGAATGTCAGCAGTTACCCGGACTCCGAAAATCTTCTTATCCCCTTTATTTGGAAGCTTTAGACCAAACTTGGGAATGGGTAATCAAAAATATTTGTGCTTTTGAACCCAAACCAGACTTAGCAGTTCAGACAAGCTTGTTAAAATGGATAAATGGTTATCTAATATGGCGGATTAAAGATTTATATCTTAACCAAGCATACCAACATAGTCGTGAGTCTAGTTTAGATGTCTACATCAATGAAAATTCGGACAATCCCTCAACACTACTAGATCAACTTCCAGATGGTGGTTTTGAGACTCCTACTCTCAATGGAATTGACGCTTACATTGATAAACTCAGAAATCAGAAAATTCTGGAAATATTTGAACAATTAGAACGTTACGTAGAGGAAGATCCAGACCATAGCTTTCAAAAGTGTCATCCTCGTAAGCGTCCCGATTGTAACTGTCAGCTCCTTTGCCAAAGGTTACTTTTCAAATACCCACCAGAGAAGTTAACTCACCTCAGCAGGGAGTTGGGCATTAAGTACGATACTATCATATCCCATTGGAAAAGAAAATGCCTACCACTCCTTCAAAAAAAATTGAAGGATATAGGATACTCAGGAGAGGAAGAATCATGACAACTCAAAACATGGAAAATTTAGAAATTACTCTCGGCATTGAAGCTCACCGCTTCGCTAGCAAATTCGCAGCGGAACAAGCCACAACTGCAAAAAGTAAACAGGTTTATTTTAATACATTAGCGGTTTATGCAGTTCACAGATATCTTAAGTATCTTGGCATTGACACGGATTTAAACGAAAGTGATTGTTGGAATCCAATTCTAAGACATCAATGGAATGTTGCTGATTTAGTTGTTCCTGACATTGGCAGATTAGAATGTCGTCCTGTGCTACCTGGAGAAACTACTGTGTCTTTACCTCCAGAAGTAACCGAAGACCGGATTGGTTATCTTGCTATTCAGTTTAGCGAACACTTAGATCAAGTCCAGCTTTTAGGATTTGCTAAAACAGTCGTTGCAGATGTTATCGAAGTTAGTCGGTTGCGCTCGGTTGATGACTTGATTGGTGAACTCTCACCTCTACCGGTAGTAAACCCCTTAAAATTAAAAGACTTGGAAAAGCTTTTTGATGACACATGGCAAGCTGTAGATGCTGTCCTGGCACCTAGACAATTTGCATTTAGAAATCTAGAAATAAACGATGATGTTATTGAACGGGCTAAAAAAATTACTCTAGGTTTATCAGCAGATTCTCAACAAGTAGATTTAGTAGTGAGTCAATGGTTGGCAGAAAATCAAGAGGTGGGATTTTTATTTCAAGTTCATCCTACAGAAAAGAATGAGTTTTTGCCTTTGGGTTTAAAATTAAAAGTCATGCTTGAGTCAGATAGTGAGGAAGTAGAAGCCCAGGAAGCAGACAGTTGGATTCAGATTGCCTTAACTGAACTTCCAGGAAAACTAGTCACTGTTCAAATTTATCTAAATGATGAATCTGTAACTGAGGAATTTGTTGCTTAGCTCTACACAAAGGCAAATAAAATGAGTAAGACAGTTATTATTATCCCAGAAGATGGCAATTTTCAGCGAGGTTTTGGTCAAGCTACCATCAAGATTGTGGAGGAAGGTAAAAATGATCCAGAGAACTACAGACAGATATACTGTCAACTACCTCAAATCCCAGAAATTCTCAGGTATTATCAGGAATGGCAGGATAAATATAAAACCCTTCTGGAGTCTTCTAGGGATGAGGATTCTAGAGGTATTATACGGACTATACGTCCTCGGTTTTCTATCCCTGAGTACATAGCTAAGTGTGATCAGTCCCTTGATCTTTTACGCAACGATCTCAATCATTGGCTGAGGACTACAAAACAACAACTCGAACAAATTCTCGATCTAAACTCCCAGGATGAAATTCAGGTCGTTGTTCAAACACATGAGATTACCTCTGAATCCACCAAAAATATATTACACAAACTACCCTGGCACTGCTGGGACTTGTTTATTGATGACTGTTTTGGTGATGTTGCTCTCTCCTTCGCTGCATCAGAGCAAATTGCCGCTGCTATTGTTACTGACCAGAACTCAAATTCCCAAAGACCGAAACGGGTCAAAATCTTATGTATTTTAGGAGACAGCGGTCAAGGTATTGATGTGGAAGCTGATAGACGATTACTCCGAAAGATACCAGGAGCATATTGTGTTTTTCTGCGACAGCCAACTCTTGAAGAATTGGAATCATTTTTAAATAAATCTTGGGATATTCTATTTTTTGCTGGACATAGTGATGTTCAAGAAGATGGTCAAACTGGCTTGCTCAAAATTAATTCAGAAGAATCTCTAGATATTCAAACGATTAGAGAGACGATGGAAAGAGCCATTGAGCAAGGTATGAAGTTGGCTATTTTTAATTCCTGCAATGGACTGGGATTAGCACGTCAACTCGCAGATTTAGATATTGCTCAGATTATTGTTTGGCGAGAACCCGTTCCTGATCAAGTGGCACAAGAGTTTCTCAAATATTTTCTGGGATTTTTCACTACGCATTTATCTCTATATCGCTCTGTACAGGAAGCTAGAATCAAGCTACAGAGCTATATCAAAAAGAACAAAAATAAACTACCAAAAGTCAGTTGGCTACCAGTCATTCATCACAATCTAGCTAAAGAAAGCATCACCTGGAAACAGTTACGGGGACTCTCAGATACGGACACTATGCCCTCAACTCCAGCTCCTGTCAGTTCCTGGGGGATAGTAGGATCTCTCTTGCAATTAATGAAAATTGATATTGCCAGCAAGAAAGCTAGTCCCCGTGAAACCTTACTTAAGCGGGTAGAAAAATTCTGGATTCAAGGTGTTCTTAAGAAGTCTTTACATATCGAAGAAACCCTTGAATTGGGTCTAATTGAAGACCCTAGCGCCGTGATCAATCCCTCAAGTCAACAAGGAGCAAATTCAAGTCGGCAAAGACAAGATCTGCCTGAAGGAACTAGAGCAATTGACGTATTTGGGGAACTTGAAAACACCAGAACAATGCTGATTCTTGGTAGATCGGGGTCAGGTAAGACCACCGCACTTCTCGAAATTGCTGATGAATTAATCAGTGATGCCAGGAAAAACACAACCCTACCAATTCCTGTAGTGCTCAACCTTTCCAGTTGGGCTGGGGAGAAAGAGCCAAAACCCTTAGCCCAGTGGCTGGTTACGGAACTGAATAGAATCTATCAGTTTTCTGAAAAGCAGTGTAAGGATTGGGTAAAAAATCAGCAACTACTACTTTTCTTAGATGGTTTAGATGAAGTCAGAGAAAGCAAAAGAGGAGATTGCATTAGAGCAATCAATCAGTTTATAGTAAACTATAAAGAAACCGAAATGGTGGTTTGCTCTCGAATTCGAGATTACCACAAAATTTCAGAGAAGCTTCAATTTCAAACTGCTGTTTTCTATAGGCAACTTACAGACCAACAAATCCAACGGTATTTTGACGATGCTGGAGACGCCTTGTCAGGAGTTAAGGAATTAAAAGAAGAAGACGAAGCCATACAGGAATTAGTGAAAAGTCCTCTGACTCTAAACTTTATTGCTGTTGCCTATAAAGGTCAGACAAAAGATGACTTAAACAATGACTTAAACAATGACTTAAACAATGACTTATTAGACATAAGCTTATTTGAAAAACGTCGAAAGCATTTACTTGATGCTTATATTCAAAAAAAACTTGAAGAAAAGCCGGTAAAATTTTCAAAAAAAAGCTCAAAAAAATGGTTAATTTGGATAGCTCATCAAATCACACAAAGAGAGCGAAAAGAATTATTAATTGAGCGGATGCAGCCTGATTGCTTACCTGTAGGTATTCAACAATGGATCTATAGTGTTGTTTTTAGAGTGATTCTTGGACTGATAGCTGGATTGACTACAGCCTTACACTTTGGTACCCAGGTTACCGATGATATAGGAGTACAAATCTCCTTGGTAATTCCTTCAGTGATAGCAGCTATAGTATCCTGTCTAAGTTTTCCAGTGCTATCTTATTTGAGAACTATAACTATACCAGGTTTTAGGGTTGAGTTGATCCCTCAAAAAATCCAAAAACTATCTCAAAAACTATCTAAGCTTATTCCTGGAATTATATCTGGGCTACTCTATATCATCATTACTGCTTTAATGATCTATCCCATGGTTGGAGAGGGCATAAAAGATGATAAATGGAGGGCTATTCTATCTCCTGTGACGGCTGATGGAGTAGCTATGGGGTTCTTGTTAAGCTTTATCAACAGAGAAATAGGAATTATTGACACTATCAAGCGAGATCCTAAGCAAGCCATAAGATATGGAACGGTTGGACTAATAGGTGGTTTAATTTATATCCTTGTGCGTTTGTTGTTTACAAAAAGATATGATCTCAGCCAGTTCGGAGCTTATTTTGATATCTTTATTGAGGTTATAGTATTCTCAACACTTCCTGGACTGGTTGGTTTTTTAGGCAAAGGAGAAAACCTAGAACAAACCATAATTCCTAACCAGGGTGTTTGGAAGTCAGCTAAAAATGCTGGTATTTTCTTTGGAATCTTTTTTTTTGTAGGAATACTCTATAGCTTAAATTACATCCAAGCACCTCATGAGCTCATCAGTATTGCATTAGCGGTTGGTTTACTTACTGGGATAGTAGGTGGAACAGGACCAGTATTTGCTGGAGTTGTTTTAATTCAACACTTTACGTTACGTCTAATTCTCTGGTGGCAAGGCTATACTCCTTGGCATTATGCCCGCTTCCTTGACTACGCCACAGAACGTATCTTGTTAAGAAAAGTTGGGGGTGGTTATATCTTCATTCACCGCATACTGCAAGAACATTTTGCTCAAAGATATTCTGGAAACAGGGAACAGTGAATAGGGAATCGGGAATAAGCTGTTCGGCATTTAAATTGGTATAATAAAAATTAATAAATAACCCAATAATAGGAAATATGCCAGCAAAAAATTATCTGACAGCAAAAAACAATACTTCAAAAAGCCTTAAAAATAGAAGAAAATGGAAATATTAGAGAACGTATTT
>NZ_JAAHHC010000095.1:0-11394 GCF_010672265.1 Moorena sp. SIO3A2
CTATCAGCTATCAGCTATCAGCTATCAGCTATCAGCTATCAGCTATCAGCTATCAGCTATCAGCTATCAGCTATCAGCTATCAGCTATCAGCTATCAGCTATCAGCTATCAGCTATCAGCTATCAGCCAAAGGCTTGTGGCCACGCTACTTGAGTTGCTTTTGAATAAAATAAGCACCTCAAGCAGCGTGAGCTTTAGGCTCACGGCTGACCGCTGACGGCTGAATGCTTACGACTTTTAAAAGACTAGCGCTTGATTCAAGACGCTCTACCAGGTTGAAACAAGGAGAATTTTACGATGGCTGATCTCTTCCATAAGTCAGGGATTTTGGCAGCCGCTAGTGTGGCTTTGGGTCTAGCTGTAATGCCAACCCAACCTGTTTCTGCTGCAACTATCAAATATGATTTTACCGTAGATGTAGAGACAGGGAGTTTGGCTGGCAACTCTTATGAGGGGTATTTTACCTATGATGACACCTTCCAATTTGACAGCGGATTCGAAAGATTCAACTCTCGGAGCGATGACCTATCGGTAGTCTTCGACTTTAATGGTGTCACCTACACTGAAGAAGATGATTTCTTGTTTCCTGTAGGTCCCTACGTTGATTTTCAGGATGGGGAGCTTTTGGGATTGAATTTTGCTCCCAATTTCTTCGTTTTCGATTTTCCCTTTGAAATCCGTGACGAAGACAATGACCGCATAGGAGGTGACTTCTTTACCTATGGTGATTTCTTTCTCGGTTCTGGAGAAGGTAGTGTCACTTACGCTAAAGTGGGTAAAGTTCCCGAGCCTGCTACTATTTTAGGGTTAAGTGTGCTTGGTGCTAGCTTGCTGCTGGGAAAAAAGAAGGGATCCTCTCAAAACGCTTAGAAGAGTTTTGGGAGTTGAAAGTTAAAAGTTGAAAGTTGAAAGTTGACGGTTGAGTGTTAAGGGTTGAGTGTTGACCGTTGACCGTTAATACTCAACTCTTAATAGCTAGGATAATGGCAAATTTCTAGTCATCTTAGTCATCAAAATTTTGTCCATCGCCCCAATCATGCGATCGCATCTCATCCTCTAGCGCTATTGTTATGGGTTTGTGCGATCGCATCTCATCCTCTAGCGCTATTGTTATGGGTTTGTGCGATCGCATCTCATCCCCTAGCGCTATCCTTATTTCCCCGTGTCAAATATAGCGCTATTGTAAATAGCAACAATGACTAATGGGTAACCATTGAAGTGAAGAGTTTGGTAAATGCGTTCGCGTAGCGTCGGCTGTGGCCGTAGGCCAAGCTGCGCGAACGCCGAATCGCTTGTTTCAATACTCCCTATCTCCCTATCTCCCCATCTCCCTATCTCCCTATCTCCCCAAACTTCCCCAATCCCCGTTCCCTAACTTAGTTAAAAATACGGTTTTCCTATAGTATACTCTTAATTAGCTTAGTAACACAAGCAAATAATCCAATAATCATGACCTACCATAACAACAGACGGGATTCACTGATAGATAATCCAGACCTAGTTGGTGATTTACCCCCAGAAATCGCTAGTCATATTGTTGATTTTGCCATTAACATTACCCCTGAACTCACCAAAGGGCAGTTTGCCGAAGATACAATCTGCTGTTTAAAAGAATTGATTAAGCAAACTAGCAAAATGATCAGCAACTTCAATCCGGCAACGGGAGTCGTAACCACAACGGTAAATGGTCACTTACCTCATGTTCAAACCGTCGAAAAAATGCCTTCTTCTGGGATACTGATAACTCACTAACCCCTCGGTTGTATAAGGCATCACTAAACAATTCAACAAAATTAAAAACACCATAATCCGGTCCTCGTGGGTTTTCACCCATAGAGGAATGTTCCTTATAAGTAGGAAGACGCTGATCCCAATTAAACAAACCAATTTGGTCAAAGGTTTCCGTAAATCTAGCATTAGTGCGCAAGACTTGGTTTGTCTGTGGATGGGGATCTAAGAACGGAAAATTAACATTTGCTTCCCCTCTCACCTTAGCATTAAACATCTTGATATGCTTTTCAATCCGGTCACGGTCTGTAGTAGGATTATCAAAATCTAGATTCAGATCCCCTAATAAGATAAAATTGGGATAATAGGCTCTATCCTGTTGGATAAACCGTCCTAATATCCATGCCATCAGTGCATCAAATTCCTGACGGCGATCTGAGATATAGTCACCAAAATACAGATGAGCATTAACCGCCATAAACTCATAGGGGTTAGTACCAGGATGACCAACAATTCTAAAGCTGACACAGAACGGTTGGCGAGCAAACGTTAGAAACACTGGCATCCTAACATTCGGCTTCTTCGGGCGTTTCCCTAACTGATTTAAATTCCACTGATCCAGTTCTTTTAGATATTCCACATAGGGTAAAATAGCCTGATTGACCTGATCATAGTTACGAGCCAAGGTTTCTAACACCTTAGTACGGTCAAAAGAAATATCTGAGACCACTTCACCCCGCTTAACCATCGACAAATTATATATAAATCCCAGTCTTTCCCCTAATCCTGGTTCATTAGGAAACACCCCAGTTCGATCAGACACAATCATACCAAACTCTGACCCCATCCGCCCCTTCAACTCCTGGAAACCACTCAGGTCATCCATGATTTCTTGGACAGCGAGCAAATCAAAGTGCTTACAAACATGAGCCAAAAAATCCCAGGTTTGAGGACTGCGCTTAGTTACCGCCCCCAGTTTTCTGATATTAAATGACCCCAACACCACCGAGCCATATTCCCGTTTAGGCAATCCATACTTAGTAGGATCGTCAGCCAAAGTTTCTCGTATTTCACCCCATTCTTTTGGAGTAAATTCAGACATAATATTATTTTAAATGTAAACATAGGATTGATAAAAAAAGGGAATCGGGAATCGGGAATCGGGAATCGGGAATCGGGAATCGGGAATCGGGAATCGGGAATCGGGAATCGGGAATCGGGAAGAGTTACCCAAAATACCTATATACTTTATTAAATTTTGCCTTTTGCCTCTTGCCTTTTGCCTCTTGCCTTCCCCTCCTGGGAGGGGTTAGGGGTGGGTTCCTCTTGCCTTTTGCCTTTTGCCTATGCCCTCTTGCCTTATTCTCTATTACCTTGTATTTAACGATTCAGAATTGTCAAACCATTATTATCATTGGCATCTTCAAAAATTGCTACCATTTCCTTCAATTCAAGCTTCATTTATTCAGAAAATCCTACATTATTTACCAACCGGGCTTTCTCTAATTTGGCATCACTCAGATTGACCTTACTCAAGTTGATATCCCCCAGGATAGCACATCTGAGGTTAGTACCACTCAAATTGACACGACTGAGGTTAACACTACTCAAATTAGCACCGCTGAGATCAGCACCTGCACAATCGGATGTTGTATTAAGACCAGCAATTCTCCCTATCTCCAAAAAGTCCTTAGTTTTCTCCTCTATAGAGCGATCGATTAACGGTTGCGCTTCTGGCCGAATTTCTTGATTAGACATCGGTTGACTTGACCAAAATTAGTATATAATCCCCAAAATTTTCATCTATACAGCTTTGACGGCAATCAGCTCATCCCTGATACAGTCAGTCGCCCATTGAACCTCCTTTCATTGTCTTGATGCAGTCGCTCAGGATGTTACAATCAAAAAGCTGCTGGGAATAGTAGGTAAAAACAGACATTATTTAAGATGCTTACCCATTGGAAACAATCCCTAGCCAAGAGTGCTGGACTATTGGCTGTTTTGACTCTTGTACAGAGTTTATACTTCACTCAATCAGCTTCTGCGCAATGCGTGCCGAGTAATTTTTCCTCGAACTGGTTACAACGACAGGAGTACCTTGGTGGTCACACTATTGATCGCCATGTTGGTAAAAGTGATCAACAACTAGTAGACCGATTAATTAATGCTCCCAGAATCAGCGCAGCTAGCACCTATAGCGATTTGGGAACTGCTGCCACTAATATTCAAGCTGCTTTGAGAGCCAACCGGAATAGATTAAATAGTTGGGTTCTTGATGCTGCTAGAGGTGAAAAGCGAGCTGTTAACTATAGGGCTAGGGAAGTAGTTGGTCGTGTGGCTAGCCGTCCTGCTTCTATGAGCAATATTTCTAATAGTAGAAAGTTGCGTGCGGTTATGAAAAAAACAGCAAAAGGAGATTGCTTACTTCTTACGTCATATCCCGCTAGATAACTGCTCAGGGGATTGTAGATTTTATAGTGTAGATTTTATAGTTTAGAGTGACCCTTGCTTAAACTATAAGATCTTGTATTTATTTAATCTTCAGTCTCTAATTCTCCAATTTTCAGTCATTACTCAACATTAGCAATTAACTATACACCAAAAATCTACCCATGAGCCAAAAAGCTAACTACGAAAATCTCTACAGTTTTCTTGCTGGGGAGTTTGCTGAAGCTGATTTTGAAGGTAAAAGTGATGAAGAGGTAGTTCTTGGCTGCAACAATCCAGAACTTGCCAAGTGGCATCGTACCATAATTGCCGAAGGACGGGTTGCTTTGGCTTCTCCCTCCTTTCCCTGGAAAGATGTGGGTGACTATGCCAATCGCCATTTTGAAACTGAAGAAAGTGCTAGAAAATGGCTAACACAGATGCTCGACCTGTTGGAAAGTTGCCTTGATAAAGTATCCGGAGGAGAGTAAAGTACGGAAGAGCTATATTTCCCCGATTAAACTATACTCGAAACTTGATAATTTGTCCTTACCCACCTTGTAAGGCAATTTGGTCAATACCTTACGAGGGCACGATTGCGTCCGCAACGGTCAGTGCCAGGTTAATTCTGCTGTCTTTTCCCCAGATGGTCAGACAATTCTCACCGCTTCACGGGACAAAACTGCGAAATTATGGGATAACGATGGGAATTTGATCACAACTCTAAATCAGGATAGCTGTTGGCATGTACATATAAAGGATTATCATTGCGGTCTTACCTCTGCGGTATTTTCTCCAGACGGAACTAAAATTATTACTACTAGTAAAGATAAGACAGCTAAATTGTGGGAGCACAATGGTGAGCTTATCCACATATTTAATGGACATAGCGATTGGGTTAATTCTGCTTTATTTTCCCAAGACGGTGATCAAATCCTTACTGCTTCTGAAGATGGCACTGCCAAATTATGGAATAAGGATGGAAACTTAATTAAAACCTTGAAAGGACATTCCGAGGCAGTCAAAAAAGCCTTGTTTTCCCCAGACGGTAATCACATTATTACCGTTAGTGATGATAATACTGCCAAAATTTGGGATTTGGATGGAAAAGTTATCGCTAAATTAATCGGTCATCAATTATCGGTTACTACTGCAGCGTTTGCTCCCCATGGAGACAAACTAATCACCGCCTCTGATGACTCTACAGTCAAGTTATGGGATATCACCCAACAACCAGTTAATTCTAGTTTTAGACATTCAGCATCTGTGAATTCTGCTGTGTTTTCTCCTGACGGCACAAAAATCTTGACAGCCACTACCGATAAAAACGCTTATTTATGGGATCTGAACGGAAAATTGCTTAAGCAACTTCCTCATGGCTGTGATGTCTCGAATCACTGTTCTGTAAAAACAGCAGCTTTCTCCCCTAATGGTAACTATATTATTACGACTTCCGATGATGGCAAAACCCGGTTATGGAATGGAAAAGGCGATCGCCTGATCATGGCTATTAATTTACATGATCACTATAATAACTTAACGATATTCGGTAGGAGTGGTGCTAAATTTGCCAGCTTTTCCCAAGATGACCAGCAAATTCTGACTACGTCTTACGATCAAACTGCCAAGTTATGGAATTTTAGTGGCAGTGAACTTATAGAAATATCAGAGTACAAAGGACACAAGGGGGTAGTTAATTCCGCTGTCCTATCTCCTAACGGCCAGCAAATCCTTACGGCTTCTAAGGATAAACTGGCGCAGTTGTGGAACTTGAACGGAGAAATAATTACTAATTTTAAAGGACATCAAGATGCTGTTAATTCCGCCGTCTTTTCCCCTGATGGTAAAACAATTCTCACTGCTTCAGCAGATCACACGATAAAGCTGTGGGATTTGAATGGAAACCTGATCCGAACCTTTGGAGGAGGTCGTGAGAAAGGACATATGTTTGATGTTAATTCAGCGGTGTTTTCTCCCGATGGTAAAACAATTCTCTCTGCTTCTGAGGATAAAACTGCCAGGTTGTGGGATTTAAACGGTAGGTTAATCCTGGTGATGAGAGACCATAATGCTGCTGTGAACTCCGCCGTCTTTTCTCCCGATGGCACCAAAATCCTCACTGCTTTCAGCAATGGCACTGCCAGGGTGTGGCTCAAGCCGGAGGATATATATGAGTGGTTGCAAACAGCTAAAATTTATCAGCTTTCACCAGGAGATCGGAAGGTGTTTGGTTTAGAGCACAGCGATCCTAGATAAAATCCTGATGATTTCAGATGCCCTACTTGATTGACTTTTTTGGCTTCGTAGGTTGGGTTGAAGATAGTGAAACCCAACCCTGGTAATGATTTTAGGTAAAATCAATGGTTTTAGTTTTTTTTTATTCACTCAGGTGAGGTACCACGCCTTACTTCCTTGAAAGCGTGGCTCCCAGTTTCATTCGCCGTTGCTGTGTTGGGGGCGTTGCTGAATTAAGGAATGAATGTGCGATCATTTGGTTTTATTAAAGCCCCCTAAATCCCCCAATTCTGATACCGTTGGCGAAATTAATATTTGTTTACACAAGGGTAGCAGATGGGTAACTTTAAGTTCATGCTCCCCCAGAATTGGGGGTTGGGGGGCTATAAAGACTGCTGTCTTCAGGCTGATATTTCTAAATGTTAAATTCGCCAGCAGTATCAATTCTGGGGGACTTTGATAGTTTTGTTCCCCCCAGAATTGGGGGGCTAGGGGGGCAAAACCATACGCATAATCAGCAACGCCGTGTTGGGTACCTCAAAGAAGAAGTTGGGCAAGGTTGAGCTACAAGGTTAATACCATAAACATTAAATTGTAACAGATTAGGGTAGTTCTGAGTAATCCTGTAAGATTTTGTAATGAATAAGTAAATTTACTTATCATTCATGCAAACCGTAACCCACTAGGGCGTGTTTTCAAAGTTTTCCGCAAGATATTAGATCCCCCCCAGCCCCCCTTATTAAGGGGGGAGCCATACTCAAAGTCCCCCTTTTTTAAGGGAAACGGGGGTACTCGGAGTTTGAAGACACGCCCTAGCCCCTAAAATTAGAACCGTCTAGATAATCAAGGCATCGATCCTAACGGATTAATAAACACTTACAGGGTCAAAGACAATATGCAAACACTAACTAATAACTCTCAGTTAATACAATCTTGGTCTACCTCTGAAATTTACCCAATCAGCTATAACGGCAGCCAAGGGAATACTATATCAGATGACGATAAATTGCTCAGCTTGAAAGCAGTATATAAGCAACTATTTAAGGAAAATCGAGATATTGAATTTCACCATCATGCTAGCCTTGAATCTGCATACCTGAATGGTCAATTGAGCACTCGAGATCTGGTTCGTGAGTTACTTTGCTCGGACATGTATGTTAATTATGTCTTCGCCGTCAATAGTAATTTCCGTTTTGTTGCACTGTGCTTTGAGCGCGTTTTAGGTCGCCAGGCTACACAAAACGAGATCCATAAGTGGAGCTCCCTTTTAGCCTCGGAAGGTCTGATCACCTTTGCGCAGACATTGACCAATTGTGATGAATATATTGCAGCCTTTGGTGATGACATTGTACCGTTTCGCCGCTCTGATAAACTGTCTTCCAGTAATCAGGGACTCCCGGCACTGCCAAAGGAACTGAGCATCAAACGTTATACAGGAATCGGTAACGTGATACAGCACTACAAATCAAGATCCCTTTTACCCTGGGAAGGCAATCTGCCGCCCCGTGTGGTACGCGAGATCGGCGCAGTTGTTACTGTAGCCGGTACAATTGAAGTTGTTCGTGTTATTCTCACCATTGCTTGGCAGGCTTATAGCACTGGTAGCCTGTGACATCCTCATATTCATTCAAAGATTACGGCATTGCTGAATCTTTGAATGAATATGAGTGGGGTGGGCATCCTGCCCGCCTGGAAATGAAACGGGCAAGATGCCCATTCCACAGGTGTGACCCTAGGGCGAGTAAATCGCCCTAGGGTCGCACCTACTATTAAAATCATTCCATTATTAAGCAACGCCGGATTTTTCCCCTATTCCCTCTTCCCTCTCTTCGCCTCCTCGGAGGGGTTATGGGTGGCTTCCAGATCCGCTGTTCCGGTGATCCGCTGTTCCCTGTTCCCTAAAACCCAAAAATTTGGAATTCACCTAATTGAAAACCGCTATAAATCCCCGACCCTATTGACTTAATGGAGGGACTCCTGTATTATTTTCTGAGAGTAAATTAGCCTAGTTGATAAGCAGGTGCACAAAATTAATTACACATTTTAAAATAATCAAAGCCTTGCAGGGCAAGGGTTACAGAGATTGGCAGTAGGTAATTAATTCTGTGTAGGTGCTTACCTGTTATGATATGCTGTTAAATCGAATTGCCTAAAACTATACTGTGTATAGCTTTGAGATTTTGATGATAATTGATAATTGAAACTACATAGAGCGTTTCTAGGACTCATGAGGTACACAGCATTGTTTGACTATTGGCTCTTGCCTCTTATCCCTGCTCCGAAGTCCCTGCTCCGAAGTCCCTGCTCCCTGCTCCGAAGTCCCTGCTCCCTGCTCCGAAGTCCCTGCTCCCTAAAACCTAGATATTTGTACCTCACAAGTCGTAGAATTGCTATAGTATCTCAAAACCTAAAAGTCTTCCCTAGTAATACTTTTAGGCTTTGTTTATGAAAACTTAGCCGAATCAGTACGGAATAACCGTAAATTATTCAGTTTCAGATGTCTACTCCTCTGTTGATTTATTCGGCTTGAATTTCCTGATATTATTCCTAGGCTTAGATGGGTTGACCCTGACAAATTACGCGATTACTTAACTGGTGACCAATGGCTATAATACTACTTGCTTGAAAAAACTAGCAGATAAACCACCAATATTTTGCAAGTAATTTTCTGGTTTTATTGACCATTAATTAACTAAAAAACCGGTTAAAATAATCATCATTACAGAGGATAGGACATGGAAATTTATATGGCATCTAACTACTCACTCAACACCCTTGGAGCCAAACTTTGTCTCGAAGCTGCTGGGGATTTAGTAGCAAAAGCAATCCAGCCCATCCAAAACTATTCACAGGTAAGACTAGCTGATTACGGCATTGCAGACGGTGGTACTAGCCAAGGATTATGGCAGCAGATTATTGCTACTATAAAAAAAAAAATAACGGGGCTTTTGTTGAAGTAATATTTAATGATTTACCCAGTAATGACTTTAATGCCCTAGGCAAAAATGCAACGTTATTGATGCAAGGTGATCAAAATCTAGTAGTTTCAATGGTTCCACGATCATTTTATGAACCTGTTTGTCCCCCCAATAGTCTAGACTTTGGTTTCTCCTCCACAGCCATGCACTGGCTAAGTAAGCTACCCAAACATCTGAGCAATCATATTGATGTCAATGTTTCTGCCCCAGTAGAAGATAAAGCAATTTTTCAAGCACAGTCACAGATTGACTGGAGCACTATTCTCCTGGCTAGAGCTAAAGAACTCAAATCTGGAGGTCAAATAGTAACCGTCAACTTATCCGTAGACGAACAAGGGCGCTATGTAGGGCACAACCTGGTAGACTTGAACCTGAAAGATATTCTGCACGAAATTTGGAAACAAATGCAGATTGAGGAATTGATTCAACCAGAAGAGTATGTTGGCGCTACATCACAAAGTTATTACCGAACAGAAGCCGAGTTTACTGCGTGTCTCGAAGACCCTCAAAGTGAAGTTTATCAAGCTGGCTTACGATTAGGAGATACCCGAACCATGCTGATTCGGTGCCCTTATCGGTCTCAGTACGAAGATGATAGGGATGCAGAGAAATTTGCCCAAGGTCTCACCCAAGCGACTCGCTCTTGGAGTGAACATACATTGAGAAATGCCCTAAGCAATCGATCCAATCAAGACATTTCTGATATTGTCAACCAATTCTACCAAAGATTTACAGCTAGGATTCGAGAGAATCCCGGTCAGTTCTCTATGGATTATGTACAAACCTATCTTCGCATTTACAAAAAATAAGCCCAACCAGGATGCTTAGATCATGTTAGGATAATTACCCTTAATAAAAATCTGCCCGATCTCCCCATCTCCCCACCCTCCTCACAACCCCTCAGGTTGAGGTGACATTGGATATTAGGACTAACCGATAATAAATCCCCGACCCGATTGACTTAATGCAGGGACTCCTGTATTATTTTCTGAGAGTAAATTAGGCTAGTTGATACCTGTTATGATATGCTTTTAACTTGAATTGGCTAAAACTATACTGTGTATAGCTTTGAGATTTTGAAAATTTATGGTTTATACCGAAAATTATGTCAGATCTTTCATAAACACCATAGGATGCCCAGTAGGCTGTGGAATACAATTAAGCCAGAGCAACTTAAAAATCCCAAAATTGCCAAACTTTTTGACTCAGATGGTGATGGCAAAGCCAACTTAACAGGTTGTAATCCTGGGTGGGGTATGGAGCTAGCTTCTCTAATTTGATAAGTTGAAGAAATCCTTAAAAACCTTGAAGCCTTTCTTTATATTACATGACTTACGCAAGGCACCCTAAAATACCCCAATTCTAGGGGACTTTCGTGACTTTGTTCCCCCTCCCGGTGCGCTTGACCTTGGCCAATTTAATTCTTAATGGTAAGAGCGCACCTTTGCCTTTTGCCTTTTGCCTTTTGCCCTTGCGCGTAGCACTATAGCGTTTCTAGGACTCATGAGGTACACAGAATTGTTTGACTATTAGCTCTTGCCTTTTCTCTCTTTCTTACATGCTCCCTGCTCCCTGCTCCCTGCTCCCTAAAGCCCAGATATTTGTACCTCACAAGTCGTAGAATTGCTATATATCAAAAACCATAACTCCACCTAGCCCGATACCCTCGGGCATCAATATGGGTGAAACAACTCGCACTGGCTAGACCACCTCGAGAACCCCACCAGGAATCCAGGCGTCTATTCACCGACATTGGCGATATCCCCTCAACCACAAAATCCACAGCATCCCCAGAAAGATGACGGGAGCGTAATGCACCACCAACTTGGCGATTGGTTACTGGGTCGCGATACCAAGAGTTAACCAGGATGGGGCGATTGCCAAAGTATTCCCTAACTTCCGATACTTTTTGGCTACTAAAGTCTACCAAAGCAGACCTTAGCTCACCAATGCAAGCTGATTACTCAGCCAGGGTGTATCTACCAAAGCTCTTAGGAATATCCCGCGAGCGCCATTGATGTCGCGT
>NZ_JAAHHC010000096.1:0-10971 GCF_010672265.1 Moorena sp. SIO3A2
GAATCGGGAATCGGAACCCACCCCTAACCCCTTAGGGGTGGGTTCCGATTCCCGATTCCCTACTGAGAGTAATCTTGGCATTCTATCCTAGGAAAACGCAAACCTCTTATTGTTGTTGGAAAAATCCGATTACTAAACTTATGCTTTCAAGTACTACCCATGCCCTGAAAGAATGGGGTGTTGCGGTTGATGCCTTAGAAGCGGGCAAAACGATTATGCTGTTGCGCAAAGGGGGTATTCGTGAACAGGGCAACTGCTTCAGCGTGGCTCACCACCAGGTTTTACTCTACCCTACCTATGAGCATCAAAAGCCTAATTTGCTTAAACCTGACTATGCTGAACAAGTGAAACCTGTGCCCTCAGGTTGGCACCCGGAAACTGTTCGGATTGGTAGCTGGGCGTCTATTACTGATATTTTGCCGGTAACGGAGCAATCTACTATTGCTGCTCTGCTACCCTATCATATTTGGAATGAACAATTTGCCAGTGAGCGTTTGAAGTGGAAGCCACGTCAACCTTTATATGTATTGCTGTTGCGTACTTATCAGTTACCTGAGCCTGTGATCACTCCCTACCACCAAGAGTACGGAGGCTGTCGCTCATGGATTGATTTAGTTGAACCGATTTCTTACCAGGGAGTTGTACCGGTTTGGAATGATGGGGAGTATATCGAACAAGTCAGAGAAATTCGCAGTCTGATCGAGGATTGACTGGGAGCAACCACGCCACTTGCTCTGCGCACTCCCCCCAGTGGGCGCAGGGTCATCAAAGAAGATGGGTCTGAAACCCCGTCCTTCTAGGACGGCTTTGTGCTAAGATAGAAACGACGCAATGACCTAAAAAGAAAAGGTGAGATTCCTGGTAGTGGGACCCTTTGGTTAAAAGGTGGTTCACCGAAATGGAGACCCGGTTAAAGACTCCAATCCCAGCCCTCTATAAGCAAATAGTCTTTAAAGTCACGGGAATCAAACACTTTAAAAGTAGACTCAATGACAATATCTTGTCGGAGAGAGTAGAGGCAATTGGCACCGCCAAGTGGACTGCCGATTTCTTGGTACTACGGTACGGGAAGTCGATGTGGTTGTTACGAGCAATGCCCTTTTGGGTAACTCCTCGCTTTGAATCCCCGCGCGTTTACGCCGGGGAGTGTCAAAAGTGGATCCTAATTTAATAGCTCTGTCCGATCTGATACCCTTCTAGGTAAACTGGACTGTCGCTAGCTTCGGTTTGTCTTTCGAGACCGGCTAGGAGTCCTTGATTAAATAAAACGTATTCGATTGTGTCTGGGCTATAGCAATTGTATTGATAAACTAGGGTGGATACAGAGTAGGCTATATGATCGAAATTCCTAGACATAATGGATTTGCCTCCAATGGATACATTAATGGATAGATTGATACAGCTGCAGTTTTAGGGGTAATCAATGTTGTAAGTGACAGCTATGCTTCAAGAGTAATACGGGGAATATATCCGGGACATTACCCACGTGGGTGATTTTATTGTGGCTAAGGAATTGGCAAGGTATAGCAGAAGTCAGAAGTCAGAAGTCAGAAGTCAGAAGTCAGAAGTCAGAAGTCAGAAGTCAGCAGTCAGAAGTCAGAAGTCAGAAGTCAGAAGTCAGCTTAAAATAGGGGATTGACCTGTGGTCACCCTACGCGATGTTCCTTTGGATGTTTGCGATGTTCCTTTGGAACCGCTTCGCGAACGCAAACATCCAAAGGAGTCGAAGAAGTCTAGCTATTGATAGCAATAACTCTATAAAATTATCTCTGTGCCCTTTGTGCCAGAGTCATATGCCCACTAATTCCTCTACCTCCTTTTCCCCAGAAGAGATTGCTGCTGAAGGGTTAACCCCTTCTGAATATGAAGAAATTGTCCAGCGCCTAGGGCGTCATCCCAATAAAGCTGAACTGGGAATGTTCGGTGTGATGTGGTCGGAACATTGCTGCTACAAGAACTCCCGTCCTCTACTCAAGCAATTTCCCACAGAAGGCAAACGTATTCTAGTCGGTCCTGGGGAAAATGCTGGTGTTGTAGACTTAGGTGATGGGCTACAACTGGCCTTTAAAATCGAATCCCACAATCACCCCTCAGCGGTAGAACCGTTTCAAGGAGCTGCTACCGGAGTAGGGGGGATTCTACGGGATATTTTTACCATGGGAGCTCGCCCGATTGCGGTCTTAAACTCTCTGCGCTTTGGGAGTTTGGATAATGCCAACACTAGACGATTGTTTAATGGGGTAGTAGCAGGAATCAGTCACTATGGCAATTGCGTGGGTGTCCCTACAGTAGGGGGTGAAGTTTACTTTGACCGGGCATACACTGGTAATCCCTTGGTGAATGTCATGGCCTTGGGACTGATGGAAACTCCAGAAATTGTTACCTCTGGAGCCTCTGGGGTGGGGAATCCTGTGCTCTATGTCGGGTCCACTACCGGTAGAGATGGCATGGGAGGGGCAAGTTTTGCTAGTGCGGAACTGACGGATCAATCCCTAGATGACCGCCCAGCGGTGCAAGTGGGGGACCCGTTCCTAGAAAAGTCTCTAATTGAAGCCTGTCTTGAGGCATTTCAAACCGGTGCCGTAGTAGCTGCTCAAGATATGGGAGCCGCTGGCATAACCTGTTCTACTTCAGAAATGGCAGCTAAAGGGGGCTTGGGTATTGAGTTCGATTTAGACCTGGTTCCAGCGCGAGAAACGGGTATGGTGCCTTATGAATACCTGCTGTCGGAATCCCAAGAACGAATGCTGTTTGTTGCCCACAAGGGTCGAGAACAAGAACTGATAGATATTTTCCACCGTTGGGGACTCCATGCTGTGGTAGCAGGTAAGGTAATCGAAGAACCTTTGGTCAGGATTTTGTTCAAAGGAGAGGTAGCAGCAGAAATCCCAGCTACTGCTCTAGCAGATAATACTCCAATTTATCACCGGGAGCTATTGACAGAACCACCAGACTATGCATTGAAGGCTTGGGAATGGCATGGGAAATCCCTCCCTCCCTGTAATGTTACAGGTATTGAGATTAACGGTAAGCATCACACTTGGAATCAAATCTTACTTCAACTCCTAGATACTCCAACTATTGCGTCGAAACGTTGGGTTTATCGCCAGTATGACCACCAAGTCCAAAACAATACCTTAATTCTGCCAGGAAATGCTGATGCTGCGGTGATTCGGTTACGCCCTTTACAAGGATTGAACGTTGAACGGTTGAACGTTGAACGGTTGAACGTTGAACGGTTGAATGTTGAAAGGTTGAATGTTGTTCGCGAAGCGTGGCCGAAAGGCCAAGGTTCAACCGAAACTAACCTGCAACCTGCTAACCTACCCTACGGGAACGCCAAAGGCGAACAACCTGCTAACCTGCAACCTGCTAACCTTCAACCTTCAACCAACCTACCCTACGGGAACGCCAAAGGCGAACAACCTGCTAACCTTCAACCTTCAACCAACCTACCCTACGGGAACGCCAAAGGCGAACAACCTGCTAACCTTCAACCTGCTAACCTTCGATCTGTAACCTCTAATGCTGGTGTGGCGGCAACTGTAGATTGTAATTCCCGTTATGTTTATCTTGACCCCTATGAAGGGGCAAAGGCTGTGGTAGCAGAAGCAGCACGGAATCTGAGTTGTGTGGGTGCAGAACCTTTGGCAGTAACGGATAATCTGAATTTTGGTTCTCCAGAAAAGCCTGTGGGTTACTGGCAACTGGCTTCTGCTTGTGCAGGAATAGCAGAGGCTTGCCGGGAAATGGGCACTCCTGTGACTGGGGGTAATGTTTCCTTGTATAACGAAACCATTGATAGTGACGGCAATCCTGAGTCGATTTACCCTACGCCAGTGGTGGGGATGGTGGGATTAATTGCTGAGATTACTAAAACCTGTGGTCAAGGTTGGCAAGCTGAAGGGGATTTAATCTATTTATTAGGATTGGGGACTAAATACTGGGAAAATAGTCAATCCCAAATTAAATCCCAAATTACATTAGGTGCGTCCGAGTATCTGGCAACGATTCATGGCATGGTTGCGGGCAAGCCACCAGTAGTGGATTTTGATTTAGAGCGTCGTATCCAAACGGTAACGCGAGAGGGTATCGGTCAAGGTTGGATAAATTCTGCTCATGACTGTGCTGAAGGGGGATTAGTGGTGGCTTTGGCTGAATCCTGTATCCCAGGTAAGTTGGGGGCAGACATTACTCTAGGCTATAGGTCCGAGTCGTTAGACCTGCGCTGGGATGAAGTGCTCTTTGGTGAGGGGGGGAGTCGGATTCTGGTTTCTGTAAGTCCTCAACACCAAACAAGTTGGGAATCTTATCTACAGCAAAAGTTAGGGGATGAGGGATATTGGCAACAACTGGGTGTTGTTCAAGGGGAAAATGCTGGTTTACGAGTACTGGTGGGCAATGGTCAGTGTGTGATTGAGGTGACAGTTCAGGAGATGTATGATTGTTGGGAGAATGGGATTGAAAGGCGTTTGAGGGTTTAGGAGGGAATCGGGAATCGGGAATCGGGAATCGGGAATCGGGAAACAATCTTGTTTACCTTATTATGATGAGAAACGGTTTAGCGATGTTCCTCTGGAACCGCTTTGGGATTGACCTTGGCCTTTGGGCCACGCTACGCGAACGCAATCTTTAAAAACCTTAAGGTAAGCATTCAGCTATCAGCTTATGCCCATAGCGTAACCTCCTTGAGGTGCTTTTGAATAAAATAAGCTGACGGCTGACGGCTGATGGCTGAATGCTTACACCTTAAGCAGGAATTGGCTGGATAGGGATTGGCTGACAAGGGCTTTGCTAAGATAGCATAATTCAGTTTTCTCATACTCAATGACCAATCCAAGAGCCGATTACGATAATCCCTGGAAAGAAGCGCTTTCCATCTATTTTGAATCCTTCATGGCATTCTTTTTTCCCGAGATTGATCGTAACATTGACTGGGAAAGAGGCTATGAATTTCTTGATACAGAATTCCAACAGGTGGCTCGAGATGCAGAAATTGGCAGCAGGGAAGCCGATAAACTGGTCAAAGTTTGGCGACAAGACGGTGAAGAAACGTGGGTACTGATTCATGTGGAAGTACAGAGTCAGGCTCAGTCAGTCTTTGCGGAAAGGATGTACGTCTACAACTATCGCATCTTTGATATGTATCGACGGAAGGTAGTCAGTTTAGCTGTTCTCGCTGATGATGAAGAGTCTTGGCGACCAAGTGAATACAATTACGAGATTTGGGGTTGTCGAGTTTTATTGCAGTTTCCAGTAGCTAAGCTGTTAGATTATCAGCTGTCTAAACTAGAACAAAGCACTAATCCTTTTGCTGTGATTGTGGCTGCACATCGCACCACTCAGCAAACTGTTCAAAATCCCGAGGGACGGTATCAGGGCAAATTAACCATTGCCAAGAGTCTTTATCAACGAGGGTATAGTAGACAAGATATCCTAGAATTATTCCGGCTCATCGACTGGATGATGACATTACCGGATAGCTTTCAGATTGGGTTTAAACAGCAAGTCAGACGTTTTGAGGAGGAAAGCACAATGCCTTATGTTACTAGTATAGAGCGCCTTGCTCGTAAAGAGGGGATAGAAGAAGGCATTCTCCAAACTAGTCGAGAGACTCTTTTGGAAGTGCTTCAGGTACGATTTGAGGATGTGCCAAGGGAGTTGGTTGAGACAATTAACCAGATTGAGTCGGTCTCTGTGTTGAAAACCTTGCATCGACAAGGAATTACTATTGCTTCTGTTGAAGAGTTTCAGGGTTGGCTTGACCAATTGCTATCTTTTGAGCAGGAACAGGAGGAAGGTTGAATAGGGTGCATCTTTTTGTTGTAAATCTATAAATCAGGGGAGGGTGGGGAGGGTGGGCAGATGGGGGGATAGGGGAGATTTTTATTCAGGGTAATTATCCTGAGATGATATTAGCCTTCAATGGTCGTATTTTTGCAAAAGTGAGTCCACCCGGTTGAATACCGGTTATAGGGAGATAGATTCGGAAGTTTAAAAGGGGAGAGCGATGTTCCAAAAGAACCGCTTTGCGAACGCACATGTTGAAAATCATACCCTGATTCAGCAACGCCGTAATTTTTAGTTAAATTTAGTTAAATGATTTAACAATTCGAGATAAATCATTATGGAATAGATGTGAGAGTGTATGGTAATGTGAGCTAAAAAGGTGCAAAATTCGAGTATCATCAGGTTGTTGTAAAAGCAATTCATGTCTCAATCAGGACAAATTTTATCTCAATCTAATTCGGGAAAAGAACCTTGGCTGGCGGTCAATTTATCATCTTTTTGGCCGGGATTAGGTCAACTCTATGGAGGCAAATCCATTCGAGGATGGATTTTGATAGTTACTGAAATTCTCTTATTGAGTTTGGGTGTATGGTTAATAGTTTTTGACACGACGACAAATACAGGTCTCGGTTTCATTTTTTTGATAGCTGCTATAATAATTAGTTTATGGAATCTTTTTGATGCCTATAGTTGTACTAGAAAATTCAATAATTTAAGCTTTGAACGCCTAAGGAAAGACAATAAAGATCCGTGGCTAGCTGTTTTTTTATCAAGAATAATTCCAGGACTGGGTCATTTCTATCTAAAAAAATATTTAATTGGTATTTTATTATTGGTTTTATTTATAGCCTCAACCATTTTCCCATTAGCTCCAATTATTTTTCAAGGTATTGTTGCATATTACGCTTATGTGGCATCACCAGTTCGTAGAGAAAGAACAAAAAACACTATAATCATCGTTGCTATTTTCATAATTTTGACTGCTTTGATTGCGCCCTTATCGAGAAATCTGGTAGAAGCTCGCTATATCCCATCAGGATCAATGCTGCCGACACTGCAAATTAATGATCGTTTAATTATCAACAAGTGGAGTTACTCTTTCCAAGAGATACAACGAAAAGATATTGTAGTTTTTTTGCCAACGGAGAAACTAAAAGAGCAAAATTTTAAAGATGCATTTATTAGTCGGATCATTGGTCTCCCAGGAGATAAGATAGAAGTCAATGGTGGCAAGGTTTATGTTAATAATCAACCGTTGGAAGAAAACTATATTGAAGAACCCCCTCAGTACAGCTGGGGTCCTGTAACAGTGCCGCCTGATTCTTACACTGTCCTAGGAGATAACCGTAATAATAGTTATGACAGTCACCATTGGGGATTTGTCCCTAGGGAAAATATTATTGGGAAAGCTACTAAACGATTTTGGCCTCTGGATCGGGCTGGTGCCATAAAGTAACAATAGAGCTGGTCAATCCTCTACCTTTTCCTAAGGCTATTAACGTAAAACTTCGGCAGGTATTACGATGAGTAACGATAATTATTATCCAAGACATAGCGTTGATTATTCAAAGCTACAGCAGCTTCTTTCGGAAGGTAAGTGGAGAGAAGCAGACTATCAGACATACCTGGTAATGCTAGCAGTATTTGGCCGTAAAGAGGGAGATTGGATCAGACCAGAAGAGATCAAAAACTTTCCCACTAGTGACCTCTTAGCTATTGATAAATTATGGCGGAAATATAGTTCCGATAAATTTGGATTTAGTATCCAAAAGAAAATTTATATTGATAATAAACAATCTGTAGAAAAATTATCAATACAAGACTCTGGAATCATATCTAATGAGTCGGTTGAGTTTGTCAAGCGTGTTGGTTGGCAGATGGATAGTTACAAAGATCTGATCTTTGACATTACTCAAGCACCGAAAGGACATTTACCTGGATGCTGGGCGTTTCGATTTTTTGGTTTTGGTTGGTATCTCATGTCGCACAAGGGGATATAGTTTAAATGTTTGCTCTTGAGTGCCGGTGCCACCAAAGCAGATACCTGTCTATCCCTCATTCATCCCGTAATTCAGCAACGCTGAATTTAAATATCCTATCTAAGGATGCTATTTTCCTTTGGAACCGCTTCGCGAACGCAAACAAAAACCTCCCGGAATAAAAGCGTTAAACTGTGGAAAAGTCCTGCTCAAGGGAGTCTTTATTTACTATAATTATATCAACTAATTTTTATGTTATATTGGCGTCAATTATTATCCCCGATTCCCGATTCCCGATTCCCGATTCCCGATTCCCGATTCCCGATTCCCTTAATTTTATGGATAATGATATCGTTTTGTTTCTAGCTACTGTTGGTTTACTGATCCTGTATCTGGTATTTTCTGCCCTAACTGAAATGGGTACTAAGTTTCCTTGGAAGAAATAGTTGATGGGTTTTATCAAGTGGTATAGCGCTACGGGTAAGTCAGAAGTCAGAAGTCAGAAGTCAGAAGTAAGCTATGACTAAGTTTCGGAGTTTAGGAATGTCAAACACCTTAATGCGTAGTGCTATATAGTAAATAATCTGGGTATCCCTTGTTGTGTAAGAAGTTTAGGACTAACTAAATAGCAAGAGGTCTACCCAGTCTTATTGATTTCTACATCTATTGGACAATAAAATATTGCCAAATAAAATTCGGTAATGTCTGAACGTCGAATTCGAGCCATGGAAAATAGCTGAGATTAATACCGTAAAAAGTTAATAGGAACCCCAAAAGTAATTTCCCGGAGATTTTGGGTTATCACTGCGGAAAAATTCATCCATCAAGGTAAAAAGCTCTTCCTCAGAGATATGTCCATCACTATTCAAATCGAGATGGCCAAAATTTTCCCTTGCCCAACTAGGATCAACACCATAGGCACTGACCAAATCTACATACTCTTGCTGACTAATTTCTCCATTGTCATCCTGATCAAGTAAAGCAAAAAAGACATCACATTGCAATTGAATAAGGGGTTCATAGGCATCTGAGTGAATCAGATTGTCGTAATACTTAAACCATTCCTCAAGGGTGATTTCTGCATCGCTGTTTTGATCAGCCAAACTCAAGTTATTCCACATGGAAACCAAGATTGAACGCAGATAAGCATATTGCCAAGAATTAGGTTTTAGCCCTCGTGAACTAGCCAGTTTATTCAAAATCAGATGAAAATCATCTTGGTTGAGAGTTCCACCTGAATCAGCATCGATATTATTGAATAATGTTGTTAATTTTTTTTGTTGTAATGCGGTTAACATTTAAAACTCACCTTTGATGACACTTTATGGTTTTTGAGTTTAAGATGAGGAAATAGTTAGTCTAAACAGTTTCCGTCGAAACGACTTGTTTTACCATAGTTTGACCTAGAAGGTAAAGGACTCTAAAATAAAGGACTGACCGCCCCCGTTTTTTTTTCTTAGACGACACCTTCCCACTCTTACTTCCCATGATTTTATGGTCTATAAAACTAAGGTTTGTCACTATACAGAGAATTCTACTGGATACTTGATATTCGTTACAAGTTAAAAGCTAAGGCATTTTGTCAATACCTCCAAGTAGAGAAATTAACCTTGAGCATTATTAACGTAAGCATACAGCGGTTTGCCATTCAGTTAGGTACTTTCGTTCTGGGTTTTTAGGGAGTAGGGAGCAGGGAGCAGGGAGCAGGGAAGAGGGAAGAGAGAACAGGGAAGTCGGAAGTGGGAAAACAATCCTGTGTACCTGATAGTTATGCAAACCGCCGTATGCTGAACGCGCACGCGTGCGCGTAGCGCATTAGCTTAGGTTCCTAAACTTCCTCGCTTGTTCTGTTCCCGCTCGATGGCTTCAAATAAAGCACGAAAATTTCCTTCTCCAAAGCCCTTGGCCTGAAAGCGGCGCTCAATCACTTCAAAAAAGAAAGTAGGCTTGCCAAAAATGGGCTTGGTGAAGGTTTGAAGTAACAAAGCTTGAGGAAACTCTTGCTGCCAATCTACTAAAATTTGTCTGGTAGCAATTTCTTCCCATTCTGCTGGTGGTAAAGGTAAATTAGAGCCCCCTGGTCTTTGCCGCAACTGGCTGTAGTAGCTGGGAGGAACTTCAATAAACGGTAAACCTCGACCACGGAGTTGCGCGATCGCTTCTACTATATTGCTAGTTCTAAGAGCAATATGCTGGATTCCTGGTCCACCATTGAAATCTAGAAATTCCTGAATCTGGGAATTAGCAGAAGTTGGTTCATTGATCGGCAACTGCACTTCACCAGTGGGATCAACCATGACCTGAGAGTATAAACCAGACTGTTGTGTCTTAATAGAAAATATTTGTTGTGGGCAAAATCCCAGCACGTGTTGATACCAATTTACTGCCCGTTCTAACTCACCAACCGCTACATTAAGTACTACATGATCAATGGTGGTGAACATGGTCTGAGGATGGTTATTTCCCTGGTTTCCCTCTATACTGAGGGAGGGTGGCTTACCCTGAGCAGTCTTCGTGATCCAGTTCAACTGAGCCGGGAAAAACGATTCGTCACAGATGCCATCTCGCTCAACCAGGGTATGAACCAGAGAACCCCAGGAGGGGATTCTACTCCACTTTAGGCGTCCCTGTCTTTGAAATTGCTCCTGAGGTGGTTGTACCACTTGGTTGCCCTGAGCGGACGTATTCTCAATCACCGCTTCCAGGTCTTCTACTAGAAAAGCGATGTCAGCCACCCCAGGAGGATGTAGACGCAAAAACTCAGCAATAGGACTTGCTGATGTTAGAGGTGAAGAGATAAGAAACGTGATTGAGCCACTTTTTACAACTTCTGTGTAGGTATGGTAACTACTGCCACTGGCGACCCGTTGAAAGCCAAGAGTGTGGACTAACCAATCAGAAAAAACTGTAGCATCTTCAACATAGAAATGAACATGATCAATTTTCATGGTTAAATCCAGTTCAAGAGATTGTAATCTTTTTAATTTTGCTCTTGTTAGAAGATTAAACCAATTTGCAGTAGGGAAAAGAGGATTACAGATATTTTACATATCTGAGTGGGTAAGTCATGGCATTTTCAGCTGATCTGACTTTTATCACTCCCCGCGCCCCCGCCCCACACTCCCCTCTCTTTCCCGATTCCCGATTCCCGATTCCCGATTCCCGATTCCCCATTCCCGATTCCCGATTCCCGCTTCCCCAT
>NZ_JAAHHC010000097.1:0-10929 GCF_010672265.1 Moorena sp. SIO3A2
AAATACGTTCTCTAATATTTCCATTTTCTTCTATTTTTAAGGCTTTTTGAAGTATTGTTTTTTGCTGTCAGATAATTTTTTGCTGGCATATTTCCTATTATTGGGTTATTTATTAATTTTTATTATACCAATTTAAATGCCGAACAGCTTATAAAATAGACCCGATCACTGAGCCTTTCCAGCAATAGCCGAAAGGTTAAGCAGCAAAAGGGTGAATCTACACTAGATGGAGACACAGTATGTTAGAGCAAATCAAAGGATTTACTGCTGAAAAGCGCCCTGCTAGCAAAATTACACTCGAAATCAAGGAAATCGTTCCTAATAATTCCCATAAGACTACTGAATCTTGCCTAAATACTGACGCTGACGGTGGTGATCTTAGAAGCGAGGAATCCTGAAACTATCTGGCCTGATCAGGTAGCTATTGCTTATGAGCCCAGAATTGTTAGCAATAATTAGTTGCTAATAGTGTTGGCTTAATCCGAGCTTGTATCAGAAATTAGAGAAATTTTCTCAATTATATTTCTGGTGCAAGCTATTTGCTTAGTATAAATTATTTGTTGCTAATTTTTATCAAATAGTTATGTCAGTGCTCGCAAAAATCCTCAAGCCATACAGTGAGCATAAATTCCTAGAATACCATTGGACGAGTAAAGCACTATTTATTCCAAGTGAGGACGAAAGGAAGTTTGCTGATCTATTTTCTTGGCAAAAACTCACCGATCTGCTGAATTTCCATCAATTCAAGTATCCGGAGCTGCGCTTAGCCTTAGATGGCAAAGTTTTGGAGGAAAAGGAAAACGCGAATCTGATCAAGTGGTGCCAGTCAGGGGCAACTCTAATCATCGACAAGGTACATAAACTAGTACCAGAAATTACTAACTTCACCTCAGAAGTTAGACAAGATTTAGGCTATAGTGCTCAAGTCAATTCCTATTGTTCATGGCCCAGTAAACAGGGATTTTCCTGTCACTACGATACTCACGAAGTCTTTATCTTGCAAATAGAGGGAAACAAGGAATGGTATGTATTTAGCGATACTCTAAAATACCCCTTGACTGAGCAAAAATCAGCCTCTGAAACACCTCCGGAAGGAGACCCTTACTTGAAGTGTACCCTTACCCCTGGTGATGTGTTGTATATACCCCGTGGACATTGGCACTATGCTGTTGCTCTAGATCAACCTTCACTACATTTAACCCTAGGGATTCATTGCCAGACTGGTGTAGATTTTTTAGACTGGTTAGTAGGTGAGTTACGGCAGAATGAAGCCTGGCGTAAAAGTTTACCACTGCGGTTCGATGCTGAGCCATTAGATCAGTCGATTGATAACTTAATCCAAAATTTCAAAGAATACCTTACTAACAGTGATATCCAGGAACGATATAACCGTTATCTTGATGGCTTAGTCAAGCCACTAGCTAGATACTCTCTACCTGCGCAAGCAGGATTTAATATATTTCCCAATGGTGTAAAGACTAGGTTTAGTAATCCCAAATTTAAGCGCCTCAAAATTTCACAGCTGCCAGATAACAATGGCTACCAAGTTATCGTTTCAGGTAAAGAAATCATTTTAGGAGGAGTAACTGAATCCTTGGTGGAAAATTTATTCACCAGAGAGAGGTTTACCGGTAGTAATGTCATGACATGGTTACCAGGTTTCGATTGGGAGGTTGATGTTGTTCCTCTTTTAACCCATTTAGTTACTGAAGGAATAATTTTTGTTGATACCAGAGTATAAGTAATAGGGAATCGGGAATCGGAACCCACCCCTAACCCCTCCCAGGAGGGGAACGGGAATCGGGAATCGGAACCCACCCCTAACCCCTCCCAGGAGGGGAACGGGAATCGGGAATCGGGAATCAAGAAACCAATTATCTGTATATCATAGCTATTAAAAATGCTAGAAAAAATATTTATATTTTTTTATAAAATGACAATTAAGGAGATAAAACGATGAACACTTTTTTTTGTTCTGACCATTCACAGCAGTTAGCCGAAGACATTATCGGTAGTGGTACTAATTACCAAGTGTATGTTTTAGTATAATGCCGCCAACCGTGGCTGTCTAATGCCATGGATTCTAAGTATATTCCAGACAATCTTAGGAAATTGGTGGATGAGGTAAAGCAGCGTAAGCTGCCAGTAAGATTCCTACTGATTGCTAATAATAAAACTCTAAAAGCAGATCAGACTAAGCTTTTGATTTATAGTCACAACGGTGAAGCCAGGTTAAAAGGGTACAGCAAGCTAGAGTTTGATGTGACTAATCTTGGTGAGGTAGCTGGGATTGTCAGACAATTCTTAGCTGGAGAAACGCCAAACTGTGTCACACAAGACAGTGATACTAGAGACATTTTAGTTTGTACCCATGGTAGCCATGATGTGTGTTGCGCCAGGTATGGTAATCCTTTTTACTGCAAAGCCTTAGCTACTGTTGCTGAGTTATCTTTAAGCAATGTCAGACTCTGGAAAGCCAGCCACTTTGGTGGTCATCGGTTTGCTCCCACTGCCATTGACTTGCCAGATGGAAGATACTATGGTGTCTTAGATCAAGATTCATTTAAATCAATTTTAATCCGTAGTGGTGATATTGAATGCTTCAATCGGGTTTATCGAGGTTGGGGAATTCTACCGACTAAAATTCAGGTATTGGAAAGGGAACTTATCCTCCGCTACGGATGGGATTGGTTTAAGCACAAAGTTGGTGGTTCAATTATTAAGGAAGATGTGAATCAGGATTCTATTCAAGCTGAGATCAGCTTTGAAAAACCTAATGGCTTGATTTACCATTGTCGTGCTGAATTAGTTAAAGATGAAAGTAAGACATTGCAGCTGAAAGGATCTTGTGGTGCTCAGAAAGAGTCACTATTTGTTAAATATACTATTAAGAATCTCTGCCTTTACTCGGAATTGCTGGAAATTCTTCCAGTTTATCAACCGCAGATGGCAAGCTAAGAGGTAAGCATTTAGCAGTCAGCCGTCAGCAGTCAGCAGTCAGCCGTCAGCGGTCAGCCGTCAGCTCAACTAGTAGGGTGCGTTATCAACGCACCTTAAATATAGAGTTACTGGTGTTAGTAATTTACTTAGTCATTGGTATAGAGTCCGTGTAGGAATTGTGATAATTTTTGATGGCATATTCCCTACGGTGCGCGTTCACGCTTAGCTTTGAAAAAGCGCGGGGTCGCACCGCTCCCTACTCCCTACTCCCTACTCCCTACTCCCTACTCCCTGTTCCCTATTCCCTTGACTAGATATATTAAGATACATGAATTGGTGGCTGATGCCAACATAATCAAATTGGTCACCGTCGGCTATAAAACCAAGGCGACTATAGAAACCTAGGGCATTAATTCTACTCAGTAGTCTTAAAGCATTGAAATTGTTTGCTTTGGCTTTTTCAATTAATGTTTCCATCAGTTTGGTGCCGATTCCTTGGTGACGAAATTCAGGTAATAGTGCAACGTAGGCAATACTGCCCAATCCGGGAGACAATTCTCTTAATCTTGCTGAACCAATTACCTGATTATTACAGACAGCAACGAGATGAAAAGCACTACTATCGTACTTGTCTTGTTCTGTTCCTTTTTCCATGCCCATAGGCTCTCTGAGCACAAGCCACCGCTGGTGGTACATATCCTCTAACTCTTGTTTAGTTTTAACAGGACGTACTTCAATTGTCGTCATCATGCTTAACCATATTTAGAATGTAGAATGTAGAATGTAGAATGTAGAATGTAGAATTGAGAATGTAGAATTGAGAATGTAGAATTGAGAATTGAGAATTGAGAATTGAGACTTGAGACTTGAGACTTGAGAATTGAGAATTGAGACTTGAGACTTGAGAATTGAGACTTGAGAATTGAGACTTGAGACTTGAGAATTGAGACTTGAGAATTGAGAATTGAGAATTGAGAATTGAGACTTGAGAATTGAGACTTGAGACTTGAGAATTGAGACTTGTAAGCTATCAGCTATCAGCTATCAGCTTTCAGCTTTCAATTAAGAATTAAGAATTGTCATAATATGCGCTACGGGCAGGCTACGCCAACAGCTATCAGCTTTGAATTAATTCAAAATTCTACATTTTAAATTATAAATTATTAATTCTACATTTTAAATTATACATTCTAAATTCTGCATTCTAAATTCTAAATTATACATTCTGATCACCTCACAACTTGGGGATTATTGCTAATCCAGCTGTCGATATCTTTTAAAACCTGATCGGGAATTTCCCAAGGAAACAAGTGAGCAGTATTGTCATAGCATTGCCATTGGCTATCCTTGAGATGTTTAGCGGTTTCTCGACTGGATGCTGCGGTAATATGGCGATCAGCAGCTCCTGCTAAGACCAGGGAGGGACATTGAATCTGGTTTAAGTCTGGCAAACGGTTATACCCAGCCCTAATGGCAGTGTTGAGTGCTTGTGTAGCGGCTTGGGAGGTCTGTAAGTAGGCTGATATGGCGTGCTTGGCAATATACTGGTAGGTGCTGGTTGTGTGTTGTTGGATCAGGTACCGAAAAAGCGATCGCTTACCAAATGTGTCAATATTCCATTGCCATCCTGGTTGTAACCAATTTAAGACACCAGCGATGCCGGTATAGAGATTATCCTGCCAACTAATGGGGGGATGATTACCCCAAGGTCGAGCGGCTGTGGCGATTAAAATTAAACCCGTGACTCTCTGAGGTAGCGTCAGGGCAAGCTCCATTGCCAAAATTCCCCCTAAAGACCAACCTAGTATCAAACAGCGGTCAATTTTGTAATAGTCGAGCAGGGATTCCAAGTCAGTCAAGTGGTCGGTCATCTGAAAATCCCGATCAGCTGGACTTTTACCATATCCTCGCAAATCAGGGCTGATAGTCCAGAACCTCTGGGATAGATGTTGGGTAAAAACTGAAAGGCACTGACTTGAGGCTGGATGACCGTGAAGGCAGAGAATTGGGAATCCTGACCCCTGGAGGTCAGTGTTGAGATATACTGCTGCTTGAGAGGTTTTTTTGATCCCATTCATGTTAATTGTTAATTGTTAGTTGTGTAAGCATTCAGCCGTGAGCTAAAAGCTCACGCTACGCGAACAGCCATCAGCCGTTGGCCTTAGGCCACGCTACGCGAACAGCCGTCAGCTTATTTTATTCAATAGCACCTCAAGGAGGTTACGCTATGGGCAGAAACTTTGTAAGCATTCAGCTGATAGCTGTTCGCGTAGCGTGCGCGTAGCGAATTAGCTGATAGCTGATAGCTGATAGCTGATAACTGAAATGGTATGATCTCTTTTACTTATAATCGCACTGTTCGGTTTTCAGATACCGATGCGGCTGGTGTGGTCTATTTTGCTAATGTTTTATCTATCTGCCATGAAGCCTATGAAGCCTCTCTAGATGCATCGGGCATTAATCTCAAGTCCTTTTTCACTAAGCCCGCTGTGGCAATTCCGATTGTTCATGCCAGTGTGGATTTCTTGCGTCCTATGTTTTGTGGGGATCCACTGCTGATTCATGTGATGCCTGAGCAGTTGAGTGAAAGTAAGTTTGAAATTGCTTATCAAGTTGTTAAAGCTTCGTCATCGCAACAGTTACTGGCAAAGGCAATTACCAAGCACGTTTGTATTAATGCAATGACTAGAACCAAAATTCCCTTACCTGAAGAAATCGTGCAATGGCTAGGTAATAGGTAATAGGTAATAGGTAATAGGTAATAGGTAATAGGTAATAGGCAATAGGCAATAGGCAATAGGGAAAAAATCCTGTTTACCTGATAGCTCTGAAAAACTCTTTACTAATTTTATCATCTCTTATGATATAGCTGACAGCTGACCGCTGACAGCTGACCGCTTAAACAAAAAATAGCCGTAGAAATACTATCTACGGCTAGCGAGTTCAACTTTTGATTTATGTCACAAAAATACCCGAAACTTTCGGATGTGATCCTATACTATCAGACCAAATCCAAAGCCACCGGGGGGGAAACCCCCCCAGAAAGTTAGCGATGCAGCGCGGTCTTGGGGGTTTCCACGGGGCTTACAAGGTGCGGACGCAGGTTCCGCACACAGCCCCTCCCCATGAGCGACTGCATCAAGACAAGGTGTTATGGCAACAACCAATACTTGGTCATGGTAGTTATCACTTCACCGGGCACTTCAGTAGGCTCCAGAGGAGTCCATTCAGCAATCTCGGCATAGCCCAGGGAATAAAACATTTGCATACTATAAATGACTGATTGGCGAGGACCTTTGAGAGTGTGCTGAGTTGGTTGTTTTTTGAAGTTCCGAGTAAATTCTTTTGACATAGTGCAAAAATTCAACTTTAGTTTATAATGATTATTGTAATGATTATAATTTAATTTGTCAAGGGGTTTTAAAAGTTTTTTTTGAGAGTTTTAGAGTTGATAAAAAAAGCAATTACCTAAATTTACATTTCAGAAAAGTGCTATTAAATAGCATCAATTCTTGAGATAGTTTTTCAAAAAAATATCATTTATATCTATAGCGTTTATTGCCTGTTCTCTGTTCCCTGTTCCCTGCTCCCTACTCCCGGTTCCCTTTAAATTAAAGTAGTATAATAGTTAAAAAACTATTGTAGAGCAGTTGATGGCAATGGCTGACAATACATCTGATGGCCAACTAGACTTTCTCTTAGAGGTGCTACAA
Source organism: Moorena sp. SIO3A2 (assembly GCF_010672265.1). Taxonomy (NCBI): domain Bacteria; kingdom Bacillati; phylum Cyanobacteriota; class Cyanophyceae; order Coleofasciculales; family Coleofasciculaceae; genus Moorena; species Moorena sp. SIO3A2. Next base: position 6,654 of record NZ_JAAHHC010000097.1, read on the forward strand.
GCAATTGCAGACAGTAATGGTGATCAGCAGGTAGTTGAGAAATTACTCGAAGCAAATATCGACAAATTTAATCAGACCTTAGCAGATAAATTGCGGGATTGGGCAACAAGTAAGCTGGCGGAAGCGGAAGCAGGTGAAGCCAAATCCCTAAGCGCAGATATTGTTGAATTTAGCAAAATAGTAGCAAAATTACCTTTGGGTGACAAAGCCAGCACTATAGAAATTGCCATCACTGGCTATGAAGTCGCCCTAAGTGTTTACACCCGTGAAGCTTTTCCGTTTGATTGGGCAAAGACTCAATACAATCTCGGTAATGCTTACCGTAACCGAATCACAGGGGAAAAAGCAGAAAACCTAGAAGAAGCGATTGGTTGCTACAAATTGGCTTTAGAAGTACACACCCGTGAAAGGTTTCCGATTGATTGGGCACAGACTCAACACAATCTCGGTACTGCTTACTATTACAGAGTCATAGGTCAGAAGGCACAGAATATAGAACAAGCGATCGCTTGTCACCAAGAAGCTCTAAGAGTAAGAACCTTTGAGGCATTTCCGATTGAGTGGGCATGGACACAAACTAGTCTCGGTGCTGCTTACTGTAACCGAATAAAAGGGGAGAAAGCACAGAATATAGAACAAGCGATTGCTTGTTTCCAACAAGCTCTAAGAGTAAGAACCTTTGAGGCATTTCCGATTGAGTGGGCATGGACACAAACTAATCTCGGTGCTGCTTACAATAACCGAATAAAAGGGGAGAAATCACAGAATATAGAAGAAGCGATAACTTGTTTAGAACAGGCTCTAAGAGTCAGAACCTTTGAGGCATTTCCTTATGATTGGGCATCGACAAAAACTAATCTCGGTGCTGCTTACAATAACCGAATAAAAGGGGAGAAATCACAGAATATAGAACAAGGCATCACTTGTTTCCAACAGGCTCTTAGAGTTTTTACCTTTGAGGCATTTCCGATTGAGTGGGCATTGACAAAAACTAATCTCGGTGCTGCTTACAATAACCGAATAAAAGGGGAGAAATCACAGAATATAGAAGAAGCCATCCCTTGTTTCCAAAAGGCTCTTAGAGTTTTTACCTTTGAGGCATTTCTGATTGAGTGGGCAACTACACAAAATAATCTCGGCAATGCTTACAATAACCGAATAAAAGGGGAGAAATTACAGAATATAGAACAAGCCATCACTTGTTTCCAAGAAGCTCTTAGAGTTAGAACCTTTGAGGCATTTCCGATTGAGTGGGCATTGACAAAAACTAATCTCGGTGCTGCTTACGGTAACCGAATAAAAGGGGAGAAAGCACAGAATATTGAAAAAGCCATCCTTTGTTTCCAACAGGCTCTTAGAGTTTTGACCTTTGAAGTATTTCCTTATGATTGGGCAAATACACAATACAATCTCGGTGCTGCTTACGGTGACCGAATAAAAGGGGAGAAAACACAGAATAGTGAAGAGGCCATCGCTTGTTACCAAGAAGCTCTTAGAGTTAGAACCTTTGAGGCATTTCCTATTGAGTGGGCACAAACACAAAATAATCTCGGTATTGCTTACGGTGACCGAATAAAAGGTGAAAAAGCACAGAATATTGAAAAAGCCATCGCTTGTTACCAAGAAGCTCTAAGAGTATTAACCTTTGAGGCATTGCCCCAAAACTATCTAGATACTAACAATAACCTTGGTTTGGTTTGCCGAGATGCTCAAAATTTCCCGGAAGCTTACCAGGCTTTTGATGCTGCCATTAAAACAGTGGAATTCCTGCGAGATGAAATTATTTCTGGTTCTGGAGTAGAAGAATACAAGACTAAACTAGCTGAAAGGTACAACAGAAGCTATCGAGCTATGGTGGAAGTCTGCCTAGACTTAACTAATATCACCGCAGCCATTGAATATGTTGAACGGAGCAAAACCCGCAATTTAGTTGAAGAGATTCTCAGCCGTGACCTGAAAACGATCTTTCCTGTAGATGTTGTTACTCAACTAGAACAATACAGGGATGAAATAGCCATAGGTCAATATCAAATCCAGAATGGCAAAGCTGACAATCCCACCGCCCTGGCACAACATCTCCAAAAGTGGCGACAGCAGCGCAATAATTTACAAGACCACTATTTACCGATCGGTTCTAGCTTTAACTTTAAACAATTTCAGCAGAAACTGGATGACCACACTGCTATTGTAGAGTTTTACATTACATGGGATAAGCTGCTCACTTTTATCTTTACCAGTGAAACTCAACAGCCCATAGTTTGGCAATCTCAGCCCCAAGACTTAGACAAATTGGGAAATTGGGTAGATGAATATCTCGAAAGCTACGACACCGAAAAATCTGATTGGCAAAACGACCTGAGTAACCGCCTAGATGAGCTAGCTGATATTCTATCCATTAATGACATCATTAAGCAGATTCCAGAAAAGTGCGATCGCTTAATTTTAATCCCCCATCGGTATTTACATTTGTTGCCCATTCATGCTTTACCAATTACCAGTAAGCACAGAGAAGGTAAATCTGAAATTCTGATGGATCGGTTTCCAGCAGGGGTAAGTTACGCCCCTAGCTGTCAACTACTGCAACTTGCCAAAACCAGAAAACGCCCAAAAGATTTTACCCACCTGTTTGCGGTTCAAAATCCCAGTGCTGATTTAGTTTACACTACTATCGAAGTAGACGTAATCAAAAGCTACTTCAATCCACCACCAGATACAGAGGTTCTTGTGGAAAAGGCTGCTACCAAAGCCGCTCTCGATAGCAAAGCTCTCAACACATTCCACTGTGCCCATTTTAGCTGTCACGGTTACTTTAATTACCAAGAACCCCGTAAGTCGGCTCTAATCCTGGCCAATGCCCACAAACCGGCATCTGCTGAACCAAATTCGGAGCGCTATTTACGGATAAGTGAAGAGGAAGTATTTGACCTAGATAAGTGTCTGACCATAGAAGAAGTTTTTGGCCTACAATTAGAACAATGTCGTTTGGTCACTCTTTCCGCTTGTGAAACGGGATTGATTGATTACACTAACACCAGCGATGAATACATTGGGTTACCCAGTGGTTTCCTAGTTGCCGGAAGTCCAGCAGTGGTTAGTAGCTTGTGGAAGGTAAACGATTTATCGACAGCGTTGTTGATGATTAAATTTTATCAGAATCTACGACAGCAAATGGCTTTAGCAGTTGCCCTGAATAAATCGCAATTCTGGCTGCGGGATAGCACCCAGTCTCAGTTGCTAGCCTGGAGTAGGCAGTTACCCCTAGACAACTCTTTGATGAAAAAGATTGAACAAGCACTGGATTGGTTTAACCCCGATGAACAACCGTTCCAAAACCCCTACTATTGGGCAGCATTCTGTGTAATTGGAGAGTAACATTATGATTTCTGACCCTCAAATTCTAGTATTTCCTTACTTCCTGGACACCAAACCGGAAGTGTTTTCTATGGAAGACTTACAGGACTTAGATCAGACCTTAGCAGATTTGCAGAGTAACCCACCAAAAAATGTTGATAAAATTATCAGAAATTGGTTCAAGGCACGGCTTACAATTAGGGATGAATTCAGAAAATTTGAGAAACAAAGAAAGGAGCTTGGCAAAGTTCCGCCCACTCCACCTATCCAGCCCGATCGCCTTAATAATTGGTTTCAGGAACTGCGTGAGCAGGTGAAGGATCAACTCAATAGTAAAGGGAACGGGGAACAGGGAAAAGGGAACAGGAAGTAGGGAAAAGGGAATAGGGAATAGGGATTAGGGAGTAGGGAGTAGCGATGCAGCGCTGTTTCAAGCCCCGAATTAATTCGTGGGATATTTTTTAATTTTGAATTGATAATTTTGAATTGGAGCGAAGCGATTGACCTCTAAAGTCTATGCCCCTAATGTCCATTTATTTGCCTTTCATCTAAAAACTAGTCAGCCAACTACCTTACTCTGGGACAAGTGCAACCAGATTATCTCTCAAAAATTTGGAGTGACTAAGCAGCTTGAAATTGAAGAAGAGTCAGGATATCGAGTAGACCTGCTCAAGGATAAAACTACTGATGATGTGGCTTTTCACTTTGGGAGTAAGCTGTTGCGCATTTAAACTGTGATAACAGCATTGCCTTTGTTTTTTATTTTTCGTACCCATTTTATAATTAACCCTCCTTCATTTAAAAGATGATTTAACAAACATTCTAATTCTTCAATTGATTTGAAAACTCGATTGGCAATATATTCTTTTGCTGAATGCCAAACCAATTCAATTAAGTTATAATCAGGACTATACTCGGGAAGATA
>NZ_JAAHHC010000098.1:0-10464 GCF_010672265.1 Moorena sp. SIO3A2
GATATAGAGCATGATTTTAGTGCTTTAAAGAGAGCCAGAATGTATACTTCTATAGACACTTCTCTGGATGAAGTAATTCGTGAATATTGTGCTTCTTAGTGTCTCCTCCTTATTTAAAATAACTATAGGCCAAAACCCAGGTATCAAAAAAGCTCCCCAGTTCCAGCCTTTGATTTCATCTGGTACGGGTACTCGATCATCCAATACACCCCCTTGACCTGAATTATTTACAAAATTGCTTCGGGGGAGTTTGATCAGTTTGTTGCTTTTGGGAGTATTGAGTGTCATGCCCAACTCTAGGGCTAGAATTGCTTCAGACGCACTTTTGAAGCGTTGCTCTGGAGCCGGTTCTGTCAGCTTCTGAATCCAGCTAATCAGGTTAGCACTGAGGTTGACTTGGTCTTTAAAGCAAATGCGCAAATTCCGCTGGGGCAAGTCAGCGGGTGCAGTCCTGGTGAGCAAATGAATCAACGTCGCCCCTAAGCCATACAAATCCGATGCTGGTACTGCCCTACCACCAAACTGTTCCATGGGGGCGTAACCATAGGTTCCCACTACCGTAAATGTCGCGCCCTCTTGGGATGCCCGATCCTGCACTGACCCGAAATCGATGACATAAATCTGCCCATCATCCCCTAAAATTAGATTGCTAGGCTTAATATCTCGGTGCAGTACGGCTGGATTCAGCTGATGGAGAAATTCAATAATTTTCAGCACATCCACAGCGATTTGGCGCACTTCCCCTTCTGTAAATCGTTTACCTTGATTTAGTTGTTCCTTGAGGGAGGAGCCAGGGATATAGTTGTGTACCAAGCCAAACCAGAGTACTCGGTCATCAATGTTAAAATAATCAAGATACTTGGGAATCCGGGGATGATTGAGCTGTTTAAGCACCTGTGCTTCTCGCTCAAAGAGTTTTAAATCGTCCCAATTAACGTCACCACCAAATGCCAGCAGTTTAACAACTACCAATTCTGGAGGTGACACTCCTAGATCCTCAGCTAGCCAAGTTTGTCGTCCAGCATTATGTCCCAGTTGTTGCTTGAGTTGATAGCGCTCATGTAATATCTGTTCGGCTTCCAGCATCTCGGCTTAATGTCCTCAGGGGCTCATCCATCCCATCAGCGTGCTCGGTTAATCTCAAGCTAGATGGGTGGATGAAGGGCAAAGGGCAAAGGCTAAAGGGGTGGATTAGATGATTATTTTTCTTACCAATCAATTTGTCTTACAAATCAAACCGATTTATCATTGACATTCGACCCCTCTAGCTTTAATATAGCCAGATTTTTCTGGGATAACAGGGATGTTGACAAGTTTATTCACTTGAAATTTGCCTTCCCGTAGCTACGACCGGGCGAGCATCCCTTTGTTCATCATCACCTTCAACGGTCAAACTCTACACACTAGGCGTTAACTCAACCCAATCCTTCAACCACTGGATGGAAGTAAAACGCTAGTCCTAAGACGACATAAGCTGCTAATAGCAAAACTCCTTCGAGCCAGTTGGACTTACCATCAGAACTAATTGAATTAGTAATCAACACAGCTACGGCTACTGCTACCAATTCAAAGGGATTAAAATCCAAATCCATGGGCTGACCCATAAACCACCCAGCTAGCACTAACACTGGGGCAACAAATAGGGCAATTTGCAGACTAGACCCTACGGCTACCGAAACTGAGAGATCCATCTTATTCTTCATGGCGACAGTTACCGCAGTGGCGTGTTCTGCTGCATTACCAACTACGGGGAGTAAAATTACTCCGGTAAACAGGGCTGTTAGTCCTAACTGTGATGTGGCAGATTCCAAGCTATCCACCAAAAGTTCTGATTCTAGAGCTACTAGCAGGGTAACCACTACCAAGACTCCTACCCACAACAAAATATTAGGTTGATGTTTAGATTCGGAACTGGCAATTTCACCGTGATCTGTTTCTTCTAACTCCATTTCCGCCATGCCTACATCAAACAGATAGGTGTGGGTTTTCATGGAAAATAACAGAGTTAGCCCATAAACCAGAATTAAAACCAGGGCAACTGCTACTGAAAGCTGTTGTAATGTAGATTGAGGAATACCAATAGATGTGGTATCCATTGCTGTCGGTAGCAACATGGCAATCACCGCTAGGTTCATTGAAGAGGCATTCACCCGCGCCACAATGGGCTGAAACTCCTGTTCTTTGTAACGCAATCCACCCAGCAGCATCGCAAATCCCATCACTAGGAGTAGGTTACCGATGATGGAGCCAGTGATGGTCGCTTTAACCACTTCTACTAACCCAGCATTGAGGGCAATTAGGGCAATGATTAATTCTGTAGCATTGCCAAAGGTGGCATTTAATAGCCCTCCTAGGTTTGGACCGAGCACCACAGCAATTTCTTCTGTGGCTGTTCCCATCCATGCTGCTAAAGGAATAATTGCTAAGCAAGAGGTAATGAAGATAACTGCCGAGTTCCACTCTAGAAATTCAGCGGCTACTGAAATGGGAATAAACACTAGCAAAATTGACAAAATTTGGTTTTTGGTGAGCATTTAGGTTTCTTTACCTCAAAAGAATTACTATGAGGACTTACGCATTTGCCCCCGTTGGTCTCCCAATTCTGGGGGACTTTGACATCATTACCCGCCCCATAATTGGGGTGCTAGCGGGGCGAAATCAACTTAACCGCGTAAGTCCTGACTATTCTAGTTAGTTTCAGGGACTAGGGCAGTATTACAAGGGGCTTGGTCAATCCCTCTTCCCATCCCCCCGTCTCCCTAAGCTGTCACGCCCCTAAGCTGTCACGCACTTAATTTTTGGGTTGAGACTGATGGGGAAATGGGGAGATACGGAGGTGGGCAGATGGTTTGACGGTTTCTTTGATATAGCAGTCGCCAGGGTAATTAGGACATGACAAAAGTCTCAAACTACAGTTTGGCTTGAGTTTAACTTCTGACTTCTGACTTCTGACTTCTGCTATAACATGAACAAATTCAATTTACATGGGTGTTAGCCGATCAACTGATATACACAAATTAGATAGTCAAGTACCTTACTCTGTCCCTGGTGTGCTCAATAAAGCTTTTCAGAACTCAACGATTCCTCAAGCGCATCAGTCCTAGGGTATATTTTTTAACCATAGAAATTTGCTATGATCTGGTGAAGATTGATAAGATTACCGCAATTTGCATAAACTGATTGGAGTTACTTGAATTAAACCTTGCGGTTGAATTAATCATTGTGTTAAGCATTTAACGTTTGTCCCAACTATCCGCTGTCCCAACTATCCGCTACTTTTGTTCGTTACTGCCAAACCAGTATAAGTTTGCTCAAGGGTATTCGCGCTCCGGGTCCCAAACATGAAGTTATCGGGTTGGGTGAGCTGTGTTGCTGTTTTTTGAATGCATATTCCCATGACTTCAGTAGCTGAACTGCTAGTGTTACAAGCTGAGGAAATAAAGTCCACTGCTAAGTCCACTGCCAAGATCAAACACTACTCGACGCTCAACAACGACCCCCTAGATCCTGCCACAGGTGTCTATATTACTATCCACGGTCATTTCTACCAACCGCCTCGGGAAAACCCTGATCTAGATACGATTGAGCGTCAGCCTACTGCTGCTCCGTTTCATGACTGGAACGAACGGATTTACTATGAGTGCTACCGCCCCAATGCCTTTGCTAGGGTATTAAATGACCAAGGAGAAGTAATAGATATTGTCAATAACTATGAGTATTTGAGCTTCAATATTGGTCCAACGTTAATGTCCTGGCTGGAAAATTACGATGTGGAAGTGTATCAGCGGATTCTGGAAGCGGACAAGAAGAGTTGCGATCGCTTAAATGGTCACGGAAATGCGATCGCTCAAGTGTACAACCACATCATCCTTCCCTTAGCCAATGAACGGGACAAATACACCCAAATCCGTTGGGGAAAAGCGGACTTCCGTTCCCGCTTTGGTCGTGAACCCGAAGGGATGTGGCTGGCGGAAACGGCAGTAGACTATCCCACCTTGGAAGCATTGGTAGCAGAAGATATTCGCTTTATTATCCTAGCCCCTGCCCAAGCTCAACGTTGCCGCCCAATTCCCACTGAACTCACCAGTGAACACAATAGTAATTCTCCATGGCAGGAAGTGGGAGGTGCTCAGATTGACCCTACTCGGCCTTACCGTTGCTTCCTCAAAAATGGCAAATTTATTGATATCTTTTTCTATGATGGCCCAATCTCCAGAGATATGGGCTTCAATGATTTACTCAGCAGTACTGAACACTTCGCCAAGCGTTTGGGTCAAGCAGTACGTGGGGATCATCGCAGTGCCCAGTTGATTGCTGTGGCAACGGATGGGGAAACCTTTGGCCATCACAAAACAGGCACTGAGAAGTGTATTGCCTACGCTTTTACCCATGAGTTTCCCCAGCGCAACTGGACAGTAACCAACTTTGCCCACTACCTTAGCTTTAATCCGCCCACCTGGGAAGTGGTACTGAAGCCAGTAACAGCCTGGAGTTGCTCCCATGGGGTTGACCGTTGGCAAGATGATTGTGGCTGTGGTGGTGGCGGGAAGTGGTACCAAACGTGGCGTCGTCCCCTGCGGAATGCCCTGGATTGGTTACGGGATGAATTGATTCAGGTATATCAAGAGACTGCTAGCCAATTCTTCCATGACCCTTGGCTAGCCCGGGATGAGTATATCCAAGTGGTTCAGAACCGTTCCCCAGCCAATGTGGAAAGTTTTCTGGAGCGTCATAGTACTCACCCACTGGCTCAAGCCCAACAAGTGGATGCCTTACGACTCCTGGAAATGCAGCGTCATGCTCTGCTGATGTATACCAGTTGTGGTTGGTTTTTTGAGGAAATCTCCCGTCCAGAAGGGGTTCAGATTCTGCGGTATGCTGCCCGTGCTATCGAGTTAGCTGGTGATGTTGCTAAAGTCCAACTGCAAGAAGAATTTATCCAACGCCTTGCTCTAGCACCCAGTAATGTGGAATGCTTTAAAACTGGTGACCAGATTTATCGCCAACTAGTGGTGTCAGCCCACGTTAGCTGGAAGCAAGTAGTAGCAGACTATGCCATTACTTCCCTATTTAACAACTATTCCCAAGAAGACAAAATCTACTGTTACTATGCCCATCAGCAATATTACCAGCTAAAACGAATCGGGGCATTAACCCTAGCTGTGGGACAGTTACAATTGGTTTCTGAAATAACTAGGGAAAGTGATGATTTTGTGTTTGCCTTGCTATACCTAGGTGGTTGGGACTTCCACTGCTGTATTCAACCCCTTGCTGAATGTCGAGGCTACCGCCAGCGGTTGGACACATTATTTAATGCCCTAGACCAAGGCAGTGCAGCCCACACAATTTTGGTAATGAATCAGCTGTTTGGGCAGCAACATTTTAATTTGCAGCATCTGTTTGCTGAAGAGCGACACCGGATTATGCAGCTGTTGAGCCAGGAAACCTTGACCCGTTTGGATCAGCTCTATACCCAGGTTTATCGGGATAACTATAGAGCCTTGATGGCTTTCCATCAGGGTGGGTTATCTGTTCCCAAGGAGTTGCAAGTAGCAGCAGAAATTGCTATATCCAATCAGTGTATTACTGTGATTAGGGCATTAGATAGTGATAGCAGTGATCAGCAGGTGGTATGGAGTAGCTTGGCAGAGTTAGAAGCGATCGCAATAGCAGCGAATCATCTCCACTGTCAGTTGAATACCCTAGAAGTCAAGCAAACCTTAGAAAAGTTAATTTTGCGTACGCTCTGGCAAATTCTTTACGATAGCAACCCAGAGGAAGTGGAAGTCGATATTCAACGGCTAGACAAAATGATTGATCTAGGCAATCAGCTCAATCTAAGCTTATCCTTAGATCGTTGCCAAGAACTTTACTTGCAGTACTTACATAACCAACTTTTGCCTCAGCTGATCCAAAGCCAAGACTTAAAGAAAGATAGTAAAGATAGTGATAGCAATGGCAGCTATCCCTGGCTATGTAACATGTGTACCTCCAGTGCTTCCCTTAGTACTTCACTTTCCCCAAGCCCCCTACTCAAGTTGGGTCAAACCTTAGCAGTGGATCTCAGTGGTTGGGTAACCAATCTACCCTCACCAGGGTAGGAGAGTGTAGGTTGGTTACCGTGAATCATCAACAGTTAACTATAGCTTTTAACTATAGCGTTGCTATTACAGTTTGTGATTAGAGAGCACACTGGCACCAAAGGCTCCTACTGCTAGCAGACTTAGCACCGACATCGGTTCAGGAACAGTAGTCTTAGAAACAGCTGCTGCTCCAAAGATCCTATTAATACCCCCGAAGGCGACATTTTGACTAAAAGTACCTGCTCCTGTGGTTGGATCGATGGTGATCTGTTGTCGATCAGCTGTGTAACCGAACAAGGTTCCATTTTCAAAGAACAAGCCAAATATATCCCTAAAGCCGATACTACCAATCTCAGTAGCTGTACCGTCATTAGCGATAGAGAACAAGATGTCAGAGCTGCCGTCAACAGAGAGTGATGTGGCAAAAAATTGATTATTTACAGAATCGAATGCTATGTCGCCACTGCTGTTGAAGTTAGGAATTGTAGCCACTAATGATGCAGCACCACTAGAGGTATCAATAGTATAAAAACTATCATCTCCAGCGCCGTAAAGCACGTTATCATCATCAGAAAACCCTAAAGCATTTATAAACGCAAAAAGGTAGCCAATTAGGGAGGATAAACCCGTGCTTTTATCAATACTATACAAAGCGCTGGGAGTGACACCAAATAGCTCCCCACTATTTGATAAAGCTATATCAAAAAAGGGGATACCGTCGCTGTTCAATGGTGTGAATTTTCCGGTTGAAGTATCGATTTTTCCAACTTGTCCATTGGAAGTAGAGAGGAAGGATGCCGCCTGAGCTGTTCCTATTGTTCCTAGGCTAAAAACTACTGCCCCAGCCATAGCTATTGGTAATTTTTTCATGATAGTTTTATGCTGCAACTCTTAGATGTAGACAGTGACCTTACTCTGAAATTTGATATCAAGTCCGTTTGATTCCCTGGTTTATAGTCGGCTTTTTTGTGCCCTTTTTCCTTGAATACTCTTGTTTTAGACAATACTGATGCTACCGGACTTGATATCAATAAACTACTCCAAAGTAAGATCAGTAAATCCTAAGCATTAAGCTATCAGCCGTCAGCGGTCAGCCTAATGCTTAAAATAAACCTCAAACGGTAGAATTTAAGCATTCGAGATTTTAGAGAATTCAAAGTCTGGGGAAAAGCCCATCAGCCCAAGACTATGAATCCTTGGCAGCAGCTGAAAGCTGAAAGCTGACGGCTGAATGCTTATAGTAAACCTACAAACGAGAAAATTATTTACCTTTTGCTTATGTTTATATTCATTAAATTTAACTAGATTTTTCTCTCTCCGAAACTATGAATCGGTAGGATTCACAAAATCATTATTTTATTGAATTATAAGTTTTGCTTATAATAATTAATAACTATTGATAAATGATTGCTAAACTTTAATACTTAACTATAGCGCTTACTTAGAAAGTAAGCCCTGATGTCGATTAAATTTAGCTTTGTGCTCTCAAGGCTTTAAAACATTAGCTTGAACAGCGACATCGTTAGTTGAGCTAAATTATATAGCAGTCGAAGTAAAGCTTAAGACATCTTCTGCTCTCTGCTCCCTGCTCCGAAGTCCCTTTCAACCAAAAGACTATGTCCTAAACTATACTTCCCTTGCTATATAGGTTTACCATCTAATTCCCATCAGCCCTAAGTAGTAAAATTGATTAGTTAAACTTATAGTAAGTTACGAAATCCGTAGAGGGCTTAAGTTCACACAACCTTAATATTAGTAATGGGTAATGGGTAATGGGTAATGGTAATTACTGCCGTCAGCTGACAGCTGACAGCTGACGGCTGAATACTTACGTACCTCACCCAATTGAAAACTGCTATAGTTCAGATCGAACCAAGGTCACTAAGTGGCCAAAAACGGAAACAGGCACGACCAATGACTTTGTCTTTACCTAGAAAACCCCAAACATGGGAATCGTTGCTATTGTTGCGGTTGTCTCCCATCACAAATAGCTGATCTTCTGGCACCTGCACCAGCCCCATCTGATAATGGGGAGGTTGGGCAATGTAGTCCTCCTCTAGAGGAGTACCGTTGCGATAAACTTTGCCATCTTTGACTTGAACCGTATCACCCGATGTGCCAATCACCCGCTTGATGAAAGCTTGGTCTTTTGAGTAACCCAAAATTTGTAATTGTGGCGGTAGTTCAAACACAATAATGTCACCGACTCTTGGGGTATGGAAACGGTAAGAGATTTTTTCGACCACTAAGCGATCGCCTACTCCCAACGTCGGGTACATGGAATCCGAGGGAATGTAGCGAGGTTCTGCCACAAATACTCGAATCAATAGAGCTAAGGCTAGTGCGATCGCAATAATTTGGAAATTTTCCTGTACTTGCTTCCAAAATGGCGTGCCACCCTTGTCCGGTTGTTGACCCTGAGCATCTGCTTGCTGCTCCTGAACAGATTCAGAAGATTCACTCGGTGCTGCTAATTTCTTTTTCTGTGCATCCATACAAGATTTAAATTGACATTTAAATTGACAATACTCGGTATTTTGGCCTAGCCCTTGCCCTAAACATCTTTCCTAGTTTGGCAACTCAGCCAGGATAACATGCTTGATTGCCCTTTTGTGAATTTGCGTTAGTTTAAAAGGTAACTACTGTTGTTGGACAATGCCCGTGCTGTTTCCACACTCTGTCCTACGTGCAAGTTTAGCGGTTTGTCTTCTCGGTTTGTTGAGTGCCTGCGCCAACACTAACCTAGGTAACGCTTTGCAGCGGTCTTTGGGAGCAGACCCCAAACTGAAAGATAACCCACCCAAAAACTTGAGTGGGCCATCTCCGAATAAGCCTCAAAGTACTCCCCAGAAACAGAAGTCAGTACCGTTGCCAGAAGACTTCCCCACTGAGATTCCCCGTTATCAAGAAGCAACCTTGGAACAAGTGGAACCCCTCAAAGATGCTGCTGGTCCAGGTAAGCTGACGATTTGGTCATCCCCTGACCCAATTAATTTAATTCAGAACTTTTACCAAAAGACCTTTGAGTCGGGAGGCTGGCAAGTCCTCGACCAGCCAGAGGATCAAGATGGTGGCACATTCATCGTCCGTCGTAATGACTTGGATGTTACCCTTTCGATTCCTGCTCGTGGCACTACTGGCAAATCCACTGCTGCCTCTTCATCAAAGCCCCCAGCGGTTGCTACCAACAGCAGTGTGACTACATTTGATATTCAGTACGTCCGGGATGGTAAGGATACCAAAGCTGAGAAACCACAACCATCCCAGAAACCACAACCATCCCAGAAACCAACACAAGCTCAAAAACCAACACAAGCTCAAAAACCAACACAACCTGAGAAACCAACACAACCCCAGAAACCAACACAAGCTCAAAAACCAACACAACCTGAGAAACCACAACCACCCTCTGAGGTCGCCAGTAAGCCAGCTAAGGTCAGGTCAGGACAACCAGAGAAATTTACTGACTTGGATAAAGTCCCCCGAGATTTGCGTAAGTATGTGGCAGATTTGGCAAAATTGGGAGTCTTAACGCCAGACACGACTAACCCAAAAACTAATACTGATAGTCAAGGTATTCAGTTTGCCCCGAATCAAACCATAAACCGCCGTCAGTACGCCCGTTGGCTAATGGATGCCAATAATCGAATCTATGCTAATCGTCCAGGATTGCAAATCCGTTTAGCATCCAACACTACTCAACCTGCATTTCAGGATGTGCCTCGTACGGATCCTGATTTTCCCTATATTCAGGGATTAGCTGATGCTGGATTAATTCCTAGTCCCCTCAGTGGCGATTCTACCGCAGTATTGTTTCGTCCAGATGCACCGTTGACTAGGGAAAATCTGATGTTGTGGAAAGTGCCTCTCGATACTCGTAAAGCCTTGCCCAAAGCCTCTATTGAAGCAGTGAAAGAAACCTGGGGCTTCAAAGATACCGCTGAAATTGACCCGAAAGCATTGCGAGCCGTCTTAGCTGATTTCCGAAATGGCGATTTGGCAAACATTCGCCGAGTTTTTGGTTATACAATATTGTTTCAGCCTAAAAAACCAGTCACCCGTGCTGAAGCAGGAGCAGCGCTTTGGTATTTCGGTTCTCAGGGTGAAGGGCAATCTGCCCAAGAAGCACTGTTTCTTAAACCTCAAACCAGTCAGCCATCAGGGGCACCAAAAGCTACACCATCGAATTAGGTGCATACAAAACGTAAGCATTCAGCTATCAGCTATCAGCTATTAGCTATCAGCTATTAGCATTCAGCTATCAGCTATCAGCTATCAGCTATCAGCTATCAGCTATCAGCTATCAGCTATCAGCTATCAGCTATCAGCTATCAGCTATCAGCTATCAGCTATCAGCTATCAGCTATCAGCTATCAGCTAT
>NZ_JAAHHC010000099.1:0-10418 GCF_010672265.1 Moorena sp. SIO3A2
TGAGTGTATTAATTTAGTACGAGAATTAATGAGACTTAATCGTAATAAATGGAAGTATTATTTACGAGGAATGAGAGCTAAATCGCTTGTCCTGTCTGCTTTATAACTATTTTCGTCGCCCCCCCAGTGGTATGACACTAACTCTTGATTTTCATCATCACTTTAAAAAGCGATGCTCTTACAGAGCCGCTACGCGATCGCATCCCCTTTTTCACCCAATCAAGCTAACCCAAATAACAAAACTCAATCAATTAGGGGGTCAAACCCCTCAACTTATCTGAAACGACTGGGTTCAAGATTTTAATTAGATGCCCTAAATTGTTGTTAAAGTCAATTCTTATATTGTAGCAGGCATTACCAAATTCAGCCATCAAAACCCTACCTATCCCAGGGCTAAACCATTGCTCTGTATCTAATACAGGAAAAGGAAGACAAGGAAGACAAGGTGGACTTGGAAGAAAGACAAAATAACCAAACAAAATCATCTTCCTCCCCCTCTACCCCCTTCTCTGCCTCTCGCATTACTCTAAAACAAATACGTAAGCCTTGGTTGAATACGACAAGCCCGTCCAAAGCAATTTGGACAGGGTTGAGCATCACTATCAAGACTGAGACAGGAACTATCTCAGTTTTACTACTAACGTTTACACCACAGGGCGTAAACGCTGGTTCGCTCTCAACACACTACCTCGAATTTTGAACTATGAAACCCTGTGCCGATCAGAATTTAGGTGCCCATGTATTCTGGAATCCTTATCAGCCTCATCAACCATTAACACTCTTTTCTAAAACTGCTCACCCTGTAGCGGATAAACGTTTGTATCGTAAGGGTAAACGGTTACGCTTAACTGTCGAGGTTTCCCTAGTCCTGTTCACACTAACCTTGATGGTGTCAAGGGTGATGCTAGTCCTGTTAACATACGTATTTTCATCCCCAGCTACTGATCACTAACTATAATGATTAATGGTCAATTAACCATTAACCATTAACAAAAAGCAATCAAGCATATTAAAAGTTATTAACTGGACTTCATATCATCTCATGTTCTGATCTAGAAGCTTTTTCACCTTCATGGTTGCTGAATCGGTTGTATAGTAGTCCTGATGGTGATAATAGGAGCTAGTTGCGTAGTTCTCAACATCATTAGCAACAATACCTAAAAGATTAGTCCTAGAGGTTTTGAGTTCATCCAAGGCTTGCATTAGAACTGAGCGGTCAGTCTTGTTTAATCTGCCTACGAAGACCATACCATCCGTGTTAGCTGCTAGAAGGCGGCTATCGGCAAGTCCGATCACGGGAGGTGTATCATAAATAACTAAATCAAAAACAGCATTAAAATGCTCCATCAAAGTTCCCATCTTTGGCGCAGATAGTAACCGAATCGGATCATGTGCTGGGGAACCAGCAGTTAGCACATGAAGATGATCCCACAGGGGCACTTGCTGGATGGCTCGGTTAGCTTTGATCCCCTTACTAAGGACGTCACTCAAACCAAGTTGATTGTTCAAACCAAAAATTTTATGTACCCGGGGACGGCGCAGATCTGTATCCACCAGTAGCACCCGCCGACCCATAGCAGCAGCCACTATAGCTAGGTGGACAGCAACGGTAGATTTACCGTCTGCTGGTCTAGCTGAGCTAATCACAATAGATTGGATTGGCTTATCGCAGCCGAGTAAGCCAATATTGCGATGGAGGAACCGAAACGCCTCTAAAAAGGGAGAAGCTTGCTGCAGTTTTGGCGTTGAGTTATTTTTCTGATTCTTAGGGAAGCTTGGAACAAAAGGTATACCTTTGCAGCTTGATGACTTGGTTGCCTTAAGTGCTGGATGGTAAGGAATAACACCAAGAAGAGGCAATTGGGTATGATGTTTAAGTTCGTCGGGAGAGTGGAACACATGGTCTAAGCGCTCCATCAACCACCCTGTTCCTGCACCCAGTAATATACCTGCGATCGCTCCCAAAATAATCTGAAGTTCCTGATGTTGCGGAATCGGATATTGAGGCTGTTTGGGTTTGAGAATAAGTTCCCAAGAATAAGGCTGGAAGCTTTCCTTAAGCTCCAACAGAGTGTCTAATCGTTGGGTTTTATCTCTAAGTTTTTGCCGTAAACTGGTGTAGGTTGGATCTATCACCAACATCTGTTTCATGTCTTGCTCAAGACTTTCTTCTTCCTCAGCAAGAGCTTGTTGTCGTGCTTGCAAAACTGATATTTGGATGCTCCGATCTACCAGTTGTTGAGTGAGCTGCTGGTGAATTGAATTGGGTGATATCTTAGGAACATCTGTATTTGTTAGTTTGATCCCTAGTACCTGTTCAGCTTCAGAGCGTAACAGGGATAAGAAATTATACTTTTGCTGCTGTAGGGTCTTGATGGTTGGACTGTCTGGAGTATAGCGGCTTGACTCGATAGCGATCTCAGCCTCAACCTCTTCTAGGTGGTTGAGCATCTTTTGGTAGTAAGGGTTTTCAGCCAAATTCACTTGAGCCAGAGCTAACTCCGAGGCGCGAGAGTCCTTGACCTGATTTGATGACAGTCCTAGCTTTTGAGAGATGATCTGGTAGAAGGACTGAGCTTCCTTAAGCTGGATGTGAGTATCTAATTGCTGTTGCTTAATCTGGCTAATCTGAGTTGAAAGCTGCTGTTTTTGATTATCATAATCGATCAACTTGTACCCTAGCTCCAACTTCAGCAGTTCTTCCTCCAGTCTGTCTACTTCTTGGCGTACTTGAGGCAACTCTCTATTTGCTAGCTCAAGGTCCTTATGATGGTAACTTGCTTCTTGTTGGCGGGAGTACTTGATATAATTATCGGCAAGCTGCTTTAAAACAAAGTGAACTTTTTGAGGATCACTATCCCGGTAACGAACTTCTAAGACACTAGTTCCTTCAATATGTTTGATCCTCAGGTGATTATTCTTGACTAAAGACTTGTAGCTAGTTTTGCCATAGCGCTTGTTTATTTCCTCAATCACGGGAGTGATGAGTTTTTCACTACGCAGTACCAGCATTTGGGTTTTATAAGCCAAGGTTTCAAAACCTGGTATCGATTGATTTTCATGATCCTGTGCTGTCAGAGGCTCCAGACGCAGCCGGAACTTGCCTTCATACAGAGGTTTCTGATTAGAGGTCCATACAAAAATACTAGCTGTTATCGTAATTGCTACACCAGCAGCCACTAAAAAGCGACGCCGTATGATCGTCCAAATCTCCTCTAGCTTACGCCCATCCTGATAGTATTTTGAGTTTCTAGTGTGGTAGATGACGGGCTGTGAGTGGATATATTTACCATTCCCCTGTGGGAAAAGCTCTGATTTATTGCCCATCTCTATATGTGCCTTTTTATTTATTGGTTTAAGTTATGTTCAAGAGTAACTGAACCTATGGCTAATCGCTCCCCTATCATACCTTCAGTAGTTGCCACTAACCATCAGCTCTGTAGTTAGTTTGTGTTAACAAACTAGTTTTTGACACTAGAACTGGAAAATTTTACGCAAAACTTATCAAATATCCGGATAAAATGAAGGAATGGTTAAGTTAGGGGAATGGTGTTTACTGGTACCAAGTTACATTCATAGGTAGCACTATCTACCTATCTCCCCATTACCTTGTCCTCCTGCCTAGCTAAATAACACTTGAAGAAGGCAATTGAGTTTAGTAGTATTGTCTTTAATTTCAGTTATAAATATAAAAAGGAAAAGGTCAATGGTTGGAATTCCTTGCCCTTTCCCCCTTTACTAAACTTTTACAGTGTAATCAGGAAGCAATTAGACAAATTATTATCTTAAAATATTACCCCTGAGAATGAAAAACTGATCATGGGGTATTTGGCTCGAATCAGATCAATTTTCCATTTTTCCATTGACGAGTGATCAACCAAAGCTAGAAAAGCCCATATCTAGAGGGATATCTTGTAACCTTCCAGGACCGACTGCTTGAATAGCTTCTTTGAGAGACATATCTCCGGTGTAAAGCGCACGACCAACAATTACACCCCTAACCCCTAGAGGTTCGAGGGTCAGTAGACTCAATAGGTCAGTGATTGAACTGACACCCCCAGAAGCAATCACGGGGATCGAGATATGGCTTGCTAGTTCTCTTAGAGCGTCTAGGTTTGGTCCAGACAGAGTTCCATCCCGGTGAATGTCGGTGTAAATAATCGTAGTTACTCCCAGCTGAGTCATTTGCTCAGCTAGGTCAATTGCTGCAATTTCTGAGGTTTCTAACCAACCGTGAGTGGCCACCCATCCCTGACGAGCATCAATACCAACTACAATCTTCCCTGGGAATTTAGTGCAAAGCTGTTCTACTAGGGAAGGGTCTTCCACCGCTGCCGTCCCTATAATGACTCTATCGACGCCTAGAGTCAACAGTTGAGTCACTCCGGAGCGGGAGCGTAATCCACCACCGACTTGCACTGGCACAGGTACCGCCTGCACAATTGCTTCGATTGCCTTAGTGTTCACTGGCGTACCCAGTTTTGCGCCATCCAAATCAACCACATGCAGCCGTGATGCACCTTGTTCAACCCATTGTTTCGCTACCTCGACTGGGTTATCGTTAAATACTTGCGCACGCTGGTAGTCTCCCTGGACTAACCGCACACATTTTTCTTCAAGTAAGTCTATAGCTGGAATAACATCCATGACTCAATTTCCCCCTAACCTATAGTGAACTACCGCACACCAATCCCAGCAGGTATGGTGTACGCTTCTGAAATCACGGGGGTAGCCCAAGTCTAGGAGTTACGTCCTTGATTTGGTCTTAGATCCCCTCCAACCCACTTCTTTCCGGCTACCCTTGCCAGCAGTAGTCCTTATTGTTCGATTGAAGCACTACCACTGGGCAATTCTGCCACAATCTTAAACCGCACATGATTAATGGCTAACTCACCAATGGAAATATCTTCCTTTTTCACAGGCACCCCTTGGCTCTTCAGGATTTCAAACTTAATTCCTTTACCGATCTCTATATGGTACCAGGCAAGACCCATCAAAAACCGAGTGGGATAAGGACCCCCTTCAACCGTATCATCAGCACTGGATTCCATGGGTAGCCAGCCGATTCCTGGGATATAAAATTCCATCCAAACATGATTAAAATCTGGTACCAAAGGAATACCGATTTGGTCAGGATGGGGAGGGCATTTGTAACGACCAACAGTGCGGCACGCGATCCCATTAAGGCGTGCCAAAGCTAGCAATACTCCCAAATACTCCCCGCAAGACCCCACACCCCTTCGTAGCACAATGTCTGGAGTATCTATTTTAGGGGTCACGTGGTAGGAAAGTTTGTCGTAGACATAATTGCGAATACTGTAGATTTGCCGCAACAGATTCGTTTCGCTACCAATTGCTTCTTTAGCCGAACGGCGGATGATTTCTGTATCCATGGCTAACTTGTCATCATCGACCAAATAACGGTTCTGAAATTCTGGCGGTAACTCAGGCAACCCCTCCATATCCCGTGGTGTCAGGCGGTACTTGATACTCCAGACTTCTAGGAGTGCCTTCCAACCAAAGATATGGCGTTCCCCTGGCTTGAGGTTGTCAAACTTAAAAACGGCAACTTGCTGACCATCTTGAACGTCTATAGTAAAGGGTATACCCACAGGTTCGACTTTTGAGACCTTTTGTCGGTCAGTTTCCGATGGCAAGGCAATTCGCCATTCCAAATCATTCAACTCGATATCCTTGAGGGGGTCAAGTTCCTCGACATAGGACATTTCGATTAAATAGCCATTGGAGAGTGCATAGCGACCTTCCGGATTGTAGGTAAAGTGTAACGGATGAATAAAAGTGCGATCGCGATACTGCAATTCATAATTAGGATCAGCGTTAGGGTTATCCCGGATGTAAGCCTCCTCAGTTGCATAAGCAACATAGAGGGTATCGTCTCCCGTCTGGGGGTCAGTACAAAACGCTAAGCCAGTAGGATTTTCAAAGGGGGTGAGTACACTGAACTGAATTTCGCCAGTTGCTCGATCAAGACAGTAAACTGTCTGTTCTTGGTCATCCGATACCCACAGTTCTTCATCGCGGATTGTTATATGTTCAATGCCAACTCCGGGAGAACGCAACCGGGTAATATCATGACCTGTATTGCTGCTATAAATAATAATATATCCAACTTTTTTACAGGTAACATAAACAGTTGAATCTTTAACAGCGATTCCGTTAGCGGTGTAAGGCAAATCAACAAAGTGTTGTAGGGTTAAATTATCATTGATATGGCAAAAATAGACACTATCTTGTAGCGTTAACCATAGGGTTTCTCCTGCCAGGGCTAAACCACTCACACCGACCAAATCTGAGTCCCGTTCTGGATTCAAAATCCTTGTGTTATCTGTGAAGGGATCAATTTCTAAGAGATAGCCCTTTATCGAGTCGATAGCAATTATTTTTTCTCTCCAAAATGCTATACCTTGCAAGGCATATGCTCCAATTGGTCTGATAGTTTTGTCGAATTTTTGTCGCTCTTTCAAAAATGAAGCTGAATTCATAATCATGAGTAAATCAGATGAAGAACAGATGAAGATTTCGACAAGATTATAAGCTTATAGTGGCGATGTCTCAAATACCTGAAGTTATTGTTAAAATGAGGCAGGTAAGGTATGAAAACCTGATCCTCTTATAGGGGTTACGGGTGCCTCGAAGGGCTGTTGTTATGCCATACTTGTTACTTATCCTGCTTACTTAAGAGAAACTTGGCTCTACCAGGGAATAGTTTTATCATGGCTTGGTTAACACGTTCATCAAAATTTACGCTCTTAACGGTTGCTTTGGCTTTCAGTCTGGCAGTCAATCTTCCAGCCCAGGTACAAGCTCAGGCGAGTTCTTCCCTAGGCAGGGAACTGATTGAGAAGATACCGAACCACTGGGAAAGTTATTTATCTGAATATGATCCACCTTCAGACGACGGAAATGGTACACCCTCTGATCTCGGACGTCCTGGAGGAACTAGGGGTCCTGGAGGAACTAAGGCTACCAAATGCCAGAAATCAAACCTGAAAAATCCTGTAGCGTTGGTTCCCAGTTCTGGGATGGGAACAACGGTTGCTGAATACCCCACTTTCTCTTGGTATATGCCCTGTATAGAATCAGCATCAGGGCTATATTTAAAGTTTGTGCTGAAAGATGCCTATGAAAAGGAGGTTTACTCAGTCAAGTATCCCTTACCGGATACGGTAAATCATGGAATTAGGAGTATAACGCTTCCTACCTTTGTTAACCTACCTCCCTTAGAAGTTAATCAGAACTATGACTGGCAGGTAAGATTGATTGATCCCGGCGACTCGTCAAACAATATCTATATTGATGGTGGGGTCAAGCGAGTTGAAGAAGCTCCAAACCTAGCGGAGCGTTTAAAACAAGCAACCCCCCAACAGCGTGTTGTGATCTACGCAAATGATCGGCTTTGGTACGAAACATTAACGACTCTGGTAGAATTGCGAAGGCAGCGCCCCAATGACGAGAACTTGGCAGAAGCTTGGAACAAACTTCTGGATTCGGTCGGGTTAGGTGCAATTGCTGAAAAAGCCTTGTTTGAACATGCCAGTACGACTCACAACTAAATAACGAAATATATTAGGTTATTAATACCTGTATGAATACAACGTATGAATACAAATCGGTATAATAACACTGAAGACCGTGACCGACAAGAGATTCGTCAGTCCATAGCCCAAATTATCCAACAAGACTATCAAAGGTTCCCAGCTGACCAAACTTATAGCATCTACGCCTCAGACGTCTATTTTAAAGACCCCCTCAACCAGTTTCGCGGGCTTGAGCGTTACAAACAAATGATTGCCTTTATCAATCGCTGGTTCCTTGAGCCCCATCTAGATTTGCAAAACATTTCCCAGTCAGGAGATACAATAAAAACCCGCTGGACTCTGAGCTGGACTACGCCATTACCCTGGAAACCGCGAATGACTATTCCTGGCTGGAGCGAGTTAAAGCTGAATGCTGAGGGATTAATTGTTTCTCATATAGATTATTGGGACTGTTCACGCCTGGACGTACTTAAGCAGCTTTTGTACAGTAATGTAAAGTAAATAAATCTAAACTTTTCTCAGAACAGCTGGAGCATACCATGCGCGTAATTTTGATGACCGGTAAAGGAGGAGTAGGAAAAACCTCTGTAGCCGCTGCTACTGGCTTGCGTTGCGCCGAGTTAGGCTACAAAACCCTAGTTCTGAGTACTGACCCAGCTCACTCCCTAGCAGATAGTTTTGATATTGAACTCAGTCACGACCCCCGATTAGTTCGCCCCAACCTTTGGGGAGCAGAACTTGACGCTCTGATGGAATTGGAAGGAAACTGGGGAGCGGTTAAGCGTTACATTACCCAAGTGCTGCAAGCTAGGGGCTTAGATGGGGTACAGGCAGAAGAATTAGCCGTTCTTCCTGGTATGGATGAAATTTTCGGTCTCGTCCGCATGAAACGTCACTACGATGAAGACGAGTTCGATGTTCTGGTTATTGACTCAGCTCCCACTGGTACTGCGCTACGGTTACTGAGCTTACCAGAAGTCAGTGGCTGGTATATGCGCCGTTTTTATAAGCCACTACAAAGTATGTCAGTTGCTCTGAGACCTTTGGTTGAACCGTTATTCAAACCCATTGCTGGCTTTTCTTTACCAGATAAAGAGGTCATGGATGCTCCCTATGAGTTTTATGAACAAATTGAAGCCCTAGAGAAGGTACTCACTGACAACCAACAAACATCAGTGCGTCTGGTTACTAATCCTGAGAGAATGGTGATTAAGGAGTCCTTACGAGCTCATGCTTACTTAAGCCTATACAACGTTGCCACTGATCTAGTTGTTGCCAATCGGATTATTCCTGACCAAGTAACTGACCCATTTTTCCAACGCTGGAAAGAAAATCAGCAACAGTACCGCCAAGAAATTCACGACAATTTCCGGCCTTTACCCATTAAAGAAGTTCCCCTCTATTCCCAAGAGATGTGCGGTATTGAAGCGTTGGAGCGTCTCAAAGAAACTCTGTATGGTTCAGAAGATCCCACTCAAGTGTATTACCAAGAAAACACCATTAGAGTAATACAGCATAAAAATGAGTACAGCCTAGAACTGTACCTACCTGGTATCCCCAAAGACAAAATACAGCTTACTCAAACAGGAGATGAATTGAATGTTCGCATTGGTAACCATCGCCGCAATTTAGTCCTCCCCCAAGCTTTAGCTGCCCTGAAACCTTCAGGAGCCAAGATGGAAGAGGATTATCTCAAAATCAAATTTGCCGCTGGTGCAGTTAATATCTGATCAAGCCCTGTAGAGTTGGAGTCAATCTACACAGCAGTAAATTAACCCTTTCTGAGCTCCTGAGCCATTTTGAGGAACGGATCCAGGCTTGAGTCAGGGCGACGGGGTTGAGAGCTTACCTGACCGTTTTGTTCTAATTTAGTTCCAGACTGGGAAGCAGTCTCAGAAGTGGCCATAGGTGTCTGATTTTGGGAAAGGGTGACTTTATCCGTAGCGGAGGTCTGCTCTACCACTTCACCGCTTAAAACAGCAGTCTTGGTCTTGGGAAAGGATTTCTTGACCTTAACAGGGGTGCGCATGTAGTCAATGTTTCCCATGGTCTTTGCTTCATCTGTGTCCAAGAAATACTCTTGGGACTGGTTAGCTTCTATGGACTGTTCCATGTCCTGGCTGTCTTCATCAACGTACTTGGTCTGAGAGTTGAACAAATTGCCTAAGAGTCCCATAGTTAATTTTTCCTGCCTCTAGGTAGTCTATTGTTATTTAATGT
This sequence comes from Moorena sp. SIO3A2, assembly GCF_010672265.1. NCBI lineage: Bacteria > Bacillati > Cyanobacteriota > Cyanophyceae > Coleofasciculales > Coleofasciculaceae > Moorena > Moorena sp. SIO3A2. The sequence goes on from NZ_JAAHHC010000099.1 coordinate 9,780, forward strand.
TAACTATTATAAATATTTATATCATAAATCTTTTGTAAAAACTGATATCAACACAAAAAAACCTCAGCCACTTACAGAGGATATACTCTGCTCTTAGCTGAGGGAATTAGTCAGGGTGCATCTATTACTTATCTATCCAACTGGGTTGTCACCCCATCAGGAAGCCAAATGAAACATGGGGTGGAACCCAGCGCTTGTTAAAAGCAGTAGAGAACCCGCACCAAGAGAGTGATTGCTTATAGGGCAAATGCCTAGGGCATATCGCCACCACTGGCTATAAGTTTAGAGACACCTTGTTTGTAGGCTAGAATACTGAGCTAATATTTAGCTTCATCCGCTCTTTAGCCTCACATCTCAATGCTACCCCATGAGTGTGAGGCTAAAGAGCGGACAGGAACTGTATTGCATAGGTTGAAAAATGCTATAATGAAAATAGTAGGGAAGACAAATTAAGAGCTAACCGCCACCTACGTGCCTCAAAATTGAACTTTTTTGTATGGTTCCGGTGCGGAGGGGCATCCCGGAGACGAAACCTTAGAATAGGGTTTGAAGTTACCGTAAGATAAGGTCGCCTTTTTGGGTTGTAGGTTATGCAGAAAAGGTTTAAAACTATTGTTATAAAGGCGACCTTATCTAAGG